>CAZLGF010000044.1:0-2192 GCA_964558955.1 uncultured Coriobacteriaceae bacterium
CGGTTTGCGCGGCCGCGTCGCGGTCGAGCGCGTCGTCATAGGGGAGATCGAGATCGCTCACCGCCCCGCACGCGGAGCAGACGAGGTGCGCGTGCCGGTCGGTCCGGCCGTCGAAGCGGCTGCCGCCGGGGGCCTTGATGAGCTGGATCAGGCCCTCGTCAGCGAGGAGGTTGAGGTTGCGATAGACCGTGCCGCGGCTGATGCGCTCGTCATGCTGGCGCACCGTGAGGTAGATCTCGTCGGCGGTGGGGTGGTCGCAGGCGCGGCGCACCGCCTCGAGCACGAGCTGTCGCTGACGCGTGTTCCGTCGCTGCATGTCCCCTCCAATTCTCTAATAACGGCACCGTCATGGCACCCGGTCCGTGGCTGCTAAGCACGCTGTCATTTCACCAGAAGGGCGCCGTGCGTTCAAGCGCGCGCCTCGACCACCTAGTTCAAAACAATGCTTGACAATCCTTTATCACTAACGATAATAGGACTCGATATTGATAAAGGCAAGGCGTAAGCCGGAGAGGTCCGGCATCCGCCACGACAGCAAAGGAGACATCATGTCCCTCATCGGCAAGGAGATCGCGGACTTCTCGGTCCAGGCGTACCAGAACAACGAGTTCAAGACCATCACCAAGGACGACGTGCTGGGGAAGTGGAGCCTGTTCTTCTTCTATCCGGCCGACTTCACGTTCGTGTGCCCCACCGAGCTCGAGGACCTCGCCAACCTCTACGGCGCGTTCCAGGAGGCGGGCTGCGAGGTTTATTCGGTCTCGACCGACACGCACTTCACCCACAAGGCATGGCATGAGTCATCCGAGCGCATCGCCAAGGTCACCTACCCCATGCTCGCCGACCCCACGCACGCGCTCTGCCGCGACTTCGAGGTGCTCATCGAGGCCGACGGCCTGGCCGAGCGCGGCGCCTTCATCGTCGATCCGGCGGGTGCGATCCAGGTCTACCAGGTGAACGCCGGCGGCATCGGCCGCAACGCCGACGAGCTGCTCCGCCTGCTCAAGGCCGCTCAGTTCGTGGCGGAGCATGGCGACCAGGTGTGCCCCGCCAAGTGGCAGCCGGGCGCCGAGACCCTGAAGCCGAGCCTCGACCTCGTGGGTCAGCTCTAGGCGAGTCCGCGTCATCGCACGTGCCC
The DNA here is from genome assembly GCA_964558955.1 of uncultured Coriobacteriaceae bacterium. Lineage (GTDB taxonomy): Bacteria > Actinomycetota > Coriobacteriia > Coriobacteriales > Coriobacteriaceae > Coprousia. Next base: position 1,139 of record CAZLGF010000044.1, read on the forward strand.
GACGGGCCGCGGCTGCATGGCGGCCGCGGCCCGTCTCTGATAAGAAGGGATCATCATGGCAACTTCAGACACCCTCTATGACGCCATCATCGTCGGCGGCGGGCCCGCCGGGCTCACGGCGGCGCTCTATCTCGCGCGCGCCCGCTACCGCGTGCTCGTCGTCGAGAAGGACCACTTCGGCGGGCAGATCACCATCACGAGCGAGGTGGTGAACTACCCTGGCGTGTTCGCGACGAGCGGCAGCGAGCTCACCGACACGATGCGCCGCCAGGCCGCGTCCTTCGGTGCGGAGTTTCTGCTCGCTGAGGTGACGGGGCTCGATCTCACGGGCGACGTCAAACGCGCGCGCACCACCAAGGGCGAGCGCTCCTGCCTGGGCGTGCTGCTCGCCACCGGCGCGAGCCCCCGGAGCGTGGGCTTTGTCGGCGAGGAGGAGTTTCGCGGGCGCGGCGTGGCATACTGCGCCACCTGCGACGGCGAGTTCTTCACGGGCTGCGACGTGTTCGTGGTGGGCGGCGGGTTCGCCGCGGCCGAGGAAAGCGTTTTTCTCACCACCTACGCCCGACACGTGACGGTGCTCGTGCGCGATGATGACTTCAGCTGCGCGCCGGCCGCGGCCGAGGCGGTGAAGAGCCACGAGCGCATCGACGTGCTCTACAACACCGAGATCGTCGAGGCGGGCGGCGACACGGCCCTGCGCTACCTGCGCTATCGCAACACCAAGACGGGCGAGGAGACCGAGTATCGCGCGAGCGCGGGGGAGACGTTCGGCATCTTCGTCTTCGTGGGATACGCCCCGGCTACCGAGCTCGTGCGCGGTATCGCCGACGTTGACGAGCGGGGCTACATCCTCACCGACGCGCACCAGATGACGACGGCTGACGGCCTTTTCGCGGCGGGCGATGTGTGCGTGAAGACGCTTCGCCAGGTGGCGACGGCCGTCGGTCAGGCGGCGCAGACCGCGACCGACATGGAGCGCTACCTCAAGGCCGCTCGCGAGCGCACCGGGCTCACGCCCGCGGCCCCGGTCTCTCGTCCGCGTGCGGCGCAGGCC
>CAZLGF010000044.1:2292-4984 GCA_964558955.1 uncultured Coriobacteriaceae bacterium
ACCGCCGATGATCCCGCCGAGCTGCCCTTCGTGGAGGTCTGCCGCGCCGACGGCGCGCCCACGGGACTCTCCTTCCATGGCGTGCCCGGCGGGCATGAGTTCACGAGCTTCGTGCTTGGACTCTACAACGCCGCCGGTCCAGGTCAGCCCATCGACGACGCGGATCGTGCGGGCATCGCCGCCATCGACGAGGACCTGTCCCTCACGGTGCTCGTGGGGCTTTCGTGCACCATGTGTCCCGAGGTCGTGCTCGCCTGCCAGCGGATCGCCGCCGAGAACGAGCACGTGACGGCGGCGGTCTACGACATCAACCACTTCGCTGATCTCAAGGACCGCTACCAGGTCATGAGCGTGCCGTGCCTCGTGGCGACGCACGCCGATGGCCATGAGCAGGTGTCCTTTGGCAAGAAGGGCCTGTCCAAGATCCTCGAGCTGGTACGGGCGGGCGCGCGATAAACGGACGTTCGCGCTTGGCCGCCTAGCAGCTCGTTGCGCTCTGCGTCCGCCCGGCGGTTCGCGCCCGCCCCACCGGTCGGCCCCGCGCATGGCGTGCCTGCTCGGTGGGACTGCCGGACGGGGCCCGTGTATGGCGCGCCCGCGTAGCAGGGGCCGCTGGGCGCTCTGGGCCGTGCGCCGTTCCAAAGAATCGACGGATCGGCGCATTTTTTCGTTCGTTCAGCGGCGAAAACGTTCCAATCCGTCGATTCTTTGCCTGGGGCGGCGCCCTATCTGCTCCGCCCGCGCCCGGCAGCCCGCGTCCCACCCTCGCCCCGCTCGGACGCTCGCCCGCCGCCCCGCCCGCGCCCGGCAACTGCCCGCCTGCCCGCCAACCCGCCCGCGCCCAGGGCGCGCCCCGGTTGACACCGCCCGGCGATCGCGCATAATAGCCCTATGTTGTAATAACTGTACTTACAACATAAGGCGTCCTGGTGGCGGCGCACTGTGTTGAGGAGGGAGCATGCTGTGGGATGGTTCAGCGCACGGGCGGGGTCGGGTCAGATGGTGCTACGACGCGCCGCGCAGGGGGAGGACGCCCGCCAGCGCGCGATCGCGCAGCTCGCGAGCGCCCTCGATGAGGCGGATGCCGTGGTGGTCGGAGCCGGGGCGGGTCTCTCGACGGCGGCGGGGCTCACCTACAGCGGGCCGCGCTTCCATGAGCTCTTTGCCGACTTCGAGGCGGCGTACGGCTTCCACGACATGTACACGGGCGCCTTCCACGCCTTCGACTCCCTCGAGGAGCACTGGGCGTACTGGAGCCGCTTCGTCATGTGCAACCGCTATGAGCGCACCCCCGGGACGGTGTACCACGACCTGTTCGAGCTTGTGCGCGATCGCGACTACTTCGTCCTCACCACCAACGTCGACCACCAGTTCCAGCGCGCAGGCTTCGATAAGCACCGGCTCTTCTACACCCAGGGCGACTACGGGCTGTTCCAGTGCTCGGTGCCCTGTCATCAGGCGACTTATGACAACGAGGACGTGATCCGCCGCATGGTGGCCGAGCAACGCGACCGCCGCATCCCCACCGAGCTGGTGCCGTACTGCCCGGTTTGCGGAAAGCCCATGGCGATGAATCTGCGCTCCGACGGCACGTTTGTCGAGGACGAGGGCTGGCACGCGGCCGCGCAGCGCTGGGAGGACTTCAAACGCCGCCATCGTCGGGTGCGCGTGCTCTATCTCGAGCTGGGAGTGGGTTACAACACCCCCGTCATCATCAAGTTCCCGTTCTGGGAGCAAACGGCCGCCAACGAGCGCGCCGTCTACGCCTGCATCAACAAGGGCGAGGCGCTCTGCCCTGATGAGATCGCCGCACGCTCGATCCTGATCGACGACGACATCGCGGACGTTCTCCGCACGCTGCGCGGCTCGGGCCCCGCGGCTCGGTAGGGGAGGGGTCACACATGGATGCGAAGCGGGCGGACGAGCTCGTCGACCAGGCGGTCGAGTGGCTGATGGATGAGCGGCGCCGGACGGGCGGGTGGATGCCCGCGCGTCCGGCGCGCGCCGGCGCGCCGTTTGAGGAGCGCTGGCGGACGTTTCGCGCGCTCGTGAACACCCGCGAGCCCTACCCGGCGCCTGCCGACTTCCTCGCGATCCAAGACGAGCTGCTCCAGGGCCTCATCGCCGCCGCGGGCATCACCGACGTGGACGCGCTCGAGCCCGCGCCCGCGGACGCGCGTCTGCGCGTCTGGCGTGGCGACATCACGACGATTCGCGCCGATGCGATCGTGAACGCCGCGAACTCAGGCATGACGGGGTGCTGGACGCCGCTTCACGCCTGCATCGACAACGCGATCCACACGTTCGCCGGCGTGCAGCTCCGCCGCGCCTGCGCGCTCATCATGGCCGAGCGCGGCCGTCCGGAGCCCACGGCCGAGGCCACGGTGACGGACGCCTACAACCTCCCGGCGCGGCGCGTCATCCACACGGTGGGGCCGATCGCGGACGGCCGGCCGAGTGACCGGCACCGCCGGGAGCTCGCGCGCTGCTACGAGCGCTGCCTCGAGGCGGCCGCGGCCGAGGGCCTCACGAGCATCGTCTTCTGCTGCATCAGCACGGGCGTCTTTGGGTTCCCGCGCGATGAGGCCGCGCCCATCGCGGTGCGCGCCGTGCGCTCCTGGCTCGACGCGCACCCGGATGCGCGGCTGACGGTGGTGTTCAACGTCTTCACGGCTGAGGACGAGGCCATCTA
>CAZLGF010000044.1:5084-8139 GCA_964558955.1 uncultured Coriobacteriaceae bacterium
GAGAAGCGCTTGCCGTTGCCCCAGGCCTGGCCGATCTTCTCGCCGAGCGCGTAGTAGCCGTTCTGGAACTGGTCGAACGCGAACGCGTTGAGCTTGGCCGGATCGACCTTGCCCTGCTCGTCGAGCACGGCCTCGTCGGCGAGGACGTTCTCGATCTTCCCAAGGACGCGCAGGCCGTACGGCTGCTCCTGCATCTCGACGACGGTGCACTCGAGCGTGATGGGGTACTCCTCGACCACGGGCGCGTCGACGCGGGTGCTCTTGACGGCGGTCATGCCGGTGCGCTCGAACTTGTCGGCGACGGTGTTGCCGCTCGCGATGCCGAAGTAGTCCGACTCGTCCAGGTGCGCCACGTCGGCGATGCTCAGGGTGAAGGCGCCGCGCGCCCTGATGTTCTTGCTGGTCTTGTGCCGCTCGCCGATGTTGAGGGCGACCATGTCGCTCGCGCAGATGCCGCCCCAGGCCATGTTCATCACGTCGACGGTGTCGTCGTCGTTGTACGTTGCGATCATGAGCACGGGCATGGGATAGAGATAGGGCTTGACACCGAGATCCTTCTTCATGGCTCCTCCGTTCATGAGATGCGGGCACGCCAGCCGTGCCCCTTGATTCTGTGATACTATGCCGCTGGATGCATCACAAGTACCGAAAACGATGTTAGGTACTAACCACGAGCACAGCGTACTGCGCGCGACCGCGCCCGGCGGCGTGGGTCATTGCGGGGCGCGACCGCGTCCAGCGGTGCGGATCATCGCGGAGCGCGGCGGTTTGAAGAGGGCGGGGATCATGGCGGCAAACGCGACGGAGCGGTCGGGATGGGCTGACATCGAGAGCGCGGACTTCGAGGAGACGGGGTTCTCCTACACGCTCTCGCTCATCCAGGGCAAGTACAAGATGGTGATCCTCTACTGCCTCATGGAGTTTCAGCCCGTGCGCTTCAATGAGCTCAGGCGCTACCTCAAGACCGTCTCAGACCGCACGCTCAGCCGAAGCCTCAAGGAGCTCGAGGCCGATGGGCTCATCACGCGCGTCGCGTACCCGCAGATCCCGCCCAAGGTGGAGTACTCGCTCACCGAGCGGGGCGCCTCGCTCATGGACGTGCTCGACGCGATGTGCGACTGGGGCACGCGACACAAAGACGTCCCGCCGGCGAGGGACGCGGGATCGAGCGCTACTTCACGGTGAGGACGGGCACCTCGACCGAGCGCAGGACGCCGTAGCTCACGCTGCCGAGCATGCCGCGCAGCGCCCCGAGTCCGCGGCGGCCCATGACCACGAGGTCGATGCCGTTGCTCTCGACGTACTCAACGATTCCCTCGACGGGCGAGGTGGCGATGTTCGCCTCGACCACCGTCTTGCACACGGTCCTATCGGAGGCGTCTTCGACCAGATGCTCGAGGTCGCTGCGGGTGCGGTGCAGGATGGAGCCCATCATCTCGTGGTAGTCGACCGGCATGCTCATGGTGAAGGAGCTCTCGAGCGCGGTCCCGGCGTAGAGCGGCGTGGGCGTCGAGTTCACCGGGATGATAGAGACGACGTGGACGCAGGCGTCGGGATGCTCCCCCACCATGCCGAGGGCGGTGCGCAGGGCGCTCTTGGCGTGCTCGGAATCGTCATAGGGAACCAATACGTTCTTGAACATGGCCGCTCCTTTCACGAGACGTGTGACGCTACCCCGTGTATACCCGTTTGCAGGGAGCGTCTCGTGCGCCGCGCGTCCGCATGGGGCGTCTGGCGTTGACGGGCCGCATGCGACGCGCGCGAGACGGATGTGCCCGGTCACAAAAGTTAGCATATGGAAACTTCTTGAAGGGACGCAGGTGTCGGCCCACGATAGTTTGAGATGGCTAACTTTATGAGAGATGCGCGTGGAACGGAGGCGACATGGAGCATCCCATCACCGAGGAGGAGCTTGAGGCGTGCGTGGTGCGCAACTGCGCGCCGACGATCATCGGCGCCAAGCCGGCGAGCATGTTCACCTTCACGGGCGACTTTACCGGTACGAGCGGCTCATCCGGTTCTGACGCCACGCGGGCGGGCACCGCGGCACGCGCCGCCGCGGCTCGGCGGTTGCGCCTCGCGTCTCTCGCCTCCGTCGTGGACCGCACGCTCGCCGCGCGCGGCGTTCGCATCGCCGTTCTCGCGTGGCGCTCCTACGGGGCGATCGTCTACGTATGGCGCCCCGCGCTCCTCACGCGGCATCTGGCCGACCCGCGCATCCGGCGCGCCCTCGCGGCATGCGGCTACCGCCTGTCCGCGCCATCCGACGCGCTTGACGACGAGGCCGTGGTCGAGCAGGTCGCGGCGCGCTTCGGGGCGAGCGGCGTCCCGCACGAGATCGGGTTCTTCCTGGGCTACCCCTATGAGGACGTGACCGGCTTCATCGAGCACCGCGGGCGCGATTTCATCTGCTGCGGCTGCTGGAAGGTCTACGCGAACGCCCGCACGGCGATTCAGCGCTTCGCCCGCTACAAGCGCTGCACGCGGCGTTGCTGCGCGCTCAGCCGCGCGGGGGCGACGCTACTCGAGCTCGCCACGCCGGCCGAGCTTCTGCGGAGCGCCTGACGCCGGGTGAGGATCCGACGGGGTGGCTCCCCGCACGATGGTGTCCATCGGTCCCGCACGGGGCCGCGAACAGAAAGGAACATGACATGAGCAAGGTAGCAGTGGTCTTTTGGAGCGGCACGGGTAACACCGAGGCCATGGCCAACCTCGTCGCCGAGGGCGTGACCGGCGCGGGTGGCGAGGCCGTGGTCCTGCAGGCCGCCGACTTCACCGCGGCCGATCTCGATACCTATGACGCTTTCGCCTTCGGGTGCCCCGCGATGGGCTCCGAGGAGCTCGAGAGCGACGAGTTCGAGCCCATGTGGGACGACGTCGAGCCGTCCCTGCCGGGGCGCAAGGTCTCGCTCTTCGGCAGCTACGACTGGGCCGACGGCGAGTGGATGGACCTGTGGCGTGAGCGCGCCGAGGGCGCGGGCGTGACCGTGACCGGCACGGTGATCGCCAAGGACTATCCCGATGACGAGGCTTCGGAGGCCTGCCGCCAGCTCGG
>CAZLGF010000044.1:8239-10537 GCA_964558955.1 uncultured Coriobacteriaceae bacterium
TCGCTGCGGCGGGCGGGTTTTTGGTATAACAGGGACCATCGCCTGCGTGAAAGAGGGGAGATGGTCACCGCGGTACCTGAGGGTTTGATGCTCGTCGTCGCGTGCGACGCGCGCCGCGCCGACGCGGAGCGGCTGGCAGATGATCTGGGCGTGCCCATCGCGGATGAGCGCCCCTCCGCGAGCGCGGCGTCGCATGCGTCGGACGGCATGTATCTCGTGCTCGACGAGGACGGGCTCTCGCTTGTCGCGGACGGCATGGCGCTCAAGCCCGATCTCGCCACGGCGCTCCCGCGCCTGCGGCCCGCCCGCCTCGCACGCGAGCTGCTCGTGCGGGCCGCCCGCATCAAGGGTGCCTCCGGGCCGCTTCGCGCGGTCGACGCGACGGCGGGGTTCGGCGAGGACGCCCTGCTGCTCGCCGCCGCCGGGTTCGAGGTCGAGCTCTTCGAGCGCGATCCGGTGATCCACGCCCTCGCAGCCGACGCCCTGCGCCGCGCCGCGGCCGACCCCGCCTTGGCGGATGTGGTGGCGCGCATGCGCCTGACGCGCGGCGACAGCGTCGCCGCCCTGCCGCACCTGGGTTACCAACCCGACGTGGTCTACCTCGACCCGATGTTTCCCGCGCGGCGGAAGGCCGCCGCGGTGAAGAAGAAGTTCCAGCTGCTCCATCGTCTCGAGCGCCCCTGCGTGGACGCCGAGGAGCTGCTCGCCGCCGCGCTCGCCGCCCGCCCGCGCAAGGCGGTGGTCAAGCGCCCGCTCAAGGGCCCCGACCTCGCGGGAATCGCCCCGAGCTACCGCATCATGGGCACGACGGTGCGCTACGACGTCATCGTGCCGCCGCCCGATGCGTAACCCCCTCTTCGCGTCGAACGGCCTACAATACGTTCCAACGGATCGCGTCCCCGTGAACGCGGCATGACTCGAGCAGAGAGGGGGTTCCATGGCGAACGCAGGTGCGCGCCGCCCGCGCAAGCGGGCCCTCTGGCTCGACATCACGCGCACCGTTCGGCGCTCGCGCGGACGCTTCATCTCGATCATGCTGCTCATGGCCCTTGGCTCCTTCGCGCTCGTGGGGCTCAACGTCGCCGGCCCCGACATGCGCGCGACCGGGACGGACTACCTGGACGCATATAACGCGGCCGATCTCACGATCATCGGCACGCTCGGCATCGACGCGAGCGACGAGGCGGTGATCGAGCAAGCGTCGGGCATCGCCGACATCGAGTACGGCTACCTCAAGGACGTCGAGGTGGACGGCACTGACGACGCGGTGCGCGTCGCCTCGACGTCTGAGCGCATCTCGTGCTATGAGGTGGTTGAGGGACGCCTGCCCGCGGCGTCCGATGAGGTCGCGGTGTCGCAGACGCTTGCCGAGGAGTACCCCGTCGGCTCGATCATCACCTTCTCCGAGGAGCCGGATGTGAGCGGCTCCTACGCGCTCACCCAGCACAGCTTCACCGTGGTGGGCGTCGTGAACTCCGCGGAGATCCTCTCGTGCGTGAATCTCGGGCAGACCGAGGTGGGGACCGGCGACCTTGTTGGGTACGCCGTCGTCGCGCCCGAGGCCTTCGACGTTGACTACTACATGGTGGCGCGGCTGCGGTTCACCGACACGGTCGGGCTCGACCCGTACGAGCAGACCTACCTCGATCGGGTCGCGGCGCACAAGGAGGAGCTCGAGGAGCTGCTTGAGGGTCGCGCCGACGCGCGCCTGGCGACGGTGCAGGGCCAGTTCGACGACGAGATCGAGGCCGGCGAGGCAGAGGTGGCCGCGGCGGTCTCCGAGCTCGATGCGGCGGCCGCTGAGCTGGCGGAGGCGGCCGCCACGATCGCCGCGGCCGAGGATGAGCTCGCGTCCTCCGAGGTGACGCTTGCCGACGCGGCTTCCGAGCTCACGGCGGGTGAGGACGTGCTCGCGCAGACCGCCTCCGAGCTCGCGGACGCCCGCGCCGCGCTCGCGGAGGCGGCGGCGTCTCTGGCGGACAAGCGCGCCGAGCTCGATGCTGCGGCGGATGCGATCGCCGCAGCCGAGGATGAGCTGGCGGCGCAGCAGGCGGCCTATGACGAGGGGGTCGCCCAAGCGGACGCGGCGCAGGCCGCGCTCGACGATCAGCGCGCCGCGCTCGAGGAGGCGCGGGCGAGCTACGAGGACGGCATCGCTCAGCTCGAGGCGGCGGTCGCGGCGCTTACGGCGGCAGGTGCCGGCACGGGGGTCGACGCGACCCTCGACGCGCAGCTCGCGGCCGTCCAAGCCGAGCTTGCTCAGGTGCGATCGGCCTATGAGGCGTTTCTCTCCACGGA
>CAZLGF010000045.1:0-1141 GCA_964558955.1 uncultured Coriobacteriaceae bacterium
CGCGCGTGCCGTTCGAGCGATGGGTCGATCGCGGGGTCGCGGTAGGTGTAGAACGCCGGCGAGCGCGCATTGTCCGAGCGGAAGCCGCATCCGTAGGCGCCGCCCTTCACGCGGATCTCGTTCCATAGGTAGTCATAGGAGAGGGCGTTCGCCACGACCGACCATGACCCGTCGTTGTTGATCCCCAGGCGCCGGGGGTCGGTGGCGCACGCGGCGTAGCAGACGTCGCTCGGGATGATGAACGCCTCGCGCCGCACCTCCGGCAGGGGCACGTAGAGCTCCTTGGCGGCGGCCGCTCGCGGCGTCAGGCCCAGGTCGCCGGCCGCGGCCCAGTAGCGCGCGTAGTCCTCGGCCGATCCGGTGAAGCTCGTCACGGTGTCCGTCGAGGTGAAGATGCGCGCCTGCAGGTCGCGCAGGGTGGCCGTCAGCTCGTCCGCCCGCTCGTCGAAGTGCTCGAGCAGATCACGCAGGAACCGGTAGAAGTCGACGCCGCCCAGCTGCTCGCTCAAGACGGCGCCAGGTTGCACGTAGGAGAGGGAGCGCATGAGCGCCGCCTGATGACCAGCCGTGATGAAGGACTGCTCCATGCCGATCCTCATCTGCGTGAGGACCTCGCGCATGCGGCCGGTGTCCTCGAAGATCGTCTCGGACCAGACCTCGCGCGGAATCGCGGCGAGGGCGTCGATCTTCTCGGAGAGGGCTCCGGCGGCGACGACGAGCTTGGGTCGCGCGAGCCTCCAGTCATCCTGCTGGTAGACCTCGGTGGTGAAGGTCAGAAAGCCCAGGTTCGTCGTGATGTGGTTGTCGAGCTCGGCGGCGCTCATGCGCGTGGTCGCGAGCTGGCGCATGAGGCAGCAGAGCACCCGCACGTACGGCAGCTCGGCGTAGCTCACGTGCGTGAGGTCGAAGTAGGTGATCGCGTAGGCGAGTCGGCGCGTGGGGATGAGGTGGCGGAGGCAAGGAATCGGCGTCGTCTCGTCCCGATCGAGGGGCGGCTCCGGTCGCGCGGCGCCGATGTCGGCGACGCGCAGGCGGGGGAGGGTCGCCTTGGCCTCGGGCGCGTCCTCAGCCTCCTGCGCCGCGCGCAGGCGCGCGACGTTCTCCTGGACGGCGACGAGGTCGTCATCGGACATCGCCGCCA
>CAZLGF010000045.1:1241-10390 GCA_964558955.1 uncultured Coriobacteriaceae bacterium
CGCAGATCGGCGTACGTGTCGGCGTACGTGAGCGCGCTCGTGGCGGCGTCATCGTCATAGAGCCAGGTGGTGAGGGCGTCGCAGGCGAGCATCACGCCGTCGGCGACACCGTAGTCGCGCTGGCGCAGGGCGTACTCGTTGTTGGAGATCACGGCCTCGAGGCGTGCGCGCGGGATGCCCTCATCGACCAGCCGGCGGCACTCATCCTCGATGATCTGGCGAAAGGCGCGCGCGGCGCCCGCCTGGGCGCCCTGCAGCACGATGAGCTCATAGGGCTGCAGGCAGGTGGTGGCGGTGTAGCTCAGCACGTTGCCGCCGATGCCCGCGGCGATGATCGCCTTCTTGACGGGGGCTTCGTTGGATCCGAGCAACGCGTCGAAGAGCACGTCGGCCGCGATGATCCGCGCCGGGTCGAGCGCGTGCCCGAGGACGTAGGCCATGCCGCACAGCGCGTTCTCGGGCGTGGTCGCCATCTCGACGCGCCGGTAGTCGCAGGTGACGGGCGTCTGCTCAACAAGGGGGTTGGGCGCGCCGGGGGCATCGGCCGCGACACCCTTCGCGGCGGCCGCGTGCTCACGGGCCTCGTCCGACAGGTAATTCTCGTCAAGGAAGGAGAGCTCGCGGCGGACGTCGGCGAAGTCGCCGTAGAGCACGATATAGCTGTTGGCGAGGTTGTAATGGCGCGCGTGCGCGTCGAGGAAACGCTTGTAGGTGAGCTGCGGGATGGCGCGGGGGTTGCCGCCCGACTCGCAGGCGTAGGCCGTGTCGGGGAAGAGCGCCTGGTTGATCGCGTTGTCAAGCACATCGGAGGGATCGGAGAGGGCGCCCTTCATCTCGTTGAAGACGACGCCGTTGTAGCGCAGCCGTCCGTCGCGCACGGTGCCGCCCTCGGGCACGTCGAGCTCGAGGTGCCAGCCCTCCTGCTCGAAGATGGTCGGCTTGGTGTAGATCGCCGGGTTGAGCACAGCGTCCATGTACACGTCCATGAGGTTCAGGAGGTCCTGCTCGTTGGTGGACGCTACCGGGTAGACCGTCTTGTCGGAATAGGTCATGGCGTTCAGGAACGTCTGCATCGAGCTCTTGATGAGGTCGACGAACGGCTCCTTCACGGGGAACTTGGTCGATCCACACAGCACGGAGTGCTCGAGGATGTGGAAGACGCCGGTGTCATCGGCGGGCGGGGTCTTGAACGCGATGGCGAACGCCTTGTTCTCGTCATCGCAGGCGAGGTAGAGCAGGCGCGCGCCCGAGGCTCCGTGACGCATGACGAAGGCCTGCGCGTCGAGCTCGTCGATGGCCTCGGTTCGCTCGACGGTGAAGCCGCAGACGGCGCTGCCCGGCTCGAGCAGGGCGCGCGCCGTCTTGCGGGCGTCGGGGGCGGCGGGCATGGATGATGCATGTTGCATGAGGGCTCCTTGGGTCGTGGGTGCTCCCCCGCTTATACCCATGCCGGCGCGCGTTTGCCGCCGGAGCGTGATTGAGGCCCAGCGGGCGCGCACGCCGGGCGGCGCGGTGGGAGACGCCGTTTGCCGAGCGCGCGCTGCATCGCGATAAAGACGCAGTTCAGCGCGGAAAGATCCCCCTTTTGCGCACGCGCGTCATACGTTATGGTGTCGCAGGCGAGGTGGTCGCCATGAGGTGCTGCGCGATCCGAAGGGGGAGGACATGCGGCGTTCAGATGATCTGGTCGAGGAAGCGGCGGCCCACGGTTCCGTGTCCGTTGTCGGCACGGACGCACCCGTCGGCGCGGACGCGGCGTCTCGCGCGCGCCGGCGCGCCCTGCGCGAGCGCGCGAACGCGTCCGAGCGCCGTCGCCTCGTGAGCGGGATCGTCGCCACGCTTGCGGGCGGATCGTTTTGGGGCTTCTCAGGCACCTGCGCGAGCTATTTGTTCGACACCTATCAGGTCGACACGTTGTGGCTCATGTGCACGCGTCAGCTCTGCGCAGGCGTGCTCTTTCTCGCGGTCATCCTAGCGACCGATCGGGAGCGCTTCATAAGGCTCTGGACGACGCCGCGCGATCGCCTGACCGTCCTCGTGTTCTCAGCGCTCGGCGTGGCGCTCAACCAGTTCGGGTACCTCATGACGGTGCGGCTCACCAACGCCGGAACCGCGACGGTCATGCAGACGCTCCAGCTCGTCCTCATCATGGGGTACGCGTGCCTCGCCGGCCGTCGCGCCCCGCGCCCTCGCGAGGTGGCCGGCGTTGCGTTCGCGCTGGGAGGGACCTTCCTCATCGCGACGGGCGGCAGCTTGGACGCGCTCGCCATCCCGCCCGAGGGGCTGCTCATGGGTCTCGTCGCCGCGCTCGGGGCCGCGTGCATGTCCGTCATACCCGCGCGGATCCTTCCCACGTATGGCTCGCCGATCGTGACGGGGTCGGGCATGCTCGTATCGGGCCTGGTGAGCTGCGCCATCCTGCAGCCTTGGACAAACGTCCCCGCCCTCGACGCGACGGGGTGGGGCGCCTTCGGCGTGTTCGTCGGCGTGGGGTCGTTCTTGGCGTACCTGCTTTACATGCAGGGCGTCAAGGACATCGGGTCGTTGCGCGCGAGCTTGATCGGCACAATCGAGCCGGTTTCCGCCACGGTGACGAGCTTCCTCATGCTGGGAACCCTCTTCGCCCCGACCGACATCGCGGGCTTCGCGCTCATCATCGTGATGGTGTTTTTGACGGTCTAGCGCGCTTGTCCTGCCCGCGAGCCGCGGTCCCTACAACCCGTAGACCCCGCTGAACTTCTGCTCGAGATACCTGCAGTAGTAAGCAGCGTCAAACGGCGCGCCGCAGGCCTCGCGGATGAGCTCGGGCGCGTCCTTGCCGCGACCCCAGCGCCAGATCGCATCGCGGAGCCACGCGTTGACGGGGGAGAGGTCGCCCGCGGCGCAGGCGGCGTCCACGTTGACGCCGGCGCGACCCATCGCGTCAAGCAGTTGCGCCCCGTAGGCGCTGCCCAGGGCGTACGTGGGGAAGTACCCGAAGCTCCCGTACGACCAGTGCACGTCCTGCAGGCATCCCAGGGTGTCGCTCGGCACGTCGAGCCCCAGGTATTCTTTGGTGTAGGCCGCCCAGAGCCCGGGAATGTCGTGCGCGGTGGCCTCGCCCGCGAAGAGCTGCCGCTCGATGTCATACCGAATCATGATGTGCAGCGGATAGGTGAGCTCGTCAGCCTCCAGGCGGATGAGCCCGGGCGTGGCGGCGTTCACGGCGCGATAGAGCCCGTCCTCGGTGACGCCCGCGTACGCGTCGGGCGCATGGCGGCGCATGATCGCGAGCAGCGGCCCCATGAAGGCGCGCGACCGGGCGATCGTGTTCTCAAAGAACCGCGACTGGCTCTCATGAATGCCCGTCGACCCGCCGCCCATGAGGCAGGTGTAGGCATAGGACGGATCCACGTTCTGCTCGTAGATGGCGTGCCCGCTCTCATGGATGACCGAGAACACGTTGCTGAGCGCGTTGTCCTCATAGATGTGCGTGGTCACGCGGACGTCGCCCGGAGCGAACCCGTCCGAGAAGGGATGCTCCACCGTCGCGAGCGCCGCGCCGTCCATGTCGAGGCCCACGAGCGCCATGAGCTCGCGCGCGATGGCGAGCTGGTCCGTCTCGGGAACGCGGGCGCTCACAAACGGCGCATCGAGGTGCGGATGCGCGGCGATTTCGTGCACGAGCGGCACGACGGTCTGCTTGACCTGCGCAAAGAAGGCGTCGTAGCTGGCCGCGTTCGTGCCGCGCTCGAACTGATCGAGCCAGACGTCGTACGGGTCGCGCGTGGGATCGAGGTAGGAGGCGTGTCGCTTGAGCGTCTCGAGGATGCGGTCGACGTAGGGCTCGAAGGACGCCCAGTCGTCAGCGGCTTTGGCGCGGCGCCAGGCGGTGTTCGCCTCGCAGGTGAGGCGCGTCCAGGCCGCGGCCTCCTCGGTGGGGATGGCGCGGGCCTCGCGCTGGTCGCGCGTGAAGACGTGCAGCTCATCATGGGTTTGGGCGTCGAGGGAGCCCGCTCGATCAGCCTCGGTGAGCCCGTTGACGAGCTCGACGGCATCGGTTCCGGTGAGCAGCGCGTGATGCTCCGCCGAAAGCACCTCCATGGCCTCGGCGCGGGCGTCCGCCCCGTTGGGCGGCGCCACGGTCTCGCCGTCGAATTCGAGGACGCGCTGCAGGTAGGCGCGCACCCACAGGTCGCGTTGGAGGCGCTTGAAGCGCGAGGTGAGGGAGGCTTCCGGGGACATAGGGCTTCCTTTCAGACGACGGTGGCTGCACGGTCGGCAGCGGTGTAGGCAACGGGGACCCCGCAGGCAGCGGCGTGGGTGGCGGCCCCGCGGGCAACGACCGCCGCGCGGCCTCGGCTACTCAGCGACGTAGACGTGCTCGACCTCGCCGATGTACATGGTGTGGTAGTCGTGCTTGGGATAGGTCTCCTCGACGAGCTCCTTGTCGATGAACTGCTCGGGTGCGATGTCGTCGGCATAGAGTTTGCGGCAGACGAAGACCATGCGGGCCTCGGCGTAGGCCGTGGTGCCGTCCAGGTACACGGGCGTGAAGCCCACCTCAGCGACCTTGTCGCCGTCGCGCCCGCTTTTCGCCCCCAGCACCCCGAGGGCGCGCTTGTGCTCGGGCGCGTAGAACGACACGGTGAAGCGCTCGGCGGCGTCGACGAACTGCTTGGTGTAGCGCTGCGGGCGAATGTAGACCGTCATGACGTTCTTGCTCCAGAGAACGCCCATGGCGCCCCAGCTGACGGTCATGGTGTTCGATCCCTGCTCGTCGCCGGCGGTGACGAGCGCCCAGTCGCTCCCGAACGCGGTGAACGGATTGCACGAGACCTCGCTGATCGGAATTTCCTTGAATGCCATGGATGCCTCCTTGATGAGCGCTGCCGTCCTGTGAGGGCGGGACGCGACACAGTTCAGACGGTTTATACCCAGGTGGCGTCGAGTTTGTGCTATCATGCCGCCCAACGCGTTGACGGAGAGGTCGGCGCCTCGCGTGTCGCGGCTCAGAGAGGGAGGGTCACCGGCTGAGAGCCCACCCGCTGCGACGAGGTTCCGAGTTCACTCCCGAGCAGCGACCTGAACGGCGGGCCGCCCGGTGCCGGGCGTCATGCCAGCTCAGTAGGGAAGCCGCCCGCCCTGGCGACACAGGGACAAAGGGGGCCTGCGGGGAGACATCCCGCCGGTCAATCAAGGTGGTACCGCGGATTCAAACCGTCCTTGGGCAGTAGGGAAGCCCAGGGGCGGTTTTTTACGTCGCGTCGCGCGCGGCCGGGCCTGGGAGCGGGTGCACGCGGGCCCGCATGGGGCGCGCCTCGGCGCGCAGGAGGGAACGACATGAGTCTGATTGACGATCTGACACAGCTCGAGCAGCGGGCGAGGGAGATGATCGCCGCTGCCGACGACCCCGAGAAGCTCGAGGTCGCGCGCGTGGCGCTGCTCGGCCGCAAGGGCGAGCTCACGGCGCTCATGCACATGATGGGAACGGTCGACCCCGCCGAGCGCCCCGCGCTCGGCAAGCGCGCCAACGAGCTGCGCCGCGCGGTCGAGGGCCTCATCGCGCGCAGCGCGCGCGATTTCAAGCGCGAGGCCATGCGCACCCTCATGGCGACCGAGGCCGTCGACGTGACGCTTCCCGGCGCGCGACCCACCATCGGGCACCAGCATCTCATCACGCAGATCAAGGAGGAGATTGAGGACGTCTTCTGCGCGATCGGCTACACCGTCGAGGGCGGCACCGAGGTCGAGACCTCGTACTACAACTTCACCGCGCTGAACGCCCCCATGGACCATCCGAGCCGCTCGGCGCGCGACACCTTCTACGTGGCCGACAACGCGCCCGGCTCGCTGGCGCACGCAGAGGCGCACGCCAGCGGCGAGTCCGACGTGCTTCTGCGCACCCAGACCTCAGGTGTTCAGGTGCACGTCATGGAGCGTCAGAAGCCGCCGATCTACGTGATCGCTCCGGGCACCGTCTACCGGCCCGACACGGCCGACGCCTGCCACCTGCCCCAGTTCAACCAGGTCGAAGGCCTCGTGGTGGACGAGGGGATCACGTTCGGCGACCTCAAGGGCACGCTCGACTACTTCGCCCGCGCGATGTTCGGCCCCGACCGTACAACGCGCTACCGTCCGCACTTCTTCCCGTTCACCGAGCCGAGCTGCGAGCTCGACGTCTCGTGCCACGTCTGCGGCGGCAAGGGCTGCAGCTTCTGCAAGCACAGCGGCTGGATCGAGATCCTCGGCTGCGGCATGGTCGACCCCAACGTGCTCATCAACTGCGGCGTCGACCCCGAGCGCTACACCGGCTTCGCCTTCGGCATCGGCGTCGAGCGCGTGGCGGCGCTCCGCTACGACCTGCCCGATCTGCGGACGCTGATGACGGGGGACATGCGGTTCCTCGCGCAATTCTAGGAGAGGATGCAAGCGATGCGCGTTTCATATAGCTGGTTGAAAACGATGGTGGATGTGCCGGAGTCGCCGGAGGAGCTGGCCGCCGAGTACATCCGCACCGGGACCGAGGTCGAGGCCATCGAGACGGTGGGCGAGGCGTTCGATCACGTGGTCACCGCGCAGGTGGTCTCGAAGGAGCCGCATCCCGACTCCGATCACATGTGGGTGACCAAGGTCGATGTGGGCCGGTTCAACGTGGGCGAGGACGGCGCGCCCGAGCCTTTAACCATCGTCTGCGGCGCCTCGAACTTCAACGAGGGTGACCACATCGTGACGGCGCTCATCGGCGCCGAGCTTCCCGGTGGCATCACGATCAAGAAGAGCAAGCTGCGCGGCGTGTACTCCTGCGGCATGAACTGCTCGGCGCGTGAGCTGGGGCTCTCAGGCGACCACTCGGGTATCCTGATCCTGCCCGAGGACGCTCCCGTGGGCGTGCCCTTCGCGGACTACCTGGGCTCGGCCGACACCGTGCTCGACTGTGAGATCACGCCCAATCGTCCCGACTGCCTTTCGATGATGGGCATGGCGGTTGAGACCTCGGCGATCTTCGACCGCGACGTGCACATCGAGCTGCCGCAGATCGAGGCCGTGGATGAGTCGTCACGCGTCGAGGACATCGTCGACGTGACCATCGCCGACCCCGAGCTCTGCAGCCGCTACAACGCGCGCGTGGTGCGCGGCGTGAAGATCGGCCCGTCGCCCGCGTGGCTCGCCCAGCGCGTGACCGCCGCCGGCATGCGCCCCATCAACAACGTGGTCGACGTCACGAACTACGTGATGATGCTCACGGGCCAGCCGCTTCACGCGTTTGACCTGGGCAAGCTCACCGAGCGCGACGGCCGGCGCCACATCGTGGTGCGCGCTGCGCACGACGGCGAGCAGGTCGTGACGCTTGACGGCCAGGAGCGCACGCTCACCTCCGACGCGTGCGTGATCACCGATGACGGCGAGCGCGTGGTCTGCATCGCGGGCGTCATGGGCAGCCTCGACTCCGACATCGACGAGACCACCCACGACGTGCTGCTCGAGGCCGCGTGCTTCGATTCGAGCCACATCTCGCGCACGAGCCGCAACCTCTCGCTCATCTCCGAGGCGTCCATCCGCTACGAGCGCCAGGTCGACCGCACCCGGTGCCACGAGGTGGCCTCCATCGCGGCGGCGCTCTTCGCCTCGTGCTGCGGCGCCACCGTGTGCGCGGGCGAGATCGACGAGTATCCCCGCCCGGTCGAGCCGCCCACGCTGACGCTGCGCCCCGCGCGCGCCTGCGCGGTGAGCGGCGCGGAGATCCCGACCGCGTTCATGGTTTCGCGCCTCACACGCCTGGGCTGCGCGGTCGTCGAGGAGGCGGACGGCACCTTGAGCGTGACGGTGCCCACCAACCGCCCCGACCTCGAGCGCGAGATCGACCTGATCGAGGAGATCCTGCGCCTGTGGGGCATGGATCGCGTGCCGGCGACCATCCCCGCCGCGCGCAACCACATCGGCGGTCTGACGCGCGAGCAGCGCACGATCCGTCGCATCGGCGCGATCCTGCGCTCTTGCGGCCTCAACGAGACCACGACCTACTCGTTCGCCGCGCCGGGCGATCTCGAGAAGGTCGGGATGAGCGAGGAGGGGCGCGGCGTGCCGGTCAAGCTCATGCGCCCGCTCGTCGCCGAGCAGTCCGAGATGCGTCGCTCGCTGCTCCCGGGCCTGCTGGAGTCGGTGGCGTACAACGAGGCGCATGGCACCGCGAACGTGCATCTGTATGAGATCGGCACGCTCTTCCACGGGCGTGAGAACGCGAGCCTCCCCAAGGAGCGCCACGCGGTGTCGGGCGTGCTCTCGGGAGCCTGGGGCGACACGACCTGGAACCAGAAGTTCACGCCGCTGCGCTTCTTCGACGGCAAAGGCGTGGTTGAGGAGCTTCTGGCGCAGCTGCGCGTTGAGAAGGTGCGCTTCCGTCCGGTCGAGGGCGCGGGGTATGGCTTCCTGCAGCCCGGCCGCAGCGCGGAGGTGCTCTCCGGTGGTACCGTGCTGGGCTGGGTGGGTGAGATCCACCCTGACGCGCGCGAGGCATACGACATCGATCTGCCCGTCGTCGCCTTCGAGCTGAGTCTCGAGGCGCTCCTGCGCGCCGCGCGCGACCAGGACGTCTACCGTGAGTTCTCAACGTACCCCGCCATCGAGGTCGACCTCGCGATCGTGGTCGACGAGAGCGTGACCTGCGAGGACCTTGAGCGGCGCCTGCACTCGGCGGGCGGCAAGCTCCTGCGCGACGTGCGCCTCTTCGACGTCTACCGCAATGACGAGCGCGTGGGCGCGGGGAAGAAGTCGATGGCCTTCGCCCTCACCTATCGCGCGGACGATCACACGCTGACCTCCGAGGAGGTCGAGAAGGTGCATCAGCGCCTCGTGACCAAGGTCTGCAAGGCGACCGGCGGCGAGGTGAGGTCCTAAGGGCTTCCTGCGCTGGTGTCAGGGGGTGCGGCGGTGCCGAGCTGGAACATACACATCGCGCACACGGAGCGCTTGCTCGCCGGGGAAAGCGCTCTCGCGCGCGCGGTGCTTGATCGCAACGCGTTCGTGTTCGGGTGCCTGGTGCCTGACATCTACGTCGGCTACATGGTGCCCGCCGTCGCGCACCCCATCGCGTACCGCATCACGCATTTCGCGGCGCGGGCGCACATTCCCAAGCCGCGCGAGCAGGAGTTCTGGGACGCCTACGTCGC
>CAZLGF010000046.1:0-10254 GCA_964558955.1 uncultured Coriobacteriaceae bacterium
CGGTTGACGGAGACCGGGCTCTCCCCGGCGATCTCATGCGGGTTGAGGCCGGGGAGCAGCATCCGGAAGGTCTCGATGACCTCGTTCGCAAGGCGAAGGTCTCGCCGGGCGTAGCTCGTCGTCCCGAAGCCCGCCTCAAGCTCGTCGGTGAGCGTCCGCAGGCTCTTCCCCGTCTGCGCCATCATCTCGCAGAGCAGAAGGGCCACGTAGATGCCGTCGCGCTCGGGCAGCCATGTGGGCACGCTGATGCCGCCGGCCTCCTCGCCGCCCACGAGCACGTCACCTCGCGCGATCTCCTCACATATATGGGTGAAGCCGACGGGCTTGACCGTGACGCGGCACCCGAGCGCCCGGGCGATGCGGCGCGTGAGCACCGACGTGGACTGGTTGATCACGACGCGCCCGCTCAGACCATGGCTGCGCACGAGATGCGCCGTGATGAGCGCGATGATCTTGTGCGGGCTCACGAAGCGACCGTCCTCATCGACCGCACCCACGCGGTCGGCGTCCCCGTCGCTGATGAGGCCCGCGCAGGCTCCCTCCGCCACGACCGCGCTCTCGCAGTCATCAACCCAGGGCTCGATGGGGTCGGGATGAAGGTCCGCCCTGTCGGCGTCATCGGTTCCGTGGATCTCGACGACCTCGACTCCAAGCGCCTCCAAGATGGCGGGCACGTATCCGCGCGCCGCCCCATAGAGCGGATCGTACACGACGCGCAAGCGCGCCGAGGCGATCGCCTCGGCGTCCACCGCTGCGTAGAGCGCGTCGAAATACGGGGTTACGAGATCGCAGCGCTGAACGGCGCCGCGCGCGGCGGGGGCCACGCTGTCGATCGCCGCCTCGATCTCCTCGATCAGATCGAGGCTGACCGATCCGCCACCCGCTGCGCGCAGCTTGACGCCGAGGTAGTCGGGCGGATTGTGCGATCCGGTGATGGAGAGCCCGCCGCAGGCGCGCCGATCGCGCGCAAGCGCCCAGGAGAGCGCCGGCGTGGGCGCGTAGCGGTCGGCCACCTTGACCGTGAACCCGTGTGCCGCGATGACGCGGCCGGCGAGCACGGCGAACTCCTCGGCACCGGGCCGCGTATCAAATGTGATGTAGACGATGGCGCCCGGCGCAGTCCGCGCCCACACGCGCGCCGCCGCGTCGGCGATGCGCGCGAGGCTCTCATCGGTGAAGTCCCCATCGAGGCGGGCGCGCCATCCATCGGTCCCAAAGTGAATCATGGCTCCCACCAGGTTCACACCTCTCACGATGCAGGCGAGCACATACGCCCGTGGTATACCCCGTGCGCGTCTGGTGGATCCTGCATGGCCCGATCCGCGAAGGATCTACACGACGGGCCCGCGCGCAGCGTCGTCGAGCGCATCCGCCATCGCGGCCGTGGTGAGCGCGGTGGCGCCGCAGCACGAGCCCACGAGACGCGCTCCGGCGTCGCGCCAGATGCGGCACGCGCGCGCGAACGCCTCCACATCTTCGCGCCACCGCAGGTCGCCGCTGCCATCGCGCACGGGGGCGCCCGCGCGGGGGCGCACCATCACCGGCGTGCGGGCCGCGCGGACCATGCGCGGCACCGCGGCCGTCGCCGCCTCGATCGAGCAGCAGTTGACGCCGACCGCAGCGGCGCCATGGATCTCGGCGTACACCACGGCGCCCTCGATGGTGAGGCCGTCGCCTGATAGGGCTCCCTCGTCATCGATCAAGAAGCTCACGAGCACGGGCATGCCGTCCGCCACGTCGCAGGCGCCTGCGAGCGCTGGCTCGAGATCCTGGATGGACGCGAAGGTCTCGAGCAGGACCCCGTCAACGCCGGCCGCGAGCAGCGCGTGCGCCTGATCCCGGTAGGCCGCGCGCGCCCTGCGAAACGCCGGGGAGTCGCGCTTGCTGCAACCGATACCGCACGGGCCGACGGACCCGAGCACGACCTGCGGGTAGGCTGCCCGCGCCTCGTCAACGGCGGCGCGGTTGACCTCGGCCATCGAAGGGTCGATCTCCGCGCGGGCGAGCGCGGGCGCGCTCGCCTGAAAGGTGTTGGTGATGAGCACCTGAGCGCCGGCGGCCTCATAGAGCCGGTGCACGTTCGCGACCGCCTGCGGCTCAGCCAGGTTCCAGAACGCGGGCGGGATGTCCGCCGCGCCCGGCTGGCTCATGAGGACGCTTCCCGTGGGCCCCTGCGCGAGCAGGACCTCGCTCGTCATGCGCTCCGTGAGCTCGCGTGCGCCCACGCGGTTGTAATAGGTGGCGTCGAAGCGGGCATCGAGCTCCTGCGCGATGCCCGCGCGCGGCGCGGCCCCTGCGGCGGGATCGGCCACGCTCACTCCTCGACGACGATGATGTTCTGCTGCTCCAGGTACGCGAGCCAGCGGGCCATGGTGTCCTCCGACAGCGCGTGCTCCATCTGGCAGGCCTCGGCGTCGGCGCGCTCGAACTCCACGCCGAGCTCTTGGATGAGGAAGGTGCGCAGCATCCGGTGGCGGCGCCACACCGCCTCACCGATCTCACGGCCCCGCGGCGTCAGCGTGACCCTGCTGTAATGCGATTGCTCAACGAGCCCCTGGTTCTTGAGCGCGGTGACGGCCTTGTTGACCGAGGCCTTCGACACGCCGAGGCGGTTGGCGATGTCGACGGAGCGGACGCCGCTGAGCTCCTGCTCCTCGCGCTCGATGCGCACGATGCACTCGAGGTAGTCCTCATTCGCCATGGTGAGGTGCAACTCGTGGGAGCTCTCCGTGGTATCCATGCGCCAGACCCTCCTCGATCGCGGTGTGCCTCCGATTGTACCCGAACGCGCGCGGGCGCCCCCGCTGGCCACGCGGGCTCCTCGCCGCCCAGACGGCCCGCGCGTGACGCTCGCCCGGTGCGCTAGAGTAGGGGCGTCCCCCATCTGACCCGGTGAAGGAGCTGCTATGACCACGACCAGCGATGTGCTCGAGCGCTTCATGCGCTACGTGCAAGTCCCCACGCAATCAGCCGACGAGCACAGCGATCAGGTGCCCTCGAGCGCGATCCAGTTCGATCTCGCGCGCATGCTCGAAGCCGAGCTGCTCGAACTCGGCGCGCGCGACGTGCGGGTGAGCGAGCACGCCTACGTGACCGCCTGGATCCCGGCGAGCCCTGGAGCCGAGGGAAGGCCGCGTCTCGGCCTCATCGCGCACCTCGACACCACCGAGGTCGTCTCGGGCTTCGGGGTGAAACCGCACATCGTAAGCTACGAGGGCGGCGACCTAGTCTGCGGCACGGTCGACGGCGCCCCCGTCTCAATCGGCCCCGACACGCTCCCCGTCCTGCTCGACCTCGTGGGCGAGGACCTCGTCTGCACGGACGGCACGACGTTGCTCGGCGCGGACGACAAGGCCGGCATCGCCGAGATCATGGCCCTCGTCGCCCGGCTCTTAGCCGATCCCAGCCTGCCGCACCCGGAGATCGCCGTCTGCTTCTGCCCGGACGAGGAGATCGGCCACGGAGCGGCCCTGCTCGACCTCGAGGACTTCGGCTGCGCGTACGCCTATACGGTCGACGGCGGCCCCATTGGCGAGATCGAGTGGGAGTGCTTCAACGCCTGCGAGGCGACGGTGCGCTGCCGCGGGCGCTCCATCCACCCCGGAGATGCCAAGGACAAGATGATCAACGCCTCGAACGTCCTCACGGCCTTCCACGCGCTGCTGCCCGCGCACATGCGCCCCGAGCACACCGAAGGCTACGAGGGGTTCATCCATCTCGAGGGCTTCTCGGGAACGTGTGAGCACGCGACCGGGCGCTACATCATCCGCGACCATGACGCCGCGAAGTTCGAGGAGAAGATCGCCCTCATGCGGCGCGCGGCCGACTTCATCAACGCCGAGCTCGGCGCCGAGCGCGTAACCGTCGAGATCAAGCAGCAGTACCGCAACATGGCCGAGGCGATCGCCGCGCACCCCGAGCTCATCGACACCGCGCGCGAGGCCTTCGCCGCCACCGACATCGAGCCGCGCGTGATTCCGATCCGCGGCGGCACCGACGGCGCGCAGCTCTCGTTCCGCGGACTCCCCTGCCCTAACCTCTCAACGGGCGGGTACTGCTGCCACGGCGTGCACGAGTTCGTCCCCGTGTCGTCCCTCGAGCGGATGGTCGACGTGCTTCAGGAGCTTGTCGCGCGCTTCGCCTGAGCCGCGGCGTGTAGCGAGGACGACTACTCCTCCGAGGAGCTGTCGTCCTCGTCGTCCTCATCATCCGAGGAGCCGCTCGTGGTGGCGGTGCCCGTCAGCCAGTCCTGATTGCTGTTGGTGTAGAGGTCGCCCACGGTGGCAGACGAGTCGCCGCCCGTGCCCATGGTCTGCGGGCCCTCGGGATCCTCGCCCGCGTCAACGCGCTCCATCATCTCCGCCAGGTCGTCGTAGTAGACGAAGACGTAGCTCGCCCCGTCGATGTAGGTGTCCTCGCCTGCCCACGAGGGAATGTTCGCGGAGTACATGCTGTCGACGTCCATGCCGCTCATGGCGTTCACGAGCGAGATGATGTCGGACACCGTCAGCGAGGTCTGGACCATGTCGGCGAGCGACTCGAGCAGCGACGGGATCTTGGTGATGTCGAGATCGTTCAGGATCCTGTCGGCCAGCGCGCCGAGCACCATGCGCTGGTGGCGCATGCGGGTGTAGTCGCCGTCCGTGTACTGATGGCGCGCGCGGCAGAAGGTGAGGGCGGCTGTGCCGTCCATGAGCTGGTAGCCCGCCTCGATCACGACCGGGCCGGCCTCCTCGTCGTCGACCTCATCGCCCTCGGGGACGGTGATGTAGATGCCGCCCACCGCGTCGACGAGCGTGACGAGACCGTCGAAGTTGATCTCGGCGTAGTGCGAGATCTCGATGCCGCAGAGGTCGTTCACGGCCTCGACGATGCCCTCGGCCCCGGCGTAGGTGAAGACCGCGTTGATCTTCATGACCTCACCGTTGTACTCGTAGTACGTGTCGCGCGGGATGGAGATGAGCGTGACCTGCTGCTCGGTGGGGTCGATGCGCACGAGGATGATGGAGTCGGTGCGGGCCGTCGAGCCCTCCGTGCGCCCGTCGGTGCCGAGCAGGAGCATGTAGAACGGCTCACTCGACACGTCGGAGTCGACGAGCGTGATGAGCAGGTCGTCGGTGATGATGTCGCTGTCGTTCAGGCGAGAGACGAGGCTGTTGACCCAGACGCCCGCCGCAGCGCCCCCAACGACGACGACGCCGCAGAAGCCGCCGAGCACGGTGCGCCGCGCGATCGAGCGGCGCCGGCGCTGACGCGAACGCTCGCTATAGCGGCTCACGTTGTCGCGGCTGTAGATGCGACCCGAAGCGCCTGTCGACAGGTGCTTGGAGTTCTGCACGCGTTTCTTGCGGAAGCCCATAGTCTACCTACTCCTAATCCTCGACGGGATCAGGAACCGTGATGCGCTCGACATGCGCTCCCAATCCAATCAGCTTGTCGCAGAACCGCTCGTACCCGCGGTCGATGTGGCGGATGGCCGAAACGTCGGTCTCGCCCTCGGCGGCAAGGCCCGCCACCACGAGCGCGGCGCCGCCGCGCAGGTCGGGAGAGACCACCTGCGCGCCCGACAGGCGCTCGACGCCGTGCACGATGGCGTGGTGGCTCTCGATGCGGATGGAAGCGCCCATGCGCACCAGCTCGGAGGCGAACATGAAGCGATTCTCGAAGATGTTCTCGGTGATGACGGAGCTGCCGTCAGCGAGCGCGGAGAGCACCATGATCTGCGCCTGCATATCGGTGGGAAAGCCCGGGAAGGGCAGCGTCTGGATGTCGACCGGCTCGATGCGGTCGGCGCGCCACACGCGCACGCCCTGCGCGACGCGCTCGAAGCGCACGCCCATGAGCTCGAGCTTCTTGAGCACCATGCCGAGGTGGTTCGCATTGAAGCCGGTGACCTCGATGCCGTCCGGGCCAGCGGCGAGCGCGCCCGCCACCAGGAAGGTTCCGGCCTCGATGCGGTCGCCGATCACGCGATGCGTGACAGGATGCAGCTCCTCAACGCCCTCGATGGTGATGACGGGCGTGCCGGCGCCCTCGATGCGGGCGCCCATCTCGTTGAGCATGGTGGCGAGGTCGACGATCTCGGGCTCGCGAGCCGCGTTGTCGATGACCGTCGTGCCCGTGGCGCGCACGGCCGCCATGATGAGGTTCTCCGTCGCGCCGACGCTCGCGAACTCAAGCGTCACGTACGTGCCGGTCAGGCCGTCCTGGGCGTTGGCGAGGATATAACCGTGATCGGTATCGAATCGCACACCGAGGGCCTCGAGCCCGAGGATGTGCATGTCGATCTTGCGCGCGCCGAGGTTGCAACCGCCCGGCATCGCGATCTTGGCCCGGCCCATGCGCCCGAGCAGTGGCCCCATGACGGCCGTCGAGGCACGCATCTTGACCACGAGCTCATAGGGCGCCTCCCAGGAGGAGACGCGCGAGGTGTCGATGAGAAGCGTATGCTCGTCCGCCACCTCGATCGTGGCGCCGAGCCCTTTGAGGACCTTGCCCATCACGTGGACGTCGGAGATGTTGGGGACGTTGGTGAGCGTGGTCACGCCCGGGGCAAGCAAGGTCGCCGCCATGAGCTTGAGGGCGGAGTTCTTCGCTCCCGAGACGCGCACGCCCCCCTTCAGGGCATGCCCGCCCTGAACACGGATGATATCCAAGGGCCTACTTCCTTATATGTACCGCGACGCTCCCCTCGGAGCGCTCGATGGCTACGCGGTGCCGAGCTGCAGCTCGCACCAGGCGATCTCATTATAGAGGTAGGCGCGATGCGCATCATCTTCTGACAAATTACTCAGCTTGTCTTCAAAAACCCCTCGCGCGGCACGGACCGCCTCGTGATCGATCCCCTCCACGTCGCAGGCGCGCTCGGCGAGCACGATGACCTCATCGGCCGTGATCTGAGCGTAGCCGCCGCTCACGACGAAGCGATGATCGACCGTGCCCATCGCCCGGTCGCTGACGCGCACGTAGCCCGCGGCGATCGTGCAGATCTCGCTCGCGTGGCCGGGCAGGACCCCGAGCTCGCCGTCCGGGCAGGGCAGCACCACGAACGCCGCCTCGCCCGCATAGGCCTCATGCTCGGGGCAGACGATCCTCATGCGCATGGCTACCGGCCCGCTTCCATCTGGGCGGCGCGCTCGCGCACGTCATCGATGGTGCCCGCGTAGCGGAACGCCTGCTCGGGCAGGTCGTCGCACTCCCCGTCGACGATCGCGGCGAACGAGCGCACGGTGTCCTCGATGTGGATGTAGGTGCCCTTGTTGCCCGTGAACTTCTCGGCAACGTGGAACGACTGCGAGAGGAACTGCTGCAGCTTGCGCGCGCGATCGACCGTGAGGCGCTGCTCCTCCGAGAGCTCGTCCATGCCGAGGATCGCGATGATGTCCTGCAGGTCGGAGTACTCCTGGAGGATCTCCTGGACCTTCACGGCCACCCGGTAGTGCTCCTCGCCCACGATGGTGGGATCGAGCGCGTCGGAGCTCGAGGCGAGGGGGTCGATGGCCGGATAGAGGCCGAGCGCGGCGATGGAGCGCGAAAGCACCGTCTGCGCGTCGAGATGGGTGAAGGTGGTGGCCGGCGCCGGGTCGGTCAGGTCGTCCGCCGGAACGTAGACCGCCTGAACCGAGGTGATCGAGCCGACCTTGGTCGAGGTGATGCGCTCCTGCAAGTCGCCCATCTCGGTGGCGAGGGTGGGCTGGTAGCCCACGGCCGAGGGCATGCGGCCGAGCAGGGCCGAGACCTCGGAGCCCGCCTGGGAGAAGCGGAAGATGTTGTCGATGAACAGGAGCACGTCCTGGCCTCGGTCGCGGAAGTACTCGGCGGTCGTGAGGCCCGCGAGGCCCACGCGCAGGCGCGCTCCGGGGGGCTCGTTCATCTGACCGTAGACGAGGCAGGTCTTCTCGATGACGCCCGATTCGCTCATCTCGAGGTAGAGATCGGTGCCCTCGCGGGTGCGCTCGCCGACGCCAGTGAAGACCGAGGTGCCGTTGTGCTCGAGCGCGAGGTTGTTGATGAGCTCCTGGATGAGGACCGTCTTGCCCACGCCGGCGCCGCCGAACAGGCCCGTCTTGCCGCCGCGGATATAGGGCTCAAGCAGGTCGATGGCCTTGATGCCGGTCTCGAAGATCTCGGTCTCGGTGATGAGCTCGTCGAAGCTGGGGGCGGGGTGGTGGATCGGGTAGTAATCCTCGATCTCGGGCATGGGCTTGCCGTCGACGGGCTCGCCGAGCACGTTCCAGATGCGCCCGAGCGTGCCCGGGCCGACCGGCATGGTCATGGGGCCGCCCGTGTCGGTCACCATGATGCCGCGCGTGAGGCCGTCGGTCGATGTCATGGCGACGGTGCGGACCACGCCGCCCGGAAGCTGGCTCTCGACCTCGAGGATCGTGCTCACGTGCCCCATCGGGGTGTCGGCCTCGACGGACAGAGCGTTGTAGATCGCGGGAACCTGGCCTTCGAACTTGACGTCCACGACCGGGCCCACGATGCGGACGATCCGCCCCACGCCGGCGGTGCGGCGCTCGACGGCCTCCTGGATGTCTTTCAGATCGGTGCTTGCAGCCATTGCTACTCCTCTTCCAATGCAGAGGCTCCGCCCACGATCTCGGTGATCTCGGTGGTGATGGAAGCCTGGCGCACGCGGTTGTAGGTGCGGGTCAGGGTCGCGATGATCGCCGTGGCGTTCTCGGTGGCCGAGTGCATCGCCTTGCGGCGCGCCCCCTGCTCGGCGGCGGCGGAATCGATCAGCGCCTGATGGATGACGGTGAGGACGTACGAGGGAACGAGATCGCCCAGGACCTCCGAGGCTGAGGGCACGAAGCGAAACGTCGACGAGACGCGCCGGGGGCCCTCCCCCTCGTTCTTGCGCGGACCGTGGGTCATGGCCACCATCTCGGCGTCGAGCGGAAGCAGGTGCTCGACGCGCAGGTCCTGGTCGACGCGGTTGCGCGCGTGGTGGTAGACGAGCTCGACCTCGTCGATGCGTCCCTGAGCGTAGCCGTCGCAGACGTAGCTCGCGATCATGCGGGCCTGCTCGAGCGAGGGGTCAGCGGAGGAGCCCTCGAAATGCATGACCTGGCTGCCCCGGCCCTTGAAGTACTCGCTGGGCTTGCGGCCGCAGGTGATGACCTCCGCTTCCATGCCCCGGCTGCGCCAGGCGCGCATGATGCGCTCCGCCTCGCGCGTCACGACGACGTTGAAGCCACCGGCGAGACCGCGGTCGGACGCGATGGCGATCACGAGCCCGCGCTCCTGCCGCTCGTGCGTGCGCAGAAGCGGCGCCTTGCCAGCCGCCTCGGAATCCTGCGCCACCGTGAGCATGACGTCGGCGAGCGCCGCCTTGTAGGGCTCGGCTCCGAGCGCGCGATCGAGCGCCTGGCGGATCTTGGCCGTCGAGACCATCTCCATCGTGCGCGTGATCTGCTTGGTGCTCGTGACCGAGGAGATCCGTTTCTTGATCTCGCGAAGGTTCGCCATGGCGCCTAGCTCTCCTCGGGCTCGTCGCCCATATCGTTCTCAGAGGCCGCCTCGCACGCGCTCACGAAGTCGTTCGTGAAGTCGGTGACGGCCTGCCTGAGGTCGCGCTCGAGATCGCCCTCGATCGACGCGGCGCGCAGGCGATCGAGGAGCTTCGCGTGGGACGTCTCGAGGAAGTGCACGAGGCCGTCGCGGTAAGCGAGCACCTGCGAGAGGGGCAGAGCGTCGAGGAAGCCCTGGTTGCCGGCGTAGAGCACGGCCACCTGGGTCGCCACGTCAAGCTGGCGGTAGCGCCCCTGCTTCAACAGCTCGGTCATGCGCGAGCCGTGGGTGAGCTGCTTCTGGGTGGCGACGTCGAGATCGCTGCCGAACTGCGCGAAGCCCGCGAGCTCCTGATAGGAGGCGAGATCGAGGCGCAGGTTGCCCGCGACCTGCTTCATGGCCTTGGTCTGAGCCGACCCGCCGACGCGCGACACCGAGATGCCCACGTCGACCGCCGGGCGCTGCCCCTGGAAGAACAGGTCGCTCTGCAGGTAGATCTGGCCGTCGGTGATCGAGATCACGTTGGTGGGGATGTAGGCCGACACGTCGCCGTCCTGCGTCTCGATGATGGGCAGAGCCGTCATCGATCCCGCGCCGTTGGCCTCCGAGAGCTTGCAGGCGCGCTCGAGCAGGCGCGAGTGCAGATAGAAGATGTCGCCCGGGTAGGCCTCGCGTCCGGGCGGGCGGCGGAGCGTCAGCGACAGCTGACGGTAGGCGACGGCCTGCTTGGAGAGGTCG
>CAZLGF010000047.1:0-8549 GCA_964558955.1 uncultured Coriobacteriaceae bacterium
GGAGGGCGTAGCGCCAGGCGCGCTCGGGCATGTTGTAGTGGAAGGCGGTGTCGGGCACGATGACGTTGCCGAGCTCGGGGAACATGTCGCGGCAGATCTCGACCACATCGGCCTCGGCGTAGTTGTGGAGCGGGGCGAGCGGGGCGACCTCGCGCACCTGCGCGAGGGTCTCGTCATCAACCACAGCGGACTCGGGGAAGTACCAACCGCCCTGCACCACGCGGTGGCCGATGCCCTCGACCGGGGCGTCGACGGCCTTGAGGATCTCGAAGACGTGCTTGATGGCGGTGCGGTGATCGGGCAGCTCGACCTCGAGCGTCTGCTTCTCGCCACCCATCTCGGAATGACCGATGAAGGAGCCGTCGATGCCAATGCGCTCGGCGTTGCCCTTCGCGAACACCTCGCGGGTCGCGGTGTCGAGCAACTGGTACTTGAGGCTCGAGCTACCTGCATTGATGACGAGAACGTTCATATGTCTCCCTCTGTTCCTGCGGCAGGGCCGCGCTCACTTCGCTAACTTACCCATCATACCCCTAAACCGCGGCGCCCGACCGGGCATCCGCAGTGCGCGGACGTTACACCAACCCCTCACCGAGCTGGGCGCCGCCGAGCACATGGAGGTGGAAGTGACCGACCGTCTGGCCCGCGGCCGCCCCCTTATTGGTGATGACGCGGAAGCCGTCATCGAGACCCTTGATGCGCGCGACCTCGTCGACCGCATGCACCATCGCGGCCAGCACCTCGGCCGGCACGCCATCGATGAGGTGCGCGTAATGTCCCTTGGGGATGACGAGCACGTGCACGGGCGCCTGCGGGTTGAGGTCCTCGAAGGCGACGACGAGGTCGTCCTCGAACACGATGGTCGAGGGGATCTCGTGCTGCGCGATCGAGCAGAAGATGCAATCTGACATGATGCTTCCTTTCTCCGGGCCGTGAGGCGAACGGGGCTAGAGCGTGAGGTCGTCGGCGGTTGAGGCGGCTTCGCCCGCGACGAGGACGTCCGTGCCGTCCATGTCCTGCACGAGGACCTTGACCTGTTGCTCGGCGTGGGCGAGACGCTCGCGCAGACTCTTGATGAGCTCCACGCCGCGCGTGTAGCGCGCGAGCGACTCCTCGAGCTCGAGCTCGCCCGACTCGAGCGCCCGCACGATGAGCTCAAGCTCCTGCGAGGCCTCCTTGTAGCTCAGCTCCTCGACGGGCGTCTGCTCCAACTGTTCTGCCATGATTCTCCCTTTCTCATCCTGGCCCGCGCGGCGCGGACCCATCTTCTCACCGCTTACGCATCCGGCGCGCCAGGCACCGGAGCGCCGGGGCGCACCGCGGACACCGTTCCCTCCACCGTGCCGTCGACGAGCATCACGCGCAGATGATCGCCGAGCGCGAACGCCGCGGCGCGCGTCTCGATCCCGCGCTCGCTCGCCGCGATCGCGTACCCGCGTCCCAGCACCTTGAGCGGTGAGAGCGCGTCGAGCGAGGCAGCCTGCGTCGCGAGCTGGGCGGCGCGATCGGCGCAGAGGTCGCGCCACGCGCGGCGCAGGCGCTCCTGTGCATGGGTGAGCGCGCGCTCATGAGGGGCGAGCACGGTCGAAGCCGCCGGCAGCCGCAGGGCGAGCTGGGCGAGCTGGGCGCGCGAGCGCTCGTGGAGGCGTTCCTGGGCACGCATCATGCGGTCCTCCGTCTGGTCGAGCTCGAAGGCGCGACGCAGCACCACCCCGTCCGGACTCGTGAGGCACGGGCGCTTGGCGAGGGCCTCGAGCGCCATCGAGCGGCGCGCCACCTGATCCGCGAGCGCGCGTCCCAACCGCTCGAGCGCGTCGTCAACCAGACGGACGTTCTCGGAAACGAGCGCCGCGCCCACCACGGACAGGCGCTCGGCGCGCCCCGCGAGCACATCCTCAAGCTGCACGATCGACGGGGCCACCGACTCGGCCGCGGCCGTGGGCGTGGAGCAGCGCCGATCGCTCACCATGTCGCAGATGGAGGTGTCCGGCTCGTGCCCGATCCCCGTGACCACCGGGATGGGAGAGGCGGCGACCGCGCGCGCAAGCGCCTCGTCGTTGAAGGTCATGAGGTCCTCGAAGGAGCCGCCGCCGCGCACGAGCAGGATGCAATCGGGCGCGGGCGTGATCGCCGCGGCCCGGCCGAGGGCGTCGATGAGCTCGGCCTCGGCGCCCGCGCCCTGCACGCGCGAGCCCACGCAGATGAGCTCGACGAGGGGGTTTCGGCGACGGAGGGTGCGCTTCACGTCGTCGATGACCGCGCCCGAGAGCGAGGTCACCACCGCGACGCGCGTGCAGAAGGCCGGGATGGGACGCTTGCGGGCCGCGTCCATGAGCCCCTCGCGGCGAAGCTTCTCGGCGAGCGCCGCGACCTGCTGGCGCAGCAGCCCCTCTCCGACCGGCGAGAAGGTCCGCACCTGGAAGCTCAGCTTGCCCGTGCGCTCGTAGACGTCGAACGAGCCGGTGAAGCGCATCATGAGACCGTTGCGCAGCTCGTAGGGGCTCGCTTGGTAGATGCTCCCCCAGATGACGCACTCCATCGACGAGTGCTCGTCCTTGATCTGGAAGTAGCAGTGCCCGCGCGCGCCGTACGGGCCGCGGAAGCCCGAGACCTCGCCGAGCACCGTGCAGGGCGGCAGCAAGTCAAGCGTCTCATTGACGCGGCGCACCGCCTGGCTGACGGTCAGCGCGCCGTCGACATCCGACGCCGCCTCGGCCCCGCGCTCACCGGGGCGCCCCCCGGATGCGGGCGTCGTGCCCGTGAGATCCCACGCTCCCACCGCGACCTCCCTCTCGTGATGAACGCATCCATCATAGCGCCCCGCCCGGACAGCGCGCCGGCGGCGAGTGCGAGCCGGCGCGCCGGACGCTCCGCGGGGGCGGCGCGCGCGGGCGCTACAGGATCTCGACGCGACGATCCTTGACCGTGAGGCCCATGTTGCCCGAGAGCAGGTCATCCAGACGGGTCCCCACGAGCTCGAAGCGCCAGCCTTCGCGCAGGCGGCTGCGCTCGGGATGATCGATGTAGTCGACCAGGTCGTCGCGCGAGGCGATCATCGCCGTCGCCACGCCCGACCGCTCCGCGACGAGACGGATGAGCGCGTACATGAGGTCGCACACGCTCTCGAGCTCAGGGGCGGGAGCCTTGCGCCCGTGCGTGATCTCGGGAAGCTTGTCGGGCGGGCAGCGCCGCGCGCGCTCGACGGCAACGAGAATCGCGTCGACGGCGCTCTCCGAGAGCTGCTCGGTCCCGCGCACGCTGCGCACGTCCCCGACGTCGCGCGGCGCGCGCTTGGCGAGCGCGACGAGCACCTCGTCAGACATGATCCACTTGCGCGGGATGTTGTGGCGCTCCGCCCGCTGCTCGCGCCAGGCGGCGAGCTCGCGGGCGACGGCCATCTGCCGGCGCGTGAGCGAGGAGACCCGCTTGACCCGGCGGTATGCCAGACGGCGATCGACCACGTAGCGCGATCGCTCGGTGAGGGGGCGCGTCTCGTCGCGCACCCACGACAGGCGGCCGA
The DNA here is from genome assembly GCA_964558955.1 of uncultured Coriobacteriaceae bacterium. Classification (GTDB taxonomy): domain Bacteria; phylum Actinomycetota; class Coriobacteriia; order Coriobacteriales; family Coriobacteriaceae; genus Coprousia. Next base: position 3,521 of record CAZLGF010000047.1, read on the forward strand.
GCTCCTCGAGGCGCGCGCGCATCACGTCGTACGCCTTGATGAGGTAGCGGACGTCGTCGAGCGCGTACTCGAGCTGCTCGGGCGTGAGCGGGCGGCGCGACCAGTCGGTCAGCGACTCGGTCTTGGGAAGCGTCACCCCGCAGAACGTGTGAACGAGCCCGTGGTAGGACACCTGGAGGCGCTCGCCGAGAAAGGCCGCCGCGACCTGCGTGTCGAAGATGGGCGCGGGGAGCGTGCCGAGCGTGTGCAGGATGACCTCCATGTCCTGCGCGCACGCGTGGAAGACCTTGACGATGCCCTCGTCATCCAACAGGTCCGTGAGCGGGGAGATGTCGTCGAGGGCCAAGGGGTCGACCGCGACCGCCTCGTCGGGCGTGGCGAGCTGGATCAGGCACAGACGCGGATGGAAGGTGCGCTCGCGCAGGAACTCGGTGTCGACGGCGATCGCCGGGAAGGCGCGCGCCCGATCGATGAAGGCGCGCAGCTCATCCTTTGTGGAAATAATCATGCCACCTCGAGCCTCGGTATCCCCCGCGCCGACGGGGGTAGGATAGTCTGCACTAACTATACTCGCCTTTGCTCAGAACGGAACCTCTCCATGCGCTGCCTCATAATCCACAACGTCGCATCGGGTACGCGCTCGGACGAGATCTTCGCCTTCACCCATGCGCTCGCCGAGGCGGGCGACGAGGTCATCATGCGCTTCATCGGCCCGGGCATGGAGCCCGAGGACGCCACGGCAGACGTGACCACCTTCGACCGCGTGGTGGTGTCCGGGGGCGACGGCACGGTCTCGAGCGTCCTCGACTGCCTGCGCGACACCGGCGTGCCGACCCTCGTCTTCCCCTCGGGTACGGCGAACCTCTTCTTCAACAACATCGGCAACGCCCCCGAGCCCGCCGCCCTCGCGGCAGCCTGCCGAGCGGGCCGCACCGTCAAGGTGGACATGGGCGAGCTGTTCTGGCAGGACGAGTCGGGCGCCGTCGCGCGGCACGGCTTCATCATCATCGCGGGGTCGGGCTTCGATGCGACCATCATGGGAAAGGCCGCGCCCCAGAAGCGCGAGATCGGCGAGGTGGCCTACTTCCTCTCCGCGCTCTCGACGCCCGAACCCCAGGTCGCGCACTTCACGATCGAGCATGACGGGCAGATCGAGGAGCTCGACGGCATCTCATGCATGGTCGCCAACACCTCGGTCATCCAAAACGGCATCAACCTCTTCCCCGCCTGCCGCATGGACGACGGCGTCATCGACATCGTCGTGATCGATCCGGTCGGGCTCGTGGAGCTGCTGCCCACGGCGCTCGCCGCGGTGATCGACCCCGCGGGCAAGGACCTCGGCCGCCCGCAGTTCAAGATGTTCCAGACCCGCGAGGTCAAGATCACGTGCACCCCCTCGCTCAACATGCAGTTCGATGGCGAGGTGATCCCCAACAACACGGGGGTGTTCGGAGCGCGCGTGCTCCCCCGGTGCCTCGACATCATCGTCGACGAGTTCTCGAACCTCCTGTAGCTCGGCAAGCTCTCGAGCCTCCCACAACGAAACACGCTCGAAATCTTTGACTCCCGCGAGCGGGCCCGTCCTTGCGCGGGCGTGATCCTATGCTATAGTGCTCCCCAACGCACACCGGTGCCCGGCACCCCTCATCGCGAAAGGAGCCACCAGCATGACGACCATCAAGACCTACAACCGCATGAACTGGTGGTGGCGTGATGTGAACTCAGCCGGTCAACGGTGAGCCCTCGGCGCCTACTCTCATTCCAACGGCGACCTCAGGCCTCCGGTTTGACCGGGGGCCTTTTTCTATACCGGGCCCTCGCGTTCGCATCACGCGCCTCCACCCCCGGTGCGCATCACGCTCACGCGCACCAAGCTTTCTCGTACGAACCAATCAGCGCTCATCCAGAAAGGTTGATCACCATGTCCCAGAACACCACCGCCCAGCCCCGCACCGTCTCCACCGTCGACCGTGGCAAGCTCGACATCAAGGCCCTCGTCCTGCTCGCCGTGCTGCTCGCCGCCGGCTTCATCCTCAACATGTTCGTCGGCAAGGCCATCGGCTCGCTCACCGGCAACCTGATCAGCCCCGAGTTCATCATCTCGGCCTTCTGTCTCACCATCCTCATCGTGCGCCCGACCATCCCTCAGGCGCTCATCATCGGCCTCATCTCCGCCGCGGTCATCCAGCTCACGACGAGCCTCCCCGGCGCCGACTTCGTGGCTGAGGGCGTCGCCGCCATGCTCATGGCGGGCATCGTGAACGCCGGCATGGGGACCTCTGCCAAGAAGATCATCCCCACGGTCGGGACCTTCGTGACGACCTTCGTCTCGGGCTTCATCTTCATGCTCATCCGCATGGCCGTCATGCAGTTCGACATGAGCATCGCCGCCGCCATGCTGCCCGTCGTGGCGCTCACCGCGGTCTTCAACGCGATCCTCGTCGGCGCCCTCTACGTGCCGGTGAAGCACGCCATGAAGCTCGACGACTAGCGCCTCTCGCGCATCCGAGCGTCCCGTCCACCGCGATCCGAGGATAGGTCCCATGGCAGCGATCATCGAGCTCGACGACGTCTCGTTCTCCTACCGCACGGACGGGCCGCGCGCGCTCGACGGCATCACGCTCTCCCTCGAGGAGGGGGCCTTCCTCGGGATCATCGGCCCTTCCGGCGCGGGCAAGTCAACGCTCGCGGCCGTGCTCTCAGGCGCCATCCCGCACCACTTCGGCGGGCCGTTCTTCGGCAGCGCGCTCGTCGCGGGCACCGACACCTGCGATGTCACCCTCACCGACATCGCGCGCGTGGTGGGCAGCGTCAACCAGGACATCGACGCGCAGATGGTGGCGTCCGTGGTCGAGGACGAGCTGCTCTTCGGCCTCGAGAACTTCGGGGCGCCGCATGAGCGCATCGACCGCATCGTCGACGAGGCGCTGGCTGCCGTGGGCATCCCCGAGCTGCGCGAGCGCGAGATCGCGACGCTCTCGGGCGGGCAGAAGCAGAAGGTGGCCATCGCTGCCATCCTCGCCCTCGCCCCGCGCGTGCTCGTGCTTGACGAGCCCACCGCCGCCCTTGACCCCGTGAGCTCGCGCATGGTCTTCGACGTCCTGCGCGAGCTCAACGAGCGCCAGGGCATCACCGTGATCGTGATCGAGCAGTCGGTCGCCCTGCTCTCGGAGTACTGCGAGCGCATCATCGTGATGGATCGCGGGCGCGTCGCGCTCGACGGCACCCCGCACGAGGTGTTCGGCCACGCCGCCGAGCTCCGCGCCATCGGCGTGGACAGCCCGCGGGTCGCTCGCATCTCCAACAGCCTCGCCGCCGCCGGCCTGTGCCCGGCATCCGAGCCCTGCCTGAACGTCACCGAGGCCGAAGAGCTCGTCATGCGCGTGGCGGGTCCGCCCGACCACGCCGCCAAGACGCGCCCGCCCACCCCATCGCCGCACGCGCCCGCGCGGCCCGCACCGGGCGCGTCGCCCGTAGTCGAGCTCGCGCGCGCGAGCTTTCGCTACCCCGGCGGAGGAGCCTCCGTCGACGAGCTCGATCTCGCCGTCTACCCGGGGGAGATCGTCGCGCTCGTGGGCCAGAACGGCGCGGGCAAGACGACGGCCACCAAGCTCATCAACGGCTTGCTCAAACCCGCATCGGGCGCGGTGCGCGTCTGCGGGCTCGACACGCGCGTGACCCCGGTCTCCGTGATCGCGCGCCACGCGGCGACGCTCTTCCAGAACCCCGACCACCAGCTCTGCAAGAACACCGTCCTTGACGAGGTCGCGTTTGGCCTCGAGCTCGCCGGCATGGACGGGGACGCGGCACGTGAGCGAGCCCGCGCCGTGATCGAGCGGTTCGGTCTCGACGCCGCGGCGGCGCCGTTCTCGCTCTCGCGCGGGCAGCGGCAGATGGTCGCCCTCGCCTCCGTCGTGGTCACCGAGCCCGCCGTCATCATCCTCGACGAACCGACGAGCGGCCTCGACTACCGTGAGTGCATGACTGTCATGGATACGGTCCGCGCGATGGCCGAGCAGGGCAGCGCCGTCATCATGGTCTGCCATGACATGGAGGTCGTCTCGGACTTCGCGGGGCGCGCGGCCATCATGGCCGAGGGGCGGATCCTCGCCTGCGACCGCACCGAGCGGATCTTCGCCGACGACGCCCTCATGGAAGCGGCGTCCGTGCGGCCGCCGCAGGTCATCGAGCTCTCGCGCCGTCTCGCGCGCGCCGGATACGCCGCGTTCGACGGCGTCTCGGAGGTCTCCGTCATCATCGAGCGCGCGAAGGAGCTGAGCACCCGTGCCTAACGTCATCGACTACATCCCCGGCGAGACCATCCTCCACCGGCTGAACCCGGTCACCAAGCTTGGCATCGCGGTCGCGATCATCGTCACCATCTTCCTCGCGCAAAGCTATCCCCTGCTCATCGGTCTCATCCTGCTGAGCATCGGCATGGGCGCCCTCGCGGGCGGCGGTGCGCGCGTGGCCGCGCTCATGAGGCTCCTCGTACCGGTCGCCTGCATCATGCTCGCCCTGCAGGTCGCCGTCGTGCGCACCGGCGCGCCCGTCATCGGTCCGATCACCTCCGACGGGCTCGTCACGGGCAGCAAGGCGTGCCTGCGCCTCATCGGAATCGCGCTGCCGCTCATGGTGGTCCTCATGGCGACGAGGCTCACCGATCTCGCGAACGCCTGCGTCGAGCAGCTCCACGTTCCCTACCGCTATGCGTTCACGTTCACGACGGCCCTGCGCTTCGTGCCCGTCTTCACCCAGGAGATGCACGCGATCATGGAGGCCCAGACCGCGCGCGGCGTGGAGTTCGATACGAAGAACCCCTTCAAGAAGCTCTCGCTCATGCTGCCCGTCTGCGTACCGCTGCTCGTGACCTCCGTGGGCAAGACCGACGCGACCGCGCTCGCTGCCGAGCAGCGCGGCTTCTACCTGCGCACGCGCGCGAGCTCCTTCAAGCGCTACCCCTTCGCAGCGCGCGATGTCGCGGCGGGCGCGCTGTGCTGCATCCTCGTGGTGCTGGGGATTCTGTTCT
>CAZLGF010000047.1:8649-10244 GCA_964558955.1 uncultured Coriobacteriaceae bacterium
CTCACGCCCGCCAGCCCGTATGACGGCGTGCTGCCGATCCGCACCAGTCAGCCCGCATGATGCGCGCGGCCGGCTCTCGGCCGCCGGTCCGCATGAAGCGCGCAGCTGGCTCGCGCCCGCCAGTCCGCGTGACGCACGCGGCCGGCCCACACCCGTCGGTCCGTGTGACGACGCGCACGCCAACTCGCACCCTGCGAGTAGGCGGGATGTACGGCCCCGCAACGTAATCAACGAACGCCGCCGAGTAATCATCTACACTTGACTCGCAGTGACCCACGTAACGAGGAGTCCCATGGAGCTGGAATCCACCCCGTTCATTCTCGCCGAGATCGAGCGTCAGCGTCCCGATGAGGCCGCACGCATCACGTCCGGCTTCACGGAGACAACCGCTCGGCCCGTCACCCTCCGTGCGAACACCCTGCGCGCCACCCGCGACGAAGTCGCCGCGGCGCTTGAGGAGGCGGGGCTCTCGAACGAGGGCGTGAGCTGGTACGAGGACGCCTTCGTGATCCGCGACGTGCGCGAGCGGGCGATCTGGGACCTCCCCCTCTATCAGCGCGGCGACGTCTACCTGCAAAGCCTCTCCTCGATGCTGCCGCCGCTCATCCTCGCACCCCAGCCCGGGACCGACGTCCTCGACATGTGCGCGGCACCCGGAGGCAAGACCTCGCAGCTCGCCGCCGTGAGCGGGGGGCGGGCGCGCATCACCGCCTGCGAGCTGCACGCGCCGCGCGCCGAGAAGCTCGAGCACAACCTCGCCAAGCTCGGCGTCGGATGCGTGAACGTCATGCGCACCGACGCGCGCCGACTCGACACGTTCTTCTCATTCGACCAGGTCCTGCTCGATGCCCCTTGCACGGGATCAGGCACCCTGCGAGCGGACGACGCACGCGGTCTCGGCCGCATCACGCCAAAGCTCCTCGCCCAGGTGACGCGCTCGCAGCGCGCGCTGCTCGACCGGGCGCTCACCGTGCTCAAACCCGGTGGAACGCTTGTCTACGCAACGTGCTCGGTTCTTCCGCAGGAAAATGACGAGCAGATTGAGACCGCCCTCGCGCACCACCGGGACTGCGCGCTCACACCGCTCTCCTCCGCGGCCGCCTCAGACGCTCACGAGGAAACGCCCGCGCTCCCCGCGAGCGCGCAAGCGATCGTCGACGCTGCCGAGCGCGACGAGATCCCCGTGCTCGACAGCGCGCTGGCGGGAACGCTCACCGTCTGCCCGACCCGCGACTATGAGGGGTTCTTCCTCGCGTGCATCACCAAGCGGCGCGCGGCCGCGGGCCGCTGAGACCCGGCGCGTCCTCACCGCGAATCGCTACCGCCGCTGATCGTCGTCAGCGTCGTCCTGCCTGCTGAAGTGCCCTTTGATCGCCGTGCCGACGAAGTACACGGCCGCGGCGGCCACGATGACCGCGAGCACCAAACCAACGGAACTAAGGACCTCCAGGTAATCCATTGCTCCACCACCACATATCAAAAGCCCGCCGTAGCGGGCGACTCGTGCAATTGGAAACCCAGCTTAGCAGAAGCGCCACGTCGGACGCGGGTCCGCGCGGCGGCCGCTCAAAACAGCAAGATGCCCACACGACGCC
>CAZLGF010000048.1:0-10168 GCA_964558955.1 uncultured Coriobacteriaceae bacterium
AGTCAGACCCAATGGGTCAACGCTTCCGTGCACGAGCAGGACTGAGGGGCGGGGCGCTCGCTGTGGGGCGCCGTCGTAGGCTCCGAAGTTTCTAAAAAGTAGATCACCATCCCTTGACCAGCCACGTTAGTTTGGTATAGTTATCGAGCTGTCACTGACAGCGCCGACACGGTCAGATAGCTCAGTTGGTAGAGCAGAGGACTGAAAATCCTCGTGTCGGGGGTTCGACTCCCTCTCTGACCACCACGATCTTGCGCAGCCCGAGCCTCGTGCTCGGGCTGTTTTGCGTTGAGTCCGCCGGTTGTGGCGAGCCGATATCTCAACAGTTCTCCCGAGGCGGTGCGGGCGTGACGCGCTCAAGCGTCGATGCCGCGCGCAGGCAGGAACGCACGCGCCAGGGCTCCACACCGCGATGCGTCTCGATCACCGCGCCGCGCGCGTCGAGAAACGCGATGTCAATTCGCCGGCGCATGAACCAGGTATGGACCGACCGGCAGCGCGGAAAGCCCATGACGACCCCTGCACCACATCCGCCGGGCGCTTCATGCGCGATCATGCCGCGCAGCCGCTGCGCAACGCCCTCGGCCACCACGAGATGATCGTCCTCCCAGCCCAGCGCGCGCATCGCCCTCCGAAAGCCGTACGGATCGAGTGAGCGCGCAGCGCTCCTCATACCACCACCCCCGATCGCCAGGGATCGATCGTCACCGATCGCTCATGCGTGAGCGCCGCCGGCGCGCCGAGGTCGATCCCCGCAAGGGAGAACCTGCTTGGCCACGGCTCGTACCGCATGACGCACCGATAGGTTTGCAATGCTCCCACGAGCGATAGCATGGCGCCCTCCTCATCCTCTCCCTCATCGAGCTCGACCTCGATCGTGACCGCATGTCCCGCCATGGCCTGTTCAAGCTCCTCCGTCACCGCGCTCACCAGCGCGGCGCTGCCTCCCTCGGTTCCGTCGGATCCCTGATGCGGCGTCGCGTGCGCGTGCACGACGCTCGTGACCACGCGATCAAAGCGCGCAACCGCGGTGGTGAAGAGCATGAGGTTGTAGACGATGAGCGCCAGCACGATGAGAACGGGGGTGATGGCCGCCAACTCCACCGTGGCTTGCGCGCGCTCCTCGCCCACCAGGCGAATCCTCGCGCGCGTCATGACGTGCCTCCCGCACCGATGAGATCTGACACCTTGATGGTCAGAGGAATCGACCCGCCGCCGGGCAGCGGGATGCGCGCGATGGTAAACGTTGCGGAGCCGATGCGGTTGCCGATCTCATACTGCAGCGCCTCGGCGATCGCAACGGGATCGGTCGATCCCAGGGGAATCGAGCGCAGCCCTTCCTGAAGATGCGCCAGATCATCGTCACCTGAGCGTGCGAGGACCTTTGAGGAGTCGACTAGCACGGGCTTGCGCAGACTGAGATCGACTGGTTCTAACCCCAGGGCGCCAACCGCTGCGTCAATGCGCTCGCCAAGCCAGGTGGCGATGGGGCCGGCGCCCGCCAGCTCCAGATCACCAAGCAGGCCGTCCATCACCTCGCCCAGACCATCGCTTGCCTCACCATAGGAGATGAGCAGACTCCCCCACAGCCCCATCACGTCCTCGATGAGACCGGTGGCGCCACTACCTCCCGCGCGGCTCGATAGCGTGCTGAAGAACTGCGAGAGCACGTTGTTGTCACGCGTCGCGGCATCGGGTGCGAGCGCCGCTGCGGACATGGCGCCGCGCGCGGCGAGTTGCGCTCCCGGCACAAACGCTTGGGAGAGCTGCTCCGACGTCGTGCGCTCGCCTGCCACCGCGACCGCAACGCACCCGTAGCGCCCGGGCGGGGCGATGCGCGGACGCTTTGCTGCAAGCGTGCCCAGCGCGTCCTCGAACGCATCCGCGGCGGCGGTCGCCTCATCCTGCGTCGCGCGCTCAAGCTCAAGCTCGTGCGCACGACTGGCCGCATACTCCTCAAGCGCGAGGGTGAACTCGCGCAGGTGGTACTCGAAGCCGTTCTCAATCGATGTCGACGCCGCCGGCGTCTTCCCCACATCACCCACGCTGAACTGGCAGATGGTGCACTCCCCAGCCGTTCCCTCGTCGATCGCGGCAAGCGCCAAAAACGACCCCGTTGCGCCGGTGGCCCCCGGACATGCGTCACCATAATGCAGAACGAGGACACCGCCCTCGTAGGTGGACGGCCACGTCGCATCCGTGTAAAGCGTCGTCGCACGCACCTCATCGGTATTGCGTGGCAGCAGGGGCACGTCGAACTCAATGCCCCCGTCGACCTCCTCAAAGCAGGCGCGCTCGAGCTGCTCAAGCGCAAAGGAATAGAACGCCTGGCGCGCAGCCGCATCCGCCTCGGCTTCCACACCCGCGCCCTCGACAGTCACGTGCTCCAAGCGCCAGCGGTAGTACGAGCGCGCGCGATCGAGCGCGATGGCGGGCTCCCAGATGATGCTTGACGAGACATCGGGATTCTCCGAGGCAGAGAGCTCGGTGAGGCTTGCCGCGCGCTCCTGCATGTTGTATCCGTCGCGCCCGCAGTCGGCGATCCACGCCGCCTCCTTGAGGCGAGCCGTCTCCTCAGCCACGCGGGAGAGCTCGGTTGCCGCCTCCTCAAGCTCAGAGGCCGTCTGCTCGAGCACGTCCGTCGAGATGCCATCGCCCTCGAGCGCAGGGAAAGACGAGTCCGAGGAGCTGGGCACCGCAAGCGCCGTGCCCGTCGTTGCGGCATCGCCTTCTCCCTGCGCCGCGCAGGTGCGCGCAGCATTGGCGGCGACCAGATAGGGCAGCGACGTCTCAAGGGTGGAGAGCCCCTGTGACGCCGAGGTGGCGAACTCATTGCGGAGCTTGAGCATGCGGATCCCCGCATTGATCGTCTCGGCCGCCGCGGCCTGCGCCCCTGGCACCAGCAGGCCCACGAGACCCGCTCCCGCCATGCTCATGCCCGCGAGCCCCATGCTTAGAATGCTCGCGTCGACCACGGTGGCAGCCGTATGGTAGGACGAGACCACGTTGGCGCCGGCAAGCGCGGTGGCATCGGCGGACGCTTGGACGTCACCCGATCGAGATAACGTCCAGACCGCGCTGACCGCCGAGAACAGCAACGTGAGGATGACGATGATCGACACGGCCGCAGCGACCGTGGTGTACGCGCCGTCCTCACGAATGAACAGCTCAACCCCATGCCTCGATCCACGTCTCATAGCTCCCCTCCACCCATGACGGCTCGCCCTCATAGCTCACCTCAACCTGCAGCACCACGTCGCCCTGGCCGTTGATCTCGTCAGTCGCCCCCACAAGCGCTCCCATCAGCGGCAGCGGCTGCGCCGCCCCCTCGATCTGCACGCGCGCCACCCCATCCGCCTCGTGCGCATAGGTCAGATCGATCTGCCAGGCAAGCGGACCGCCTGCATGGAAGATCGAGACGTCGGGCACCGCCGCAAGCCGGCGGAGAGCGAAGGCCCGATGGGCGTCCTCGTCGGACGTATCGCCGGTCACCATGAGGCGCGCCGTCGCGGCGGCCGCAGACTCCATGACCGAGCGCGTGTACAGCAGACATACCGGTTGCAGCGAGAGGAGGAGCAGGATGCAGATGACGGGAACGAGTGCCGCGGCCTCGACCGTAGCCTGAGCCCGCTCCTCACTCGGGACGACTCGGATGTCAGAACAGCGCGATGTCGAGCGGGCCCGTTCCCGTGAACGCATGCGACGCGGCATCGACTGCCAGCTCAACGAACGCACCCTGCTCGCCCGCGCGCCACAGCAGCGCAAGCACGGTGACCACGACCAGAAAGGCGCTGACGACCAACGCATATTCGAGCGTCCCCTGGGCATTCTCCTCCGCATGCAACCCGCGCTGGCGACCACGCGTTTCCCCAAGCCCCATCGCACGTCCCGTCCCCTCTCCCGCATCACGATGCTGACGCGCCATCCGGCAGCAAGCGCGCCACACGCACCGTCGAGCTGCCATCGTCCAACGCGGAGCGCACGGCCACGACGTCAACCCAGCCCGCCCCCTGCACCAACGCGCTCCATACCGTCCCCTTCAGATCGAGGTAGCCGCTCGTCACGAGCATCGCGTCGCCCGTCTCCTCATACGCCCTGAGCACGGCGCCAGCCACCTCGACAAGCCCCGCCTCCTCCTCCCACGTCACGGTGATGTCACCGGACACCTCTTGATATCCCTGCCCAGCATCAGCGGCAGACCCATCCGTCGCATCCGCCTCTCCGCTTGCTCCCACCGACCGCTCCTCAAGCTCATCAAGAAACGTCTCGGTCGTGCACGATGACGTGGCTGTAGCTTCAGAGGCATCCCCCTCAACCAGCGCATCGCCATCCCCAGCGCTCGATACGCCCTCTTCCTGCGACGCGCGCATATCAGAGCAGCTCAGTACAACCCCCACAAACAGCCCGATGCACAGCGCTGCCATGAGAACGCGCCGAGCCCTCACAGGCTGTTGATGCCGGATGAGATGGCATCCCACAGCTCGGACAGACGATCACGAAACGCCACGATCGCCAGAATCGCGATGACGACAAGGACGCCGACCAAGATGGCGTACTCCGTCGTTCCCTGGGCACGATCCTCCCGCATGAGCTCGCGCGCCTGATTCGCTTGACGCCGGATGACCCGGCTCGCACGCTCAACGCACGCGGCAAGGGCATCCCACGCACGGCACCAGAGCCTCAACGCTTGTTCCTTCATGACAATCCTCCTTACACCATGCCGCTCGCAGCGAGCAGCGGACCCAATATGGACAGCAGAAGCGCGGGCAAGATGAGCATCCCGGTAGGTATGAGCAGCTTGACGGGCGCGCGCTCGATCTCACGCTCGACCTGCGCCCGATGAGCCGCCCTGATCTCACGACTTTGCGCGGCGAGCACGTCCGTCAAGGGTGCTCCCAACTCGAGGGCCTGCGCGACCGACAGCGCGAACGACTCGAGCGCTTTGATACCGACCCCATGCGCCGCTCGCACAAGCCCCTGCTCGCGCGTGCAAGCGCCGATACGCCATGCCAGCAGGGAGCGGCTGAACTCAGTGCTCAGGACGCTCGTCCGCTGCTCGCAGAACAGCTCAAGCGAGGCATCGAATGACAGGCCTGCCGATAAACCGAGTCGAACCACGTCGATCATCTCGGAGACCTCTCCGAGCGTGACGGGGTCGCGACGCTCGTCAAGACGAAGGAGCTTGTAGACCAACAATCGTTCGCGCCGCGCAAGATCGAGCGCCACGCGGCCAGCGAGTGCGAGCTCATCGCGCAGCCACGCGCGATCCCCGGGCTGCCACGATGACAAGGCCCATGCCGCCGTGATAACGCACGCGCACAATATGACCAGCAACCAGAGAGCACTCATGCGACCCTCACCCCCATGATGCGGCGGATCAGGAAGAGCGCGCAGACGTTGAGAACAAGCGCCGCGCCGACCGATCCTGCACCAACGGGTGTGGCGAGCCCGCTTCTGAAATCGGGCGACAACAGCGTGAGCACTGCGATCATCGCGACGGGCATCGACGAGACCAGGCGTGCCGAGAGCCGCGCTTGAGCGGTCTTGACCTCAAGACTCCGCGTCAGCTCGATGCGCTCCCCCACCATGCGCGCGGCCTGCTCGAGCAGCTCCTGCAAAGGCGCGCCCGTGCGCTGAGAAACCTTGAGCGCGAGGGCCACGAGGTCAAGCCCCGGGGCGGGCAGGCGCGTTAGCAAGACGTCAAGCGCATCTGCCGCTGAGACGCCGCACGAGAGCGCGCAAGCCGCGCGCATGAACTCATCCCCGACCGGCTCGGGAGCGTGGTTTCCCACAAAACGCAGGGCTTGAGCGAGCGAGTGGCCTGATCCGAGCGAGATGCTCAGCCCGTGGAACGCCTCGGGCATCGCGGCCTCGATGAGCTGCTCGCGCGCCCGCTGCGCACGGCCGGCGCGCGCCATCATTGCCGCAGCCGGAATGCCGGCGCCCACGAGCGCCCCCAGCGGCGAGAGCGCGACCACCGCACCCACACCGGCTGACGCGAGGAGGGTGAGCGCGAGCGCACCCGCGGCCGTGGTGTGATCCACCACCCGATCACCGAGCAACGGCTTCGCCGCGCTGACCAGCTCCTGTCCGCACCTCACGACCCACGGCTGCGCGCGCATCGCCGCTGGCAGGCGCGCGCCCAGCTCATATGCCGCCGCAAGGACCGCCCGGCGCGCCCTGCCGCGCAGCGCCTCGGCAGAGGTCGGAGACCGTCGCTGGATCCCCCGATCGGCGGCGCACCCCCATATGGCCCACGCCATCAGGATGCCGCTCGCCCAGGGCATAAGCTCCGCCATTGCTCAACCTCCTCCGCGCTCAACATGCCTGATGCCAGCCCGTCGGCGATGAACGAGGGCTCGCGCTCCAACTCCCACGTCCCTGATGCGCGATCAAACGAGACGTACCGCTCAAGCCGCACCCCGCCCTCCGGCGCCCGCTCGACCCCTGAGTACGATGAGACGAATCGGCGGCCGTCAGGTCGGCGCTCGGACATCACGATGCCGTCGAGCGCGAGAGCCACCTGCTCCTCGATCAGCTCCGAAGGAAGGTTGATTCCATAGCGGGCGAGCAGCACGAGCCGCAGCACCGCCTCCTCCTCAGACCCCGCGTGAAGCGTCGTGAGCGAGCCGTCATGCCCTGTCTGCATCGAGGAGAGCATGTCGACGCACTCCGCTCCGCGCACCTCGCCGACCACGATGCGATCGGGCCGCATGCGCAAGGCATTCGCCACCAAGTCGCGTATGCTCACCGCGCCCTCCCCTTCGATCGAGGCATCACGCGCCTCGAGGCGCACCACGTGCGGGTGACGCCCAAATTTGAGCTCGGCGGAGTCCTCGATCGTCACGATGCGCTCGGTTGTGGGAATCTCGCAGGAGAGCGCGTTGAGCAGCGTGGTCTTGCCTGATCCCGTGCCTCCCGCCACCGCGAGATCCTGTCGGAGCGCAACCGCGCATGAGAGCAGGCGCGCGTACCACTCGGGAATCGACCCCAGATCGACCAGCTCGCGCAAGGACGTGATGCGATCAGAGAACTTGCGGATGGTGAGCACGGGCCCATCGAGCGCGATGGGCGGGATGACCGCGTTGACGCGAAACCCGCTCTTCAGACGGGCGTTGACCAACGGGCTGCGCTCATCGAGACGCCTTCCGAGCGGGGCGATGATGCGGTCGATGAGAATCCGGATCTGCTCATCGCTCTCAAAGAGGTTGTCCAAGGGGTGAAGCACGCCGCCGCGCTCGAAGAAGGCGGATGCGCAGCCGTTCACCATGATCTCGCTCACCGAGTCATCCTCGAGCAGCGGCTGCAGCGGCCCGAGCCCCACCACGTCATCGAGAACGCGGTCCACGATCCCCGCGCGCTCGCCCCACGGCAGAAGGAGCTCCCCGCGCGCGTTGAGCACGGCCTCGACCGCCGGGCGAAGCTCAGCGCGCGACTCGGCCGCGGTTGACGCCGCGATGATGCGGGTCATCTCGGCGTAGCCCACGCGCTCGATGGTCTCGAGCTTCACGCCGCGCACGATGGCTTGGCGCGTAGCGAGCAACTCCCGTGAGCTCTCCCGCCCGTGCGCGCGCTCGACGCGCTCCATCACGCTCATGCGGCATCACCCGCCTGCTTCCTCCACGGCAAGCGGAGACGACGGACGGAGGCGACGGGAGGCTCAGACGACGCTGTCGCAACCGCCGTGTCAACGGGACACCCCAACTCGATGAGCAGGCGATCGGTCACCGCACGCACGCTCTCCTGAAACGCGCCCGGACGCTCAAGATGCTCGGCCAGACGCCCGAGAACCGCCAACTCTCCAACCTCGCGACCACCGTCGGCAACGCGCGCCTGGGAGCTCAAGGCGCACGCGAACTCGAAGCGCGCCGCCGCGTCCTCGCCGCCCTCATGGGGCGCCAACCGATTGAACACGCTCGTCATGCGCGTACGGGGAACGCCGATGCGGCTTGCGAGCCCTAGGACGCGCGCAGCCGAGGCCGGTGCCTCCATCCCACCGCTGCCCACGATCAAGCAGCGATCGCATTGCGCGATGGCCGCGGCCGAGGCATCGCTCCAGTACCGCGACGTATCGACGAAGATGACATCCGCCTCGCACCGGAGCACGCCGAGGAGCATCTCGACCGCCTGCCCCATGAGCTCGGCATGCTCAGGTGTGTGCACAGGCCCCCAGAGCGTGAGTCCGGGGCGCACTCTCCTCGAAGCCCGCATGACGTCATCCTCGCTGAGAGCGCCGGCGCGCGCAGCTGGAAGAATCGACGCGAGGTCGCCGGGCTGTTCGACGCCGAGCGCCGCCGCAAGGTTGCCGAACATGAGGTCGAGGTCGAGTACGGCCGTTCGCAGCCCGCAACCGGCAGCCCGCAGCGCCATCGATGCGATGAGCGTGGTCACGCCGCTCCCACCGCGTCCCGACACCGCGGCGACCAGCGGCGCCCGAGTGCCCTGCTCGGCAGGAGCTGCTTGATCGGCCATGGGGTCCGGCACGGAGGCACGCACACCTGAGGACCGTGCGCGCGCCTCGCCGGCATTGGCAGCCGCGGAACCGAGAACTCCCGTCTGATCGGCACGCGGCGCGTCCTCATCGCGCGCCGCGATGAGGACGTCATCTGGCTCATCCAGGTCATCAACGCATGTCTGCGCTCCCCGCTGCGACACGTACGCCGCGGCGGGGAGCGCGCCATCGCCAGGGCGGCCCGCCTCCCGAAACGACACCGGCACATCCCCCTTGCGCGCCTCATCGAGTTCGGTATCCACGATATCCGCAGCGGGAGCGGACCGCTCCTGCGCGATGACCTCAGTTGCGCCGTTCCGAAACAGCCGCGCGATGTGGCCTGGCTCCAAGCAGGGCGTCACAACCACAAGCTGCTGCGCGTCCGCGCCGTGCGCAATCCGCTCGACGGCCTGTTCGAGGAGGGGCACGGCAGAATTGCTCAGGATGACACTCACCTCGTCCCATGAGGCTGCGCACGCACCCGCCAGATGCTCCAGCGCGTCGGCATCGGAGACCCGCAGGACCTGCGCCGCGGCATCGCGGGCGCTTACCTCACGACGAAGCGCGGGATAAGCCTCGCTGTCGCACCACGCCAGCCAGATCGCATCCATCTCATTCCTCGCTTTCGGGTTCATCATCAACCGACGCGTCCGCGTCCTCATCGACCGCGCCGTCAGGCAGCACCAGGCTCACCGATCCGCGCGCGGTCGCTGCAAGGACCTCCGCCACGCTCTCAGGAGCGACCGCCAACGTCACCCACGCGATCGATGCGGAGCCCTCCTGGCCGCGCGCGCTCGTATCGATGACGCTCGCTCGGCAAAGGCGATCGGCGATGCCATCTTTTGAGACGTAGACGTCCACGAGATCGCCGGTGGCGATGGCGCCGCCCACGGCTTGCTCCTCGCTTGCCGCGACCGACACCGCGACCATGCCCTGCGGCACCTCGATCGCGCCCGAGCTCGTCTCGAGGTAGGTTGGGCAGATCACCGCCCGCTCGGGAATGCTTGAGGTCGCGCGCTCGCCGGATACGTCCGCGATCGATTGCGCCGCATCGGCCGGCAAGAGCCCACTCACCCAGTCCTCGAGATGCACGTTGGTCTCGTCGAGTACCTCGCCCGGATCGATATCGCGCGAGGCAACGCAGACCGTGACGAGCTCGTCTCCATAGATGGCGAGCGCCTCCCGCTGGGCTCGTTGCGCCTCATCGCGCACAGCGGAGCCATAGAGCAGCGCGATCGCCACGGCCAACACGCCTGAGGCCACGCTCATCAGCAATCGCGTCTCTCGCTTCATGCGCACCTCCTGCGGCAGATCCCACGCTTCGGCTCCGTGGACCCCATGTTCGTCGCCACCGGTGCCGAACCGTCTTTCATTCGCAGGTTGTGGCGCGCGATCTCATGCCGATGCGCCCGCCTATCTGACAGCGCCGTCAGATTCCGTGCAAAATGCGCGTTCATCTGGTTAGATCGCCGGCAGATCGCCCTGCACCGCGCAATCGGCGTGTGAACGGGCTGGTCAACAGGCTCGTGATATGGGGAGATCGCTTCGCCCGCACCGCGCGCGGCACATGAAAAAGGCGGTCCGTGAGGCCGCCCCGTGTCATCTTCTTGTGCGTGTCATCCCGTGCTTACACATGCACATCCGGATCAAGGCTCTGCGCGCTCACGCGCATCTCCT
>CAZLGF010000049.1:0-10133 GCA_964558955.1 uncultured Coriobacteriaceae bacterium
CGCCGAGGACCCACAGGATCGCGTCGGAGATGTTCGACTTGCCCGAGCCGTTGGGCCCGACGATGACCGTGAGACCGGGCTCAAAGGTCATGTGCGCGCGATCGGCGAACGACTTGAAGCCTTTGAGGGTGAGGGACTTGAGGTACACGCCGACCTACCGATCCGCCCGCGCGGCGGGCACGACGCCGTCGGTGGTGTATCCCAGGCGCTCGAGCGCATCGCGCGCGGCGGCCGCCTCGGCCTCCTTCTTAGAGAACCCGGAGCCCTTGCCCTGACGAGCGCCCTCGATGAGCACGACCGCCGTGAACGT
This sequence comes from uncultured Coriobacteriaceae bacterium, assembly GCA_964558955.1. Taxonomy (GTDB): domain Bacteria; phylum Actinomycetota; class Coriobacteriia; order Coriobacteriales; family Coriobacteriaceae; genus Coprousia. The sequence continues at coordinate 311 of CAZLGF010000049.1, forward strand.
GGGCGCGTGCGCGGGACCCGACGTGTCCACGAGCTGGTAGACGGGCGGCTCCCCGCCGGCGCTCTGGATGCGCTCCTGCAGATAGGACTTGGGATTCTGCGGAATCTCAGCGCGGGCGTGAGCGAGATGCGGCTCAAGCGTGCGCAACACGAACGCCTCGGCCACGTCCCACCCGCCATCGAGGAAGAGGGCTCCCACGAGGGCCTCATAGACGTTCTCGAGGGCCGAGTGCAGACCGCGCGCCCCCGTGCCGGTCTCGGAGGCGCCGAAGATGATCGCGGAGTCGAGCCCGAGCTCGAGTCCGACCTCCGAGAGCGTGGATCCCGAGACGAGCAGGACCTTGAGGCGCGTGAGGCGCCCCTCGTCGTAGGAGGGATACGTCTCGTAGAGCGCGGTCGCCGTGATGGCGCCGAGAATCGAGTCCCCGAGGAACTCAAGGCGCTCGTACGAGGCTCCCACCGGCTCGCCCTCGACCGCGGAGGGGTGCGTGAGCGCTCGGCGCAGGAGCTGCTTGTCGCTGAACTCATGCCCGCAGGCGCGCTCGACGCGCGCGAGCCTCTCAGAGACCGGCACCGGGACCTACGCCTTCTGCGTCGCTTCGATGGCGTCGATGGCGTCGGCGACCGTGGCGATGGCGAGCAGGCGCTCCTCGTCGATCTCGATCTCGAACTCATCTTCGAACGCGGTCACGATCTGAAGGCGATCGAGGGAGTCGGCGTCGAGGTCGTCGAAGGTCGTCTCCTCGGTGATGTCTTGCCGTTCGACGCCCAGGATGTCGACGGCGATGTCAACGACCCGGTCAAAGATCTCGGTACGATCCATGGCGGTGCTCCTTCCTCTGCCGTGCGCGGCATGTGCGAACGCCCCGATTCTACCTGCAAAGCGACCCGCGCTCAACGAGCGCGGCGATCGCGCGAGCGCCACCTAGGCGACGATGGAGTCGACCGCCGCGGCAACGTGGTCGACCAGGCCGGCGCGCACGGCCTCCGCGGTGGCGAGCGCGCCGTTCTTCACGGCCTCGACCGATGTGGCACCGTGGCCGATCAGGACCACGCCGCGCAGGCCCAGCAGGATCGCGCCGCCCTTGGCGTCACCCGAGAGCTTGTCCTTGATGGCGTACAGCGCGTCCTTCGCGAGCAGCGCCGCGATCTTGCCCTTCGTCGAGGCCATGAGGGCCGCCTTGATCTCGGACATGATGAGCTTGGCCGCGCCCTCGATCGACTTGAGGGCGACGTTGCCCGCGAAGCCGTCGGTCACGACGACGTCGACGTTGCCCGACACGAGGTCGCCGCCCTCGCAGTTGCCCGTGAAGCCCGGCACGTGCTCCTGGAAGAGCGGGAAGCACGCCTTGGTGAAGTGCGAGCCCTTCGTGTCCTCGGTGCCGTTTGACAAAAGCCCCACGCGCGGCGCGGCGATCCCGCAGACGACGCGCGCGTAGGCGCTGCCCATCTGAGCGAAGCGCACCATGTCAGCGGGCTCGACGTCGGGGTTCGCGCCCATGTCGCAAAAGACCGTGAGACCGCCCGCGCGGTTGGGGACGGTCGTGGTGATGCACGGGCGGATCGGCCGGCGCGCGCCGTCCTCCTCGTACTTGAAGGGCGTCACATAGGCCGTGGCGGCCGCCGTGATGGCCCCCGTGGCCCCTGCCGAGAAGAAGCCCTGGGCGCTACCCTTCTTGACCGCGCGCAACCCGATCACGATGCTCGAGCGGCGCTTGGTCATGACGGCCTTGATGGGGTCGTCCTCCATGGTGATGACGTCGGGGGCGACGAGCGCCTCCGCGCGATCACGCGTGGCCGCGAAGGGCTCGACGATCTCAGCCGGGCCGCAGGCCAGAATCACCAGGGAGGGATCGGCGGCGAGCGCGGCGTCGATGCCGTCGAGCACGACCTGCGGCTCCTCGTCCCCGCCCATCACGTCAACTACGATGCGCACACGTTCCACGATGCTGCTCCTTCAGAGGGAAAACGAAAAGGCCGACTCCCCGAGCCGGCCATGGACGATCTATGTGCTCGGCGCGTATCATCTGCGCGTGCCCGAGGGCTACTCGGTGATGATGACCTCGCGATCCTTGTAGTAACCGCAGCTCGGGCACACACGATGCGGGAGCTTCACGGAGCCGCAGCGCGGGCAGGTTGAGCGCGAGGGGGCGTCGATCTTCATATTGGCAGAGCGGCGGGAGTGCGTGGCCCCACGGCCCTTCTTTTGCTTGGGTACTGGCATGATGACCTTCCTTACCAACCGAACGTTCAGGCACGAATACGCGCGATTTGCGATGGTACCACAGATGCGCCGTCCTGATAAGACCGATGTTTCCATCACAGGAGCTGCAAAACAGCCCCGCGCGGCGCCGCGGGAACGCGGCGCGTCCCCTGCCTACTCGTCGAACGTGAGGTTCCTGAGCGCGGCGAAGGGGTTGTCATCGCCCATGATGCGCTCCTCCTCGGCGCGCTCAGCGCAATCGCACGCCTCGTGGTTGCGGTTGCAGCCGCACACGGGGCACAGCCCCGCGCAGTCGGGGGCGCAGAGCACGACGAAGGGCGTCTCCATCACGATGACGTCAGACAGCGGATCGGCGAGGTCGATCGAGCGGTTCTCGCCCAGCACCTCGGCGTCCTCATCCTCATCGGCCCCATCGGGCTCGTGGAAGAGATAGTACTCCTGGAGCTCGCCGGCGATCTCGAAGCGGGCGGCGCCGAGACAGCGGTCGCAGACGCCCTCGACGGAGGCGCGCACCAGCCCCGTGAGGAGGATGCCGTCGCCAGCGTTGGTGAAGACGGCGTCGTAGGATATGCCCTGCGGCAGCTCGAAGCGCTTCTCCCCCACCGTGTACGACGAGACGTCGACCGTGCCGGAGGTCTGCCAGCTCTCGCCGGGGTTCTCGACCCGCCCTTCGAGCTCGATCGGCATATGCTCGATGAACGCCATTACCACGAGCCGTTCTGGTTGGACGAGGTGCCCTCGTTGAGCTGCTGACGGCAGCGGGCGACGGTGCCCGTGAGGCTCTTAAGGTTCTCCTCGAGATGGGTGAAGACCTGCTCGGCGTAGTCCTCGGCGGCGTAGCGGGTCTCGCGCTCGTATTGCTGGGCGCGGTCGCGGATGTCGTCGGCCTGCTGCTGGGCGAGGCGGACGATCTCCTGCTCACCGGCGATGGTGAGCGCCTGCTGCTGAGCGTCGGCGATGATGGAGTCGGCCTGCGCGGTCGCGGAGGCGATGAGCTCATCGCGCTCCTTCAGGATGCGACGGGACTTCTGCCACTCCTCGGGATAGCTCATGCGAATCTCATCGAGGATGTTGAAGAAGACCTCCGTCTCGATGACCTTGAACTGAGCGTTCTTGCCGAAGGGAGGCTTGGCTTCCTCGATGAGGCCCTCGAGCTCGTCCACCAAGCTCTCGATGCGCTCGCCAGGGCCTGGAATGATGTCGCCTGGCATCCCGTCTCCTTTCATCGGATTCTTCTCATCGTCTGATAGTACCACAGAGCCCTTACCCGCTAGAGAAAGCGCCGTCTGAGCGCGGACGCGACACACGGCGGGACGAACTGCTCAACGTCCCCGCCGAACGAGGCGATCTGGCGCACCACCGACGATGAGAGGTAGCCGAACTGCGGGCTGCTCATGACGAAGATCGACTCGAGCTCAGGGTCGAGGCGGTAGTTGAGATCGGCCTGCTGGAGCTCGTACTCGAAGTCGGTCATCGCGCGCAGGCCCTTGACGACCGCGCCCGCGCCGATCTCGCGCGCGAAGTCGACGAGGAGGCCGGTGAAGGGCCTGACGTCGACGCCGTCGACGCCGTCGAGCGCCTCCCGCGCGAGGGCGACGCGCTCCTCGAGCGAGAACGTGGTCCCCGTCCCGTTCTTGCCGAGGGACTCCGCGACCGCGACCGTCACGTGCGGGCAGATCCGCCGCGTGCGGCGCACGACGTCCATGTGCCCGTAGGTGATCGGATCGAACGTGCCCGGCACGAGCACGTGGGTGAAGCAGGCGTCGTTCATGGGAGTTCCTTCCTCACGGGTGAGCGTCTCAAAAGATCGATCGCGGTCGTGGCGCCGTAGCGCTTCTCTCGAAGCACCTCGAAGCCCGCGGGGCGCGCGCCGGGCGCATGAGCGGCGTGCTCGTGGAGCGCGAGGGCTCCGGGCGCGAGCGCGCCCTGGGCGGCGAGCCGCTCCAGGAGCGCCTCGACCGGCTTCGCGCCGAGGGCGTAGGGCGGGTCGAGCAGCACGAGGTCGAAGGGCCCGCCCGCGATCCGCCCGCGATCCGCGCGGGCGATCACGTCGGCGGCGACGACGTTCCAGCACGCGGGGTCCGCCCCCACGAGCTCGAGGTTTTGGCGGATGAGCGCGGCGGCGCGCCGATCCGCGTCAAAGAACTGCGCGAACGCCGCGCCCCGCGAGAGCATCTCGATCCCGAGGGCGCCCGTCCCCCCGAAGGCGTCGAGCACCCGCAGGCCCTCGATGCCGTCGGCCGCCGACGCGATCATCGATGCGCACGCCTCGCGCACGCGATCGGTGGTGGGGCGCGTCACGTCGCGCCCGCGAGGCTCCAGGAGCCGCCGGCCCCGCCAAGCTCCGCCTATGACCCTCATCCGCCGCTCACCTCCCGGAACACGTCACCATAGCGCCTGATCACCTCGAGGCGCAGCGGGCGCGTCGAGGGCGCGTCGAGGGCGCGCGCGTGGCGCAGGAGCTCGTCCGCGTCGCGGCGCGCGGCCTCGATGATGCCCGCGTCCTCATCAAAGTCAACATAGCGCAGCGTGACCCCGCCGCTCTGCCGAAATCCGAGGATCTCCCCCTCATGGCGCAGCCGCAGGTCAAGCTCGGCGAGGGCGAACCCGTCCGACGTCGACTCGAGCGCGGCGAGCCGCTCCCGCGCGGCCGCGCCCTGAGCGCCCGTCCCCGCGATGATGAAGCAGCGCCCCGCCCGATCGCCGCGCCCCACACGGCCGCGCAGCTGGTGCAGGGTCGCCAGACCGAAGCGCTCGCCGTCCTCGACCACCATGACGGTCGCGCGCGGCACATCGACCCCCACCTCGATGACCGTCGTGGAGACCAGGATGTCCACCTCCCCCGCGCGAAAGGCGTCGATCGCGGCGGCCTTCTCCTGGGGCCCCATCCGCCCATGGAGCGGCTCGACGCGCGCCTCGGGGAAGACCCGGCGCAGGTGGGCGGTCTCGCGCGCCACGTCATGCAGGCGCGCCGGGGCCTCGCCGTCGCCCGCGCCCGGCACGTCCTCGAGCTCGCCCTCGCCCTCTGCGACGAGCGGGCAGACCACGTACGCCTGCTCACCGGCGGCGAGCGCCTCGCGGATGGCCCCATAGGCGATGTCGCGGTTCGGCTCGGTGAGGACCCGCGTCGCGACGCCCGCGCCGGGACGGGGACGGTGGCGGATGACGCTCACGTCGAGGTCGCCGTAGACCGAGAGCGCGAGCGTGCGCGGAATGGGGGTCGCCGTCATGACGAGCAGATCGGCCCCCGGCCCCTTCGCGCGCAGGGCGTTGCGCTGACCCACCCCGAAGCGGTGCTGCTCATCGATGACGACGAGCGTGAGGCGCTTGAAGCGCACGTCATCCGACAGCAGCGCCTGGGTGCCGAAGAGGACCGTGACCTCGCCCGCGGCCAGGCGCGCGCACGTCGCGGCCCGCTCGGGAGCGGGGGTGGCGCCCGTGATGAGCGCCCAGCTCACGCCCGCCGCGTCAAGATGGGGACCGCATGAGACGGCGTACTGCTGCGCGAGCACGCTCGTGGGCGCCATGACGGCCGCCTGCGTGCCGGTGTCGGCCACGGCGGCCAGCGCGACGCACGCCACGGCGGTCTTGCCCGTGCCCACGTCACCGAGCAGCAGCCGGTTCATCACGCGCCCGCCGTCCGCCATGTCGGCGAGGATCGCGGACGCCGCCTCCTCCTGCTCATCGCTCAACGCGAACGGCAGGGCCGCGCGCACGGCCGCCACGTGCGAGCCCGACGCGTGCGCGCACGGGGTCACGTCAAGGAGGTTCGCGTCGTTTCTGAGCCGCAAGGCGAGCTGCAGGTACAGCAACTCGTCGTAGGCGAGGCGCTGGCGCGCGGCGTCGCGCGCGGCGAAGGACGACGGGAAGTGAATCGAGCGCAGGGCGCGCGCCCAGCTCATGAGGCCGCGCGCGGCGCGCAGGCGCGCGGGCAGGGCATCGGCGACATCCCCCGTCCGCTCGAGGGCCGCGGCCACGATCCGGCGCATCCAGGCGACCGAGATCCCCTCCCCCACGGGATGGACCGGCAGGATCGAACCGGTGGGCGCGCCCTCGTCGAGCCGCTCGATCACGGGCGCGGACATCTGCTTGAACCCGTAGGCGAACTCCACCTTGCCCATCGCCGCCAAGCGCTGGCCCGGCTCGATCTGACGGGCGAGCCAGGGCTGCTTGAAGAAGGCGAGCTGCAACACGCCCGTGTCGTCGACGAGCGAGACCTCGACGACGCTCATGCGGGAGCGGGTCGTTTTGGCGCGCACGCGATCCACGACGGCGACGATGGTCGCCACCTCGCCGAGCGGCGCCTCCTCGATGCTGAGGGCGTGCGAGAAGTCGAGATAGCGCCGAGGGATGTGCATGAGCAGGTCGGCCACCGTCTCGATGCCGAGCCGGCGCAGCGCCTCCTCGCGCGCGCCCGAGACGTACGCGAGGCGCCCGACGTCCTCCCCGAGCGCCGCGGTGGCGGCGAGCCGGGCTGACGTGCGCGGCGCGGTCAGGCGATCTGCCACGATCGGGCGCTACTCGATCGAGAAGATGATCGGGTAGAGGGGCTGCTCGCCGCGGTGCGGGTCGATCTCGAGATCGGGCTGGGCGGCCTCAATCGCGGCGATGATGTCCTCGAAGTCATCATCGGAGAGATCGGAGCCGGCGAGGATGGTGAGCGCGTCGCCCTCCTCATCGTCCTGCATGCGGTTGATGCACTCGAGCGTGACCTGCTTGACGTCGGAGCCCACGATGTCGATCGAATCGCAGATGATGCCCATGACGTCGCCCGCGTGGATGGGCGACCCGTCCGAGGCCTGGGAGTCGCGCACGGCCGTCGTGATCTCGCCGTCGCGAACCGCGGCGATGGCATCGACCATGGCCTCGAGTGCCTCGTCGGGCGTGGCGTCGGGCAGCACGGCGAACAGCGCGGAGAACGCCTGGGGCACCGTCTTGGTGGGCGCCACGAGCACGCGCTTGTCCTCGCAGGCCGCAGCCGCCGCCTCGGCGGCCATGCGGATGTTGGAGTTGTTGGGCATGATGATGACGGCCTCGGCGTTGACCTGAGCCACGGCGTCGAGCAGGTCGGCCGTCGAGGGGTTCATGGTCTGGCCGCCCGAGACCACCACGTCGACGCCGAGCGAGACGAGGATCTCGGCCTCACCGGACCCGGCGGCGACGGCCACGTACCCGAGCGGCTTCGCGGGCTCGGCGGCCTGCTGGTCCTCATGGATCTTGGCGGTCCGCTCGTGCGACTCCATGTCCATGTTATGGATGAAGACCTCGTAGATCTGCCCGAGCGCGAGCATGTGCTCGAGTACGAGGTTCGGCGTGTTGGAGTGCACGTGAACCTTGTAGTCGGGGTACGCCCCCACCAGAAGCTCGCAGTCACCCATCGAGGCGAGGAAGCCGAGGACCTCGTCCTCGTCGAACGGCGCGTCGGCCTTGAAGAGGAACTCGTTGCAGTAGCGGTAGTCCGAGCCCTCCCAGTCGTCGTTGGCCTCGATCCGCACGCGATCAAGGGCGCCCGCGCGGGCCGCGTCGGCATCGAAGGTCGTGGCGAAGTCGTCTGCGCGGGTCGTGCGGCCGAGCGCCGCGGCGACGAAGTTCTCGAGGAAGACCGCGAACCCGAACGCACCGGAATCGACGACGCCGTTCTCCTTGAGCACCGGCAGCAGATCGGGCGTGCGGGCGACCGACTCGTACGCCTCGACCACGATCGCCTCGAGGGTGTCCTCGACCGAGTCGTGCGCCTTCTCGCAGGCCTCAGCCCGGGTCGCGATGTCGCGCAGCACCGTCAGGATCGTGCCCTCGACGGGCTTGCGGACCGCCTTGAAGGCGACCTTGACCGCGCGGCGAAGCGCCGCGGCGACGTCGCCCGCGTCGGCCGGATCGGTCGCGCCCACGAGCCCCTCGGCCGCGCCGCGCAGGATCTGGGAGGTGATGACGCCGGAGTTGCCGCGCGCTCCCATGAGCGAGCCATGGGTGATCGCCTGGGCGATGGCCTCCATGTCGGCGTCCGCGGGAAGGGCGGCGAGCTCCTTCACGACCGAGGCGAGGGTGAGCGACATGTTGGTGCCCGTGTCGCCATCGGGAACGGGAAAGACGTTGAGCTTGTTGATCTCCTCAGCCCGCTCGGAAACCGCGGCGGCGGCGATGGGAAAGCAGGTGCGAATCGTCTTGGTGATCATCGATGCAACTCCTGGGTGTCTTGGTGTCTTCGAGCGCTAGCACGCGCGGTTCTTCAAAGCCTCGATGTGGATGCCCACCGTGAGCCGTGAGGGGTCGATCTCGGCGACCTCCTTGAGCGTGAACGCCACGACGCTCGACAGGTTCTCGCAGACCGACTTCATGTTGACGCCGTTCTCGAGAATGATGTGCAGGTCGACGCGAAGCCCCGACGCGCCGCTCGACACGAGCACGCCCTTGCGCAGGCGCTGGCCCTGGAGCAGGCGGACGCTCTCGGCGCCCTGAAGCTGCTCGGCCATGCCCACCACGCCGTAGCAGGACAGGGCGGCGTAGCCGGCGATGTCGGCGATGACGTCGTTCGAGACGCTCAGGCTGCCGTTGATGGTCTTCTCAGACACGGGAATCTCCTTCTTCTCATGCGTCATGCATCTCCAAAGGGAATATCGAGTGCATTCTACTACGAGGTCGTCGCGCGTGCCGGCCAGAACGCCGGCGAGGTCGCGGCCGCACAGGGCGCACACCGCCCGCACCCCTTGCGTCTACGGAGACGACCTGCCATAATGCACGGGCGCTGGCTCCAGCGGGAGCATGACGCCGCGGCGCGGTGGCCCGCCATCGCGACGCGCCCGCGGCTCTATGAAGATTGCACGTAGAGCTACGGTTTTGTGCTATAGTCCCAATCTGTTTGTTCCAGCGGTCGATCTCAAGCCGCCCAAGGAGGGTTCAGTCATGTCCAAAGTTTGCGAGTTCTGCGGTAAGCACCCCGTCGCCGGGCGCTCGATCAGCCACTCTCACCGCGTCACCAACCGCACGTTCCGTCCGAACATCCAGCGCGTCTACTGCGTGGTGAACGGCCATCGCCGCAAGATGAACGTGTGCACCAACTGCCTCAAGTCGGGCAAGGTCGCCCGCTCCTAGGCGAGCTTGACGCTCGGCGCGGCCCCGCCCTCGAGGCATCCGCGCCCTTCGCAACAACGTCATAGGCATGTCAGCGCCCTTCGGGGCGCTTTTTTCATACCGGGCATCATAGGTTCTACAAATCTAAAACGTTTTAAAAATTTAAAACGTTTTAGATTCTCCATTCGCCGGAATTTTTCCACTCGCCGAGAAGATGCTTGCTATTATTCGAGCCGTAGGGTAGGTCACCGGTCTAAAGGAGAGACACATGGTGAAAAAGCCAACGGCGAGCGCGGTTCCCGAGGTCATCGACACCGTCGATGCCCTTGAGGCTAAGCTCGCACAGATGCGCGAGGCCCAGGCGGTCTTTGCCACCTACTCCCAGGAGCAGGTCGACGAGATCTTCTACCAGGCGGCGATGGCGGCCAACAAGCAGCGCATCCCGCTCGCCAAGCTCGCGGTCGAGGACACCGGCCGCGGCATCGTGGAGGACAAGGTCATCAAGAACCACTACGCCTCCGAGTACATCTAC
>CAZLGF010000050.1:0-9466 GCA_964558955.1 uncultured Coriobacteriaceae bacterium
CACCGGGCGCCGCAAGAACGCGGCGGCCCGTGGTCGCCTCGTCCCCGGCGCCGGCAAGGTGCCCGTCAACAAGCGCGACGCCGCCGAGTACTTCGGCCGTCAGCAGCTGCTTGATGGCGCGCTGGCTCCCTTCAAGGTGACCGATACCGTGGGCGCCTTCGATGTCATCGCGCTGTGCGATGGCGGCGGCATCTCCGGTCAGGCCGGGGCGCTCCGTCTCGGCATCGCCCGCGCACTGCTCAACGCCGGCGACTACCGCGCCGACCTCAAGCGCGCAGGCTTCCTCACCCGCGACGCCCGCGTGGTCGAGCGCAAGAAGTACGGCCTCAAGAAGGCCCGCCGCGCTCCGCAGTTCTCCAAGCGCTAATCGCGCGCCGCATCAGATCGGCACGACAAGCGCCCCTCGACGAGGGGCGCTTTTGCTGCCGCGTCACCGGCTGCTGGCGTTCCGGGGGTTGATGATTTGCGGTACCATAGGGCGGTGTCCACCCAGCACGGATGCCGGAGGTGACCAAGGAGGACCATGTTCAGCCGATTCTTCAACTCCGTCGGCATCAAAGGGAGGACCAAGGTGATGCTCGCACCCTTGGCGGGCAAGGTCATACCGCTGTCTGAGGTCAGCGATCCCACGTTCGCCTCGGGTTCGCTGGGCGAGGGCGTCGCGATCGAGCCGACGGGCGGCAAGGTGGTCGCCCCCTCGGATTCCAAGGTCAAGGCGATCTTCCCCACGGGCTATGCGGTCGCGCTTCACACCGACGACGGGCTCGACGTGCTCATCCACGTGGGACTCGACACCTACAAGCTCGAGGGGAAGCACTTCAAGGTGCACGCCAACGTCGGTGACGAGGTCAAGCAGGGCGACGTGCTCATCGAGTTCGACCGCGAGGCGATCAACGCCGAGGGCTTCGACCTCACGGCGCCGATCCTCATCTGCAACACAGCTGAGTTCTCGTCCATCAAGGGCAGGGTGGGAGACACCGTGTCCGAGCTCGAGCAGCTCATCATGGCGCGGGAGCGCTAAGGCATCGGGCGGTGTCGCGGACACCGCTTTTATATGTGCAGGCAACTGTTGAAAGGACCGCCATGTTCAAGATCGTACGCGCACGCGATTACCGGGATATGAGCCGCAAGGCCGCGAACATCATCTCTGCCCAGGTGATTCTCAAGCCCAACAGCGTGCTTGGCCTCGCCACCGGCTCCACGCCGATCGGCACCTATCAGCAGCTCATCGAGTGGAACAAGAAGGGCGACTGCGACTTCTCGCAGGTTTCGACCTATAACCTCGATGAGTACCGCGGTCTTTCCCATGACGATCCGCAGAGCTACCACTTCTTCATGCGCGAGAACTTCTTCGATCACATCAACATCGACCAGGCCAACACTCATGTGCCCGACGGCTCCAACCCCGACGCCGCGGAGGCCTGCGCGACCTACGATCAGATCGTGGCCGCGGCCGGCTATCCCGACCTGCAGCTCCTCGGCATCGGCAACAACGGCCACATCGGGTTCAACGAGCCCGACGACCACTTCTCGAAGGGCACCCACTGCGTCGACCTCACGGAGTCGACCATCCAGGCGAACAGCCGCCTCTTCGACCGCATCGAGGACGTGCCGCGCCAGGCCTACACCATGGGCGTGCAGACCATCATGTACGCGCGGATGATCCTGGTGGTGGCCAACGGCCCCGCCAAGGCGCAGGCCGTGCACGACATGTGCTTTGGCCCGGTCACGCCGACCTGCCCGGCGTCGATCCTCCAGCTCCACACCAACGTGGTCGTGGTGGCCGACGAGGAGGCGCTCGCGCTCTGCGAGGGGCTCATCTAACGGACTCGGCGTATCTGCGCGCGTGTGGGCGGCGGACCGGGAGCGCTCCTGGTCCGCCGCCTTGTCGTGTCACGGCTTCTCGCGAGCGGGTACCATGGGGCAGACGCTCCCCGCGTGAGAAAGGGTTCCATGAAGATCCTCATCGCTTCGGATATCCATGGGTCCGCCTTTTGGATGGACCGGCTCATGGCCGCGATCGACGCCGAGGCGCCCGATCGCATTCTGCTGCTCGGCGACCTCCTGTACCACGGGCCCCGCAACGACCTGCCGCGTGATTACGCGCCCAAGCGGGTGATCCCCGCGCTCAACGCGCTCGCGGCGACTGGGCGGCTCGTGGCGGTGCGCGGCAACTGCGAGGCCGAGGTCGACCAGATGGTTCTCGACGCGCCCTGCATGGCCGATTACAGCACCTTCGTGGACGATGCGGGACGCACGCTCTTTCTCACGCACGGGCACGTCTTCGGCGCGGGCTTTCACAACAGCGTCGACAACCTGCCGCAGCTTCCCGCGGATTCCGCCCTGCTCTACGGCCACACGCACATCAAGGTGAGCGAGCCGGTGCCGGGCCGTCCGGACGTGTGGGCCTTCAATCCCGGGAGCGTCTCCATCCCCAAGGACGGCACGCACAGCTACGGTGTGTACGAGAGCGGCCTGCCGCTCGCCGAGGCCTTCCGCCACGTAGTTCTTGAGGACGAGGGCGCGGGCGCGGACGCGGCGGACCGCTGAGGAGCGAGAGGGGATCAGCATGCTTGATCGATTTGGCGGCCTTCTCAAGAAGCCGCACCGCGATGAGACCACCCGCGCCGACGCGCGCGACTCGTTTGACGCCTTGACCGAGACCGTCTGGCGCTTGCGTCAGTACGACGGATGCCCGTGGGATCGCGAGCAGACGCACGAGTCCATCGCGTCGAACATGATCGAGGAGGCGTACGAGGCGGCCGACTGCATCGAGTCGGGCGACACGGCCCACCTGCGCGAGGAGCTCGGCGACGTGCTCATGCAGGTGATGCTGCACGCGCAGATCGCCGCCGACGCGCACGAGTTCACGATCGACGACGTGGTCCGCGAGCTCAACGAGAAGCTCATTCGGCGGCACCCGCATGTGTTCGGAACCCATGAGGCCGCGCATGACGGGGCCGAGGTGCTCGACATCTGGGATGAGGTGAAGCGCGAGGAGCGCGCCGAGCAGGCGGAGACAGCCCCTGGAGAGCAGCCGCGTCCGGCGGGGATCCTCGAGAGCGTGCCCGTCTCGTTCCCTGCGCTCATGCAGGCCCAGAAGGTCTCGAAGCGCGCGGCGAAGGCGGGCTTCGACTGGGACACGGTCGAGGACGTGTGGGCGCAGGTCGCGTCCGAGCTCAACGAGTTCCAAGCTGAGAAGCCGGGCAGCGCGGCGCGCGAGATGGAGTTCGGCGACATCCTCTTCGCGCTCGTCAACGTGGCGCGCAAGGAGGGCTTCGATGCCGAGGGGGCGCTGCGCGCGTCGACCGCGAAGTTCCGCCGCCGGTGGGAGCTGCTCGAGGAGCGCGCCTGGCAGGAGGGGGCCTCGGTCGAGGATCTCTCCACCGAGGAGCTCAACCGCATTTGGGACGAGGTCAAGGCGGCCGAGTGAGACCATCGTCGGGGCCGCCCGTACGGCGCGCCCCGGCGTCGATGGGCGTACATGAGGCCAGCTTTTGTGGCCGCCGGATGCGCGCGAGCTGTCGCGCTGATCTTTCATGACGATTTCCCCAACGAGCGGGTTCTCGTCCAGGGAGTCGGGCATAATAGGCAGAGTTTGTTGAGGCTAACCCGCGCCGCGGGTTGCCGGTGTCCGACATGGAAAGGAAGACAGCATGAGTGAGATTCTGGACGTCTACGGTCGCGAGGTCCTCGATTCGCGCGGTAACCCGACGGTCGAGGTCGAGGTCGTCCTCGACGACGGGTCGTTCGGCCGCGCCATGGTTCCCTCCGGCGCCTCGACCGGCGCGTTCGAGGCTGTCGAGCTGCGCGACGGTGACAAGGGTCGCTACCTGGGCAAGGGCGTGACCAAGGCCGTCGACCACGTCAACAAGGAGTGCGCGGACGCGGTCATCGGCATGGACGCCTTCGACCAGCGCGCGGTCGACGCCGCGCTCATCGCGGCCGACGGCACCCCCAACAAGGGCAACCTCGGCGCCAACGCGATCCTCGGCGTGTCGCTCGCCGTGGCCCGCGCCGCCGCTCAGTCCGCCGATCTCGAGCTCTTCAGCTACCTGGGCGGCGTGAACGGCCACCTGCTCCCCACGCCCATGATGAACATCCTCAACGGCGGCGTGCACGCCGACAACAACGTCGACTTCCAGGAGTTCATGATCATGCCCGTCGGCGCGCCCTCCTTCACCGAGGGCCTGCGCTGGTGCGCTGAGGTCTACCACACCCTCAAGAGCGTCCTCAAGGAGTCCGGCCACAGCACGGGCGTGGGTGACGAGGGCGGTTTCGCTCCCGACCTCAAGAACAACGAGGAGCCGCTGGAGTACATCGTCAAGGCCATCGAGGCCGCGGGCTACAAGCCCGGCGAGGACTTCATGATCGCCATGGACCCCGCCACCACCGAGTGCTACGACGCCGAGCGCGGCGTCTACGTCCTCGCAGGCGAGGGTCGCGAGCTCACCACCGACGAGATGATCGACTACTGGGCCGCGCTGGTCGACAAGTACCCCATCATCTCCATCGAGGACGGCCTGGCCGAGGAGGACTGGGACGGCTGGGTCAAGCTCACCGAGCGCCTGGGCAAGAAGGTCCAGCTCGTGGGCGACGACCTCTTCGTCACCAACACCGAGCGCCTCAAGAAGGGCATCGAGCTCGGCGCCGCCAACGCCATCCTCGTCAAGGTCAACCAGATCGGCACCCTCACCGAGTCCCTCGAGGCCATCGAGATGGCCAAGAAGGCCGGCTACGCCTGCATTGTGTCCCACCGCTCCGGCGAGACCGAGGACTCCACGATCGCCGACCTGGCCGTCGCCACCAACGCCGGCCAGATCAAGACGGGCGCGCCCTGCCGCTCCGACCGCATCGCCAAGTACAACCAGCTCATCCGCATCGAGGACGGGCTGTTCACCTCGGCTGAGTACGCGGGTCGCGACGCCTTCTACAACCTGCGCTAACAAGCGGGTATCACGCGTCCTCTGAGCTGCGCCTCAAGGACGTGGCAGTATGAGCCGGCCGCGCGTCGCCAAAGGGTGCGCGCGGCCGGCTTTCTTGTGTCAGCTCAGAATCGCGCGGGAGCGTCGCCGCGCCCGTGGCATAATGAGGCCAGCGCACTCACACCCCAAACACACAAGGCGCCCATGAACGATTCTCAGAACAACTTCGCGCGTACGCGCGCATCCCGTCGGCATTCCGCAGCCGATCCCGGCGCGACGGCCAATCTCTCGGCCGCGCGCTTCGTGGTGGCTGACGGCGGGGCACCGCGCGCCGCGGCGAAGTCTGATCACCGGAGGGCGCGCGCCGAGCGGACGGGTGCCGCGGAGTCCTCACGCGGCCGTGCCGCGCGCACGCCGGCCCCTGGTCGCGCGAAGGACGGGCGCAGCACACGGACCGCCCGCACCAACTTCATGAAGTACGCGAGCGACAACCGCTTCGTGCGCACGGTGTATGCGTTCATCACGGGCCCCTGGCGCTTCGCGTTCTACGCGGCCGTGGTGATCATAGCCGCGGTCAGCATCTACCTTCCCGTGCGCGACTGGTACGTGGCGTACCGGTCGGGCGACATCCTCACGCGCCAGCTCGCGATCCGCGAGGCGTACAACGAGAGCCTGCAGGCCGATGTCGACAAGCTCCTCTCGGTGTCGGGCATCGAGGAGACCGCGCGGGAGAGCCTCGGCCTCGTGATGCCGGGCGAGCAGTCGATCAACGTGGTCGGGCTCGAGGAGGACGCCACGGACGAGAGCGATGCGAGCGACGATACGGACGCTTCGACGGATAAGGACGCGGCATCCGATGATGAGGCGGATGAGACGGACGACGCAGACGCCACGGACGAGGATGACGAGGACGCGACTCCTACCACCTCCGCTGAGGTCGCGGCTGCTGAGGCGGCCGTGGTCGAGGACTCGCCTTGGTACATCAAGATGCTCGACCGGATCTTCTTCTTCGAGGGCGTCGATGGGCAGACCATCGTGTCGAGCGGCGCGTAAGGGAGAGGCGCGGGATTCGGCGTGATGACGAGGGCTGCTCAGGGCGCGGACGTGCGCATCGCGGCGATCGATCTCGGAACCGTCTCGTCACGGCTCTCACTGGTTTGTGCGTACGGCGGCGCGCTGTCGGTCGCACAGAGGCACTCCGTCATCACCGATATGGGCCAGGGGGTCGACGCGACCGGGCGCTTCCAGGCGGAGGCCATCGAGCGCGTGGTCGTCGCGTGCCGCGCCTTCGTCGAGGAGGCACGCGCGTTTGAGGCTGAGCTGACCTGCGTCACCCTCACGAGTGCCGCCCGCGATGCGGACAACGCGGAGGAGCTGCTCGATGCGCTTCGCGCGCTCGGGCTCGTGCCGCAGGTGATTCCCGGCACGGTCGAGGCGCGGCTGACGTTTTATGGCGTGGCGCATGACTTTCCCGGTGAGCGCATCGCGGTGGCCGATCCCGGTGGCGGATCGACCGAGATCGTCACGGGCGCATACGATCCCGCGACGCCCCAACTCTTGCTCGAGACGGTCGAGTCGCTCAACGTGGGGTGTCGGCGCCTGAGTGATCGCTACTTCACGGCGAGCCCGCCGCGCGATGCGGAGCTCGCGGCGGCATCCGCGTGGGTGCATGAGCAGTTCGCCGCGTACTGGCGCGCCTGCGCCAGCCTTCCCGAGCGACTCGTCTCGGTGGGAGGGTCGGCCACGACGCTCGTGGCCATGACGCATGAGCTGGAGCCCTACGATTCGTCGTTCGTGCATCTGCGCCGGCTGAGCATCGAGGAGGTCGCGCGCCAGCTCGATCGCATGAAGACGCTGACGATTGAGGAGATCGCCCAGCTCAAGGGGGTTCAGCCCCAGCGCGCCCCGATGATGGTCGCCGGGTCGCTCATCATGCGCGAGCTCATGCGCGCAGGCGGGTACGGCGAGGTGACGGTGAGCGAGAGCAGCCTGCTCGCAGGCGTGGCTTACACCGTCGCTGAGGCTTGTGCGGGGCTTGATCCGGTCATCGGGTGGACGCCGGTGCTGTCGCGCGGGGAGTGACCGGCATGAAAAACGGCCCCGTTGCCGGGGCCGTTAACCATCGGTGGTGCGGGCGAAAGGACTTGAACCTTCACGAGCCGGAGCTCATATGGACCTGAACCATACGCGTCTGCCAATTCCGCCACGCCCGCGTTGCTTCAACCGAGGTCGAAAGCAGGAAACATAATATCTCAGCCGCATGGTCTGCGCAAGGGGAAGTTCACCGCGTGCGCGCCAACAAGCGATGGGGCTCGGCCGCGACGGGCGTCCGGGCGACGCGGTGACGCGCCCCGCCGCCGGGCGCGCCTCGTCGTCAGTTTGCGAGCAGGTCGAGCACGCTCTGCTCGGCTGTCGCGCGGCCGATGCCCGTGAGGAAGGGCACGCCGTTGACGTAGGGGCAGGTGATGCCCTCGGGCGCGACGGTGGTCGCGATGAGCAGGTCGGCATCCTCGCAGGCGCTCTTGGCGTCGGGAATCGCGCACTGGACGATCTCATAGGCGCCTGCGAGCCCGTGCGCATCGAGCAGACTGCCCACCTTCTTGGCGACGGCTGACGAGGTGGCAACCCCCGCGCCGCATGCCAGAACGATCTTCTTCATCGGTTACCCCTTTCCGGAGCACGGTCGGATCGGCGAGCCGCGCGCATAGCTGCGCCGCGACGCGCAGAACCCTTCATGCGGCTTCCGCGCTGCGTCCGCCGTTGATCTCTTGCTCTCTATCCCCGTCAAGATACCACAGCGTACGACCCTCGTGAGCGCCCTGGGGGACGTTGCGCCAGCTTGGTCTGCGCCATCAAGTGACGCCCCGGCCCAAGCGCGGCTCACCGGCCCTTCTCTGATAGACTGTCCTGCGTGGGGGCGTGGCGGAATTGGCATACGCAGGAGACTTAAAATCTTTGGCCGTCAGGATTGTGGGTTCGAGTCCCACCGCCCCTACCAGCGCTCAGAGCAGAGCCCATCACCTTGAGGCGTCGCGATTGCCTGCGCTCGACCGTTTTCGCTCGGCCGCTCGTATGAAGGGATGAGACGTATGACCACCGTGCCCGTGATCGGCTTCATCGGCTTCGGCAACATGGCGTCCGCGATGGCGGATGGCTGGATCGCCTCGGGCGCCGTTCCCGCTGATCATCTCGTCGCCTGTGCGCGCCGGTATGACGCGCTGCGCGCACGCACCGACGCGCGCGGCATGCGCTCCTGCGCCGACGCCCTCGAGCTGGTGCGCACGTCTGATCTCGTGGTCATCGCGATCAAGCCGCACCTCATCGAGGAGGTGCTCGCGCCGCTCGCGTACGAGCTCGCCGACAAGCCCGTGCTCTCGGTCGCGGCCGGATGGTCCAGCGCCGATTATGAGCGCCTCCTGCCGGGCACGCGCCATCTCTCGACCGTGCCCAACACGCCGGTCGCCATCGGCGAGGGCGTCATCGCCTGCGAGGCGACGCACACCCTCACGCATGAGGAGCGCGCCCAGGTGGGCGAGCTCCTCGACGCGCTCGGGACGCAGGTGGAGGTGGAGAGCCGCCTGCTGTCGGTCGCGGGGACGATCGGCGGGTGCTCGCCGGCCTTCGTGGCGATGGTGATCGAGTCTCTGGCTGACGCCGCCGTCAAGCACGGCATTCCCCGCGCCGCCGCGTACGAGATGGTGAGCCAGACCGTGGCGGGCACGGCCAAGCTGCAGCTGGCGACCGGCCAGCATCCCGGCGCGATGAAGGACGCCGTGTGCTCGCCGGGCGGCACCACCATCCGAGGCGTCGCCGCGCTCGAGCGCGCGGGGCTGCGCTCGGCGTTCATCCAGGCGATCGACGCGATTGAGGGGTGAGGACGCGCGAGCGGATGATCGCGTATCCTAAAGAAGAACCGACCAACGACCAAAGGAGGCCGTGGCCATGATTCTGTCCATGTTCGTGAACGTGATCGCGCTCGTCGTGATCGCGCTCGTCGTCATCTGCGTGCTGTCTGATGCGCTCTTCGTGGTGAAGCAGCAGCACGCGGTGATCATCGAGCGCCTCGGCAAGTTCCATCGCATCGTGGGGGCGGGCTTTCACGCCAAGCTCCCGATCATCGACCGCAAGGCCGCCACGGTGAGCCTGCGCACCATGAAGAACGGTTTCGACATCGACGCCAAGACCGAGGACAACGTGACCATCGGGCTCGAGGTCTCGGCTCAGTACCACGTGAGCTATGAGATGGGCAACGGCCCGGCCGACTCGGGCATCTACAAGAGCTACTACATGCTCCAGCAGCCGGTTGCCCAGATGCGCGACTTCATCACCGACGCGCTGCGCTCGTCGATCCCCGTGTACACGCTCGACGAGGTCTTCGCCAAGAAGGACGACATCGCGCAGGACGTGAACGCCACCGTGTCCGAGCAGATGGCCGCCTACGGCTTCACGCTCGTCTCGACGCTCATCACCAAGATCGCGCTGCCCGCCGAGGTCGAGGACTCCATGAACCAGATCAACGCGGCCCAGCGCACCAAGGCGGC
>CAZLGF010000051.1:0-4708 GCA_964558955.1 uncultured Coriobacteriaceae bacterium
TACTCCATGATGTTGCCGACGACCTGGTAGGACTTCTCGGTGAACTGCATGACCTCGAACTTGTTGCCATCCGGGTCGTGCGCCCACATCTGGTAGGTCTCGGACGGGCCCTTGGAGATCTCGGTGTCGAAGACGAGCCCGCGTCCCTCGAGCTCCTCGCGCGCGGCGAAGATGTCGTCGACGAGCAGGGCGAAGTGCGAGTAGCCCAGGTTCTCGTTGAACCCGGCCGCCGGCCCCTGCCCCTCAGACTTGGGGAAGAGCTCGATGAACTGCCCGGGCGCGAGCTCGATGTAGGTGATGATGACCTTCTCGGGATCCTCGAGCGCCATGGCGTGGAAGGAGCTCTCGGGCCGGTCGAGGTAGACCTTGGCGCGCGTGGCGATCTTGAGCTCGCCGCCGAGCACGTTGACGTAGAAGTCGCGCATCGCGTCGAGCTGGTCAGTGAAGAACGCGACGTGCATGATCGAGGTGAACTTCATTGCTGTATCCCTTCCTCACATACGGTTTGATACCTATCGTAATGGCGTGCTACCAGGCTGGATAGTCGTACACGGGAACATCTGACCCATAGGTGAGCCCCCGCGCATCGCACAGCCCCCGCACCACGAGCTCATGGTCTTTGCCCTCATGAAGGCCGCTCACCGCGACCGTTGCCACGAGCGCATCGCCCGCGCGCAGGGGGAACGCCCCGCCTGAGGGGCAATATCCTGCGGCGCCGTCCATCAACTCGGCGCTCCCGCCCCTGACGGCATGGTCAACGGCCGCCCACAGGCTTGCATGGCCGCATGCCTCGGTCACCTTGCGCTTCCCCGCCGTGAAGGTGAAGTTGCGCGGCGCCTTGTCATCCATCGACCAGACAAAAAGCTGCATGCCGTCGCAGGCGCGCACGATCTCGACGGTCACCCCGCGATCGTATTCCCACGCACGCCGCGCGATCGCGCATCCCAACTCAAGCGCATCGGCCGCGCCAAAGGACGCGGGATATGCGAGCGCTTGCTCCTGCGCCTCCAGCACCGCGAGGGCGCCCGCGTCAAGCGCGCGCTCCGTCACCGCCCCATCCATGCTCTAGGCCTCGTCCATGGGGAACACCACGCCAGCCGACTGACGCGCGTCATAGAGCGCGTGCGCGACGGCGAGGCTGTGATCGAGCATTTCGTAGCAGCCCGTCCGGTCAAGGCTGTCGATGCCCGCCGCGAAGGCGCGGAACTCGCTCTCCCACTGCAGATCGGGGTTGTCGTCGTAGTGCTCCTCGGTGCCATCATTCAAATGCAAGGTCACCGCACCGCAGTTGTTGGCCGGCGTGGTCTGCAGAATATAGCCGTCGCTGCCCTGGATGACGTTCTGCGTCGGCGCGGCGCAGTCCTTCGCGCAGATCGCGACCGCCTGGAACGAGCCGTAGTCGAGCGTGACGACACCCGAGGTATCGATGCCGCGCTCCACGTTGGCCGCGTAGCTCAAGCGCTCGGGCGCGCCGAACAGCCCCAGAAGGTACTGCATGTTGTAGAGCCCCAGGTCCATGAGGGCGCCGCCCGCCTTGGCAGGATCGAACGCCGGAAGCACCTCGCCCGCGCGGAACGCATCGTAGCGGCTGCTGTACTGGCTGTAGTTCATGCTCACGATCTTGATGGACCCGATGCGCGGCAGCAGCGCCTTGATGCGATCATAGTTGGGCAGGTAGAGCGTCGAGATGGCCTCATACACCAACAACCCGCGCTCACGCGCCGCCCGAGCGATGCGCTCCGCCTCCGCGGCATTGCTCGCAAGGGGCTTCTCCACAATCACGTGCTTGCCCGCCTCGAGCGCCTGGAGCGCGAAGCTGCAATGCAGGAAATTGGGGACGGCGAGATAGGCCGTATCGATGTCGCCATCTTCAAGCATCTCGTCATAGGAGGAGAAGACGGCTGCTCCATAGGGGTCAGCGAGGTCATGCGCCTCGTCAAGCGTGTCCGGCGTAGCCGCCACCGCCGTGACGGGGCACCCCCAGGCTCCCAGATGCGGCACGACGACCTTCGCGATCATGCCTGTTCCCACCACACCAAGCTTCATGAAGTCCTCCTCCTACCACCAAACAACGGACCACCGTGTCGCACGATGTCTGCTATCGGGCGAGCACCTGTCTACATAGTACGCCGGACGCATGGCAACAACCATGCGCCCGGCATTGATGCACGCTTTATGCAGCCCGCTCAGCCGCAAGAGCATCCTCAACGTCCTTCTTCGAGAAGCCGACGAAGTACGTCACCACGAGGCTCACCGCAAAGCCAACGGCGCCGGCGATGCAAGCGAAGATGAAGTTCGAACCACCATCCGGCGCGATGAAGGACAGCAGGCACAGGATGGAGCTCGCGCCGAGGTTGTAGTACCCGACGCCGAATATGCCGCAGATGAGGCCGGCGCACAGGCCGCCCACGGCGGTTCCCGCGAAGGCGCGCGGATAGCGCAGGAGGATGCCGTAGAGCGTCGGCTCGGTCAGGCCGCCCACGACGCCGGAGAAGGCGCAGCTCAGACCCGTCGCCTTGGTCTTGGCGTCCTTGAAGCGCAGGAACGCGGCGAGGCCGACGGCCCACACGGCGAAGTTGGAGAGGAGGTTCGCGATGAGCACGAACGACTCGAAGCCGTTGGCGGTAAGCGTTGCCAGACCAAGCGTGGTAAGCACCTGGTGCATGCCGGTGACCACGAGGAAGGGCTGGAGCGCCGTCAGGATGCCGACCGCGAGCACCGAGATGATGCCGCCGGCGTTACCCGCTGCAAAGAATACATCGCCGATGAGCGTGCCGGCCCACGAGCCAATGGGGCCGAGCAGGCACAGGGAGACGGGCAGCATGACCGCGATGGTGCAGAACGGGGCGAACGTCGTCTTGAGCATGTCGGGGAACAGCCGGTTGAAGAAACGCTCAACGAAGCTCATGGCCCACACGGACAGCAGGATGGGCAGGATCGTCTGCGAGTACGTCACCACCGAGCAGGGGATGCCGTAAACCGAGAAGGAGTCGCCGTTCTCCGCCATCTCAACGAAGCTGGGGACGAGCATGATGCAGGCGATCATGACGCCAAGCACCTGCGTGACGCCCAGCTTGCGCGCGGTCGTGAAGCCCAGATAGACCGGCAGGAAGTAGAACACGGCGTTGAACACCATGTCGCACAGGATATAGAGATCGTCGGTCTCGGCGATGACGTTCAGCAGCGTCGAGCCCAGGATAACCTGGAGCGTCTTGAAGAGGCCGGCAACCATGAGCGCCGGAAGAATCGGCGAGATGGATCCGGTCAGATAGTCGAGCGTGTTGAGCCCGAACTGCTTCAAGGTCAGCTTGCCCTTGGGAAGATCGCCATCGAGATCCTCCGGGACCGCCTCCTGCTCATCCAGGCCGGAAAGCGAGCAGAAGTTGCGATAGACCTCGTCGACGTTGGGGCCGATGATGACCTGCAGCTGCTCTCCCACGTGGTTCACGCCCAGCACGCCGTCGATCGCCTTGAGCGCCTCGTCGTCCTTGCACCGTGAGGCGTCCTTGAGCTGAAGACGCAGGCGCGACATGCAGTGCACCGCCGTCTTGACGTTCTCTTTGCCTCCAACGGCTTCAAGCACGTCAGTCGCGATTTGCTTGTTCTTGTCCACCATCTCCTCCGTTCCTTTGTCTGGCCAGGAATACCGTGTGCTCGCTGGCCATGTTTGTCGCTTCGATGCCGATTATCCTGTGTGCGACCACGTCGTGCCGTCTCGCGGCAGCAGACCGGAACGGAGGTCCGAAAAAAGCGAGGCACGAGAACGAGAGATTGAACTTTTAGTCCCGCTTAGGGCGCTCTTTCGCATCGATCAGGTATTTGGCAGCGATGTTGCGCTCGTAGTCGAAGGAGAAGATCACGCTGTACAGGCAGTTGAAGAGGTAACGAACGCACGCTTGAGAGTAAAAGGTCGCCATTTTGCCCGAGGGACGCTCGCGTGCGGGAAGCTGCAGGAAGATATCGGGCCGCAGCCCGGAGAGCGCCTGCGATGAGATGTAGACCACCTTGCACCCACGCTCGTGCAGAACGGCAACGCTGTGGGGAATCTGCTCTATATCGAGTAGACCACCTGAATAGGTCACGATCAGCGCGACATCGTCTGGACCCGCCGTGTATGCGGCAGCAAGGTACTCCCCGTAATCACCTGCGATGGTTGCCCTGATGCCGATCTTGAGCAGCAGGCTCGCAAAGGCCTCGGCCGATATACCGGTATCGCCGGTTGCGAACAGCATGACGCTTCGGGCGTCGTGAATCCAATGCGCCGTCTTCTCGACATCGTCCATCGAGAGTGCGGCGTAGGTTGCATCGATCGCCATCTTGCTGAGCGCGGCAATGCTCGCGGCGATGTCCTCGACATCATCCGACGGCGTAAAGGGCAGGTTCAGATCGACGGGGATGTATTCCGTCCGCCGGCGCTCGAGATCGCTGGCAAAGACCACCTTGAACTCGCGAAAACCGCTGACCCCCACCTTGCGGCACAGACGGATGATGGTCGCGTTGGAGCTATAGCTTCGCTCGGCGAGATCCGCGATCGAGCCGCGGATCACGTCATCCGCATGGTCCAGAATGAACGAGGCGACACTCGATTCAGCGCTGGTGAAGTCGCCCATGCCGCGCGCCGCGTACTCGAGCTTGTCCAACACCGTCATCTCGGTCACCCTTTCGTTTGACACCCTCCCCATAGTGTAAGCTGCGGCGGCTGTTTTCG
>CAZLGF010000051.1:4808-9413 GCA_964558955.1 uncultured Coriobacteriaceae bacterium
GTCACCCTTTCGTTTGACACCCTCCCCATAGTGTAAGCTGCGGCGGCTGTTTTCGATGGAGAGCCAAGCGCAAAACGGCGAGGACGACGCAAATGATCGCACGCATCCGGGACGGGCTTCTTGAGGGACGAGTAGTTGCACGCTTCGGCACGTCTGATATATCCGATTCGGCACCGTTTTCCTCAATAGCCTTCATTTCCTTTCGACTCCGACGATATCCCCTTCCGGCACCGCTCCCGCCACGGCTTCTCCCGCCATGCACCCGAGAGGACGGGAGGAACCACATGGCGAGAAGTACCCGACAATCTGTTTTCCGCAGTTCCAGCAGCACAACATGGCGAGGCCCCTTCTTATAGCCTGGTACTCTAGTCGCCCACAAACTCCGAATATGTCAAGTCCCTGCAATGGCATATCCCAGCCCAAGTACCGTCGGCACTGTCGACCAAGACATCAGTGCCGGCTATTGACAAGTCGCAGAGGAGTGGCTAGAAAAATCATTTCTGTCTGTGTGCGGAACGAGTTCGTGACAGGGTGGTTACATCCATTCCGAGAAACGACGCGATGTGGGAACTTGACACGCTTCCTTCTATCCCAGGGCACGCATTAAGAAACCACTCATAACGCTTTATCGCACTTTTATTGAGCGTCGCGTATCGAACTTCCCGGCGCTGTTTCCACGCCTTCGAAACTTCACGAGCGTAGAAACGTAACGCATTTTCGTCAGACTTCATCAGCTGTCGCACGAGAGACATGTCAACCGAGTAAAGAGTCGAATCTTTAAGAGCCACCACATTGAAGGGTGACGGCTCATCAAACTCAACACTCGGAACGATAATGACACCCTGCTTATTCTGGATGCAATCAGTCAACTCATTCCCATTTTCATCAAGCATGTAGGTTCCGATGCAGCCGTCCACAAGAAAGGACACAGCGTGAATGCACTCGCTCATCCGCACGAGAATGGCGTCCTTCTCAACACGCTTCAAGACCGCATGGGGATAAATCTTCTCGGCGAGTTCCCGCGACAAGCTGGTCTACACGACGCGAAACACTAACATTGTTGGGGTTTACTCTCCATGCATCAGGCGCTGTGCTGAGACCTCGACCATCCCGTTATTCAAGACGTGCACCGCACATCCCACAGAAGAGATTCCCTCATCCGCCGGCTCTCCGCAGACCGAACAGGCCCGTGTTCCGGTCTGCTCCTCCTCAACAAAACAATTTCACTGTTAGAAACGAACTCGACAGTGGCGGTTTATTATTTTTCCCATTCACAAATAAAAGCTGTCCCGCCTTTTTGGGTGCTCCCACCGAAATCGCCGTCGTTCCATTTTCCGTCGGTATATTTGTAATAAAACATGCCATAGTCTTCATCGCCGCTCTCGTTGTTTGGCTCACCGTTTGCCCAATTTGTATAATCGACAAGCTCTCCGGTGCACCAACACCACGTTCCTTCTTCTCCTCTGGTGAGACCAAAGTAGGCACTTTCATAACCACACTCTCGGATATATTCATAGAGAAAAGAATTCTCTTCTTGTGATGTAATGGTTGCCAAGTGACCGCCTAGCTCCTCGCAATACTCACGAGCCGAGTCCCAGTCTCCAATTGCGTCCAATTCAAAGAGACAGTAATAATGGTTGTTGAACTCAACGGCATCGGCGGGTATGGACTCAAAGTCACTTAGAGGATTGCCCTCGTCCACCACCTCGAAGACGGCGTCCGACCAAGTTGACTCTCCCTCCCGCATTCCTTCCCAAGCATAGTATGGCTGCTGGCACACAACAGAAATCCGGACGCAGTCGGAACCGGCGGGAGTGAAGGTAAGCTCGAACTCGTATCCGCTCCTCGCACCCTCGAGTTCATAGCTGGTCTCCGCATCGTCCCAAGGAAAGTAAAAATCCTCTATGGTCGCGGATATCCCTGGCGCATAGTACTGGAGGCTCGCGTCGCCATCCTGGCTAACTTTGAAATAGGCGTCGTATCCATCGTCGTTCTCATACGCATATGTCACGTCCCTCAATATGGTCAGACCGTTGTCCTCGCCCTCCTCGTCGTCCTGACCGTCATCCTGCGAGTCGGCGGCCAGCTCGATCGCGACCTCTTTCGATGTACCCAGCTCCTCATCGACGACGACGGGGGGCGTGACCAGCGTCTCCTCGCCATCGTCGATCTCGAGGACGTAGGTCCCCTCGGGGAGGCCGGAGTCGAGGTCCCGCATGGCGAAGCCGTCGGAGTCGGAGACCTTAAGTTCCTCCGAGAGGTCGCCCAAATCGATATCATCGCCCTGCTCGTCGACAGCGCTCCTGATGCGCACGACGTAGCGCTCAAGGGGGGTGCCCTCCGACGAGACCGGTATGATTCGCGCGGCGCGCGTCACCGTGACGGGGTCGTCCGAGCCGAAGATGCTCGTGATGGCGCCGACGGCGCCTGCGCCGCCAAGCGTCACGAACGCGACAACCCCTGCTAGAGCGAGCACGACCATGACGACAATGATGGCAACTAGCATCCTGCGGCGCGACCTTGGAGCGGCGGGGGGACGCCAGCTCCAACACACCAGGCACCTCAGCCGTCGGCCCCTCGGCCGTCGGACCAGCCCCCTCGGTCACGCCCATCCCCTGAACGGGTTCCCTGCACTTCGCGCAGAACCTCACACCATCGGGAATCTCGCTGCCGCACTTCCTGCAGAACATCTTCTCCTCCTACCGAGGGCAGTCCCTTTTCTATCACCAAATCGATCAACGCCCGCCGCGTCGACGCCCAGCCCCCTTCTATCCGCCAGAAAACGGGAGCTGACATGGCCGTCAGAGAATGGCCGCCGCAGACCCTATGCCGTGACATTACCTGCGAAAACCCTTTACTTCTAACTCCCTATTCCGCCGCCCACAGATGCCATCGACCATCAATCTCAATGCCAGCAAAGTCTACTGAGAACAAGAGTGTGCCAAGTGTTGGCGTATCTTCCGTGGGGTTGTAGA
Source organism: uncultured Coriobacteriaceae bacterium (assembly GCA_964558955.1). GTDB lineage: Bacteria > Actinomycetota > Coriobacteriia > Coriobacteriales > Coriobacteriaceae > Coprousia. The sequence continues at coordinate 7,784 of CAZLGF010000051.1, forward strand.
CCACATTCAATTCGATTTTGCACGCTTCCTCAACCTCAAGATCGAGACCGAGGTCATCTTGGAATGCCTCATTCAACGACTCGACGTAGTCGCTATCAAGGGAATCCTCATACAGAGATATATAACGTTGCATATCCTCCAGGTAGTCAGCTCCGTTCATTGACCAGGAGCCGGGCGACCAAAAAAATTCGGCGAGATAATCGGCGATCTCGTCCCGGTCGTCGTAGAAACCGGAGTCGATGAGGGCGTCCACAACCTCGTTGGGCAGCATGTCCAGCAGCGCTTCGCCGTATGAATGAATTGCTGACGTGGTCGCACCGTCATCGATTACCTGCTGCGTCGCAGCCAAAAGATCATCGGCTAAATCATCAACCGACGAGGCTCCTTCTCCGTTGCTAAGCAGGAGCACTGCCGCTATCGCGATAAGCGCTACGACTGCAACAGCAACAACAAGCGGGGTCTTAACCTTCTTGCGCCCCCCTTATGGTTCCGTTCGCAATGGGAACTGCCGCGACGGAAGCAGCAGGCTGGGCATTCCCTGAATCTGATGCGGGTCGAGACGCAGCCGGGAGCTCTTTCCCGCATCCCGTGCAAAAACGCGCACCATCCTGATTTTCCTGGCCGCACGACGGACAATACATGGCCTTCCCTCCCATAAGCTCACCTGGTGCCGAGCGCCATTCACTCGCTCTACATCAGTTTTCAGATGATAAGCTCGTGAATTATCCAAGGATTCTTAATCATCATTGACAGTGATATGATTTTGTGATAAAAGTCCGACACACGCGTCTCGTCGTCTCCACGCGGCAGCCATTACCGACGACCTCAGAGCAGAACGACATCGACGCCATGACCTCACAGAGGCGGTGCCGTATGGAGAGGCTGACCTGAGGAAGCCTTCGCACTCCTCCACCGTCTCCCTGAGCGCCGCGTCGGGCAGCATGGGGGGTACGCAACCACGTGGCCGTCAGCCTCATCGCGTCAAGGGCCTCACAGCCGACGTCAAAAAACTTCCGCCGCACCCGTGGCAAGGCCGCCTCTGCACCCGTTGATCTTATGCCCGCGCCTCGGGCAGCGCGACGGCCGGACAACAATTGCCCAAGCTGGTTAAACACAGCGCTCGGATATACGACAGCATTACGCTGCCCCTAAGCGGGGAGGCCAGGTGCCCAGGCCTCCCCGCTTCGTTCCTAGTGCCTAGCAAAGTCCTGGATTAAATCCCGTCGTAGCAGTCCTGACATGAGAAGACGGGGATTTCAAGCAGATTAACGTAGAATCCGTCGGCATCATCCTCGCACCACGCGCACTTGTCGGGACTGCCCAAAGCGTCCTCCAGGCATTTGGTGCACAGGGCCTCCCTTGATCCAGTTGCAAGGAAAGTATATGAGCTTGTATCGCCCTCGGAGCCACAGATGTAACAGGCGCCGGCGCTGCATCCCCCGAGACCGACAAGACTGAGCAAGGCAACGAGACAGATAGCGGTAACAATACGCTTTCTCATGGGGCACTCCTCAGACGCGCTTTCTCCAACTTGATATTACAGCATACCAAGTCCGAATCTGAGACAACATAGTGCTAACGAATGCGAGGCAAGTCGAAGTGTGGTATGCCTCGCCGAGCTCAATCTTCG
>CAZLGF010000052.1:0-9327 GCA_964558955.1 uncultured Coriobacteriaceae bacterium
GCTTGTTCCGCGTAGCGGGGCTGCTATGATGGGTGCACATGGCCCACGCCCGATCCAGAGAGGGACGTTCATGGCAACTGAGGCATTACGGACGGCGTCCGTGCGAAGCGACGGGGAGATCGCGCTCATCGCCAACCGCATGCGGCGTGACATCATCGAGATGCTGGGGGCGTCGGGCTCCGGGCATCCGGGCGGCTCGCTCTCGGCCACCGACATCATGGCGACGCTCTTTTACGCGGGCGTCCTTGGCATGGACCCGGCTGATCCCGAGAACCCCGACCGCGACCGCTTCATCCTTTCCAAGGGTCACGCCGCGCCCGCGCTCTACGCGCTGCTGGTGCAGCTGGGCTACCTCCCGCACGATGAGATCCTGACGCTGCGCCAGGTGGACAGCCGCCTCCAGGGCCACCCCGACCGCCACGCCTGCCCGGGCGTCGAGGTCTGCACGGGCTCGCTCGGCCAGGGGCTCTCGGTGGGCGCCGGCATGGCGCTCGGCTTCAAGCTCGACGCCCAGCGCGACGGCTCCGCGCTCAAGCGCGTCTTCGTGCTGCTGGGCGACGGCGAGCTGCAGGAGGGCGAGAACTGGGAGGCCGCGATGTTCGCCGGCAACCAGGCGCTCGACAACCTCACGGCCATCGTGGACCTCAACAACCTGCAGATCGACGGGCGCGTGACCGACGTCAACAGCATCGAGCCCGTCGCGGACAAGTTCCGCGCCTTCGGGTGGGAGGTCATCGCCACCGACGGGCACGACGTCGCGCGTCTCCGCGCGGCGCTCGAGCAGGCGGTCGCCACGGAGGGCCGCCCCACGTGCATCGTCGCCACCACCGTTAAGGGAAAGGGCGTCTCCTTCATGGAGGACCAGTGCAGCTGGCATGGCAGCGCGCCGTCCGCCGAGCAGACCGCGGCGGCGCTGGCTGAGATCGACGCGGCGGGCGAGGCGCTCGCCCGCGCAGTGAGGGAGGCGTAACCGATGGCGCAGGCAACACGCGCGGCCTTTGGCGACACCCTGGTCAAGCTCGTGGACGAGGGCCTGGACGTCATGGCCGTGGACGCCGATCTCTGCGGCTCGACCACGACCAACAAGCTCGGCGCCGCCCATCCCGACCGCCTGGTCGACGTGGGCATCGCCGAGCAGAACATGATCGGCGTCGCCTCGGGCCTGGCGCTCACGGGGCGCACGGTGTTCACCGGGTCGTTCGCGGTCTTCGGCACGGGGCGCTGCTGGGAGCAGATCAGGAACACCGTTTGCGATTCCGGTCTCGACGTGAAGCTCTGCCCCACGCACGCGGGCATCACCGTGGGTCCCGACGGCGCCACCCATCAGGCGCTCGAGGACATCGCGCTCATGCGCGTGCTGCCCGGCATGCGCGTGCTCGTGCCGGCAGACTACGCGAGCGCCTGCGCGGCGATTCGCCTGGCCGCGACGACGCCCGGTCCCTTCTACGTGCGTCTCGGCCGCGAGCCGCTCCCCGCGGTCTATGACGATGACTTCGTCTGCGACCTGCCGTGCGCGCGCGTGCTGCGCGCGGGCACGGACGTGTCGATCATGGCCTGCGGCGTCGAGGTGGTCCAGGCGCTCGCGGCGGCCGACGAGCTCGCCGCGTCCGGCATCTCGGCCGAGGTGGTCGACGTGATGAGCGTCAAGCCGCTTGACGAGGAGACGATCATCGCCTCCGCCGCCAAGACGGGGCGCGTGGTCACCGTCGAGGAGCACAGCATCTACGGTGGCATGGGCTCCGCCGTGGCTGAGCTTCTGGCCGAGCGCCATCCGGTGCAGGTCGCGCGCATGGGCATGACGACGTTCGGCCAGTCGGGCTCGGCCGCCGAGCTGCTGGCGCGCTATGGCCTCGACGCTCCCGCGATCGCCGCGCGCGTGCGAGCGCTGCTCGACCGCTGACGCCGCTCCGCCCCATGCGGGGACTCGCGCGAGTCCCCGCTCATGCGCTGACACCGTTCCGTCCCGTGTGGGGGCTCGCGTGCGGGCAGGGTGTCCTGTGTGTGCGAGCCGTGCCCAGGTCCGTAGTGCCCGCGGCTCAGCGTCCGCGGCCCGGTGCCCGCGTGGGTAAGGCGCCCGTGCCGCCTGCGGTCCTCCCGCAGCCCAACCGACCCCTGCCCGGCGCCCGCGACGCGGCTCCAAGCAGGGGTTATTCTGATCATAGTGCCTGCGTGTGCACCGTGTGCCGCTTCTGTGGTCGCGCATGATCGTTGTTACAATGGGAACCGCTTCCGCAGCTGAAACGCACGACACGAAGGAGCTTGTGTGGCTAGCCACTTCCGTAAGCCCGAAGAGGAGGGGTCCCGCGCGGTGCCGTCGCCTCAGGGCACCTCGACCGCGTCCCATTTCGCGCTTTCCTCAGACGCTGAGAACGCCCCCGAAGCCGAGCAGACGGCGCCGAAGACCGCGCCCCGCCTGTCTCCTGACGACACGGGCGCGTTTCTTGCGAGCGCTGGCGTCACCATCGCGACGCCCGCGCCGTCCGTCACGGACAGCGCCCCGGCGCCTGACATCTCCGCGGTGCCCGATCCGTTCGCCCCGCCCGTGCTGAACGTGCCCGACCCCGCGCAGCCGCCGGCGCCCGAGGTGACCGCGGACCAGCAGGGTGAGGTCGCCGACCTCGACAAGGCCCTGCGGAGCGCGGACTTCACGACGGTGTTCGCGCCGGTCGATGAGGATCGGAGCCCTGTGTCGCGCCAGGCGGACGCCGAGCCCGTGATCCTCATGGAGCACGTGACCAAGATCTATCCCGCGCAGCCCAACAAGCCTGCCCTCGATGACGTCAACCTCGCGATCTACCCGGGCGAGTTCGTGTTCGTCGTCGGGCACTCCGGCTCCGGCAAGTCCACGCTGCTGCGCACCATGACGCGCGACGTCAAGCCCACGTCGGGCCGCGTGCTCGTCGCGGGTCAGGATCTCACGCGCATCAAGAACCGCAAGATCCCGTTCTTCCGCCGCCAGATCGGCACGGTGTTCCAGGACTTCAAGCTGCTGCCGGGCAAGACGGTCTACGAGAACGTCGCCTTCGTGCTGCAGTGCATCGGCAAGCCGCGCGGGGTCATCCGCACGCAGGTGCCCGAGGTGCTTCGCCTCGTGGGCCTCGCCGACCAGATGGACTCGATGCCCGATCAGCTCTCCGGTGGCGAGCAGCAGCGCGTCTCGGTCGCGCGCGCCATGGTCAACCGCCCGCCGCTGCTCATCTGCGACGAGCCCACGGGCAACCTCGACCCGGCGATCTCGCTCGGCATCATGAAGCTGCTCGAGCGCATCAACCGCACGGGCACCACGGTCATCGTCGCCACGCACGATCGCGAGATGGTCGACTCCATGCACCGCCGCGTCATCGCGATCGAGAGCGGGCACATCGTCCGCGACCAGGAGAGGGGAGGCTACGGCAACTATGGCGCCTAGCAACATCGGCTACTCTCTGCGCGAGGCGGGGAGCCACTTCATCCGCAACATCACCACCTCGCTCGGCGCGGTCATCACGATCTTCCTGTCCCTCTTCATCATCGGTTTGTTCATCGTGGGGTCGGCGATGGTGACCTCGATCGTCGGTGAGATCGAGTCCGACGTGACCATCAACGTCTACATCTCGGATGACGCGAGCGACGAGGACGTCGAGGCCTTCGGCGAGAAGCTTGCGAGCTGGGACAACGTCGCCAACGTGACCTTCAAGTCCAAGGACGACGCCGCGGAGGAGTTCATGAGCATGTCCAGCAGCGCCGAGGAGACCTTCTCAGCGCTCGACGGCGAGAACCCCCTGCCGCGCTCCTACGTGGTGGAGATGGAAGACTCGTCGCAGGTCGCCGAGATGGCCGAGCAGATCAAGTCCGATGAGGACTTCATCGCGATCGCCGACGATGGTGACGTGGACGAGAGCGTCCGGTACGGCCAGGAGGAGGTCTCGAACCTCTTCATGATCACGCGCTACATTCGCATCGCCGCGGTGGTGCTCGTGGCGCTGCTCACCTTCATCGCGTTCATCTTCATCAACAACACGATCCGCCTGTCGATCACCGCGCGTCGACGTGAGATCGGGATCATGCGCCTCGTGGGCGCCTCAAATGGCTTCATCCGCGGGCCCTTCATCGCCGAGGGCATGCTTCAGGCGCTGCTGGGAGCGTTGTTCGCGATCGGCGTGCTCGAGCTCTTCCGCAACATACTCGTGCCGCAGATACAGCAGTCGCTGGGAACGCTCTTCAACATCACGCTGGCGACCAACGTCTACCTGCTCACGTACGCCGCGCTTGTCGTGGTGGGCCTGGTGATCGGCCTCTTTGGCTCCGCGATCGCGATGCGGCGCTACCTGAAGGTCTAAGGCGCTTTCGGCGACGGGGCCTCGCGCCCCGCATCATGCAACGAGGCTGGCCGTATGAGCCGGCGACCGCGCGGACGCGCGGTCTGAGAGAGACTGGCGGGTCAAGGGGTGCTGCCCCTTGGCCCGCTTTGCGCGCGAGGGAGGGCGCTGTGGGGCGCAAGCGGAGACAGAATGGGCACCGCAAACCGACGCGCGGCGTGCGCCGACCGAGCCTGACGGGTGTCGTGCGCCTCGTCGAGCACGGCGCGATGGTCGAGACCGCCGAGGGGTCGTTCAGGATCACGAGCCGCGGGTTGCGCGAGGTGATGGGCGGCGACACGGTCGCCGTGAGCCTGCACCGCGGCCCGCGCGGCGAGCGGCGTGCGGTGGTGGAGAGCGTGGTCTCCCGCGCGGCGGCCACGGTGGTGGGCACCTTCGCGCCCGCCGGGCCGCTCGGGGCGGTTCGCCCCCTCGACACGCGGCTCAAAACAGAGTTCTTCGTGCTGCCGGGTGATGGGTCGCCGGCGGCCTGCGGCGTGGCCGAGGGCGACGTGGTGCTCGCGCGCATCCAGAGCTATCCGACGCGCTATGAGTCAGGCGTCGTGTCGATCGAGCGACGCCTTGGCGGCTCCGACGCACCCGACCTGGGGGTCATCTGCGTTATGGCGCGCTATGACCTCGCGGACGGCTATCCCGAGGAGGCTGAGCGCGCGGCCGCGGCCGAGACCCTCGACGTCGAGGCGGCGCTCGCCGACCCGCTCCGACGTGATCTGCGCGATCGATTTGTGCTCACGATCGACCCGGTCGACGCGCGCGACTTCGATGACGCGATCTCGATCGAGCGGACGGCCGCGGGCGGGTTCTCGCTCGGCGTGCACATCGCGGACGTCTCGCACTACGTGGCGTGGGGTAGTGCGGTCGATCTCGAGGCGCGTCGCCGCGGCACCTCGGTCTACCTCGCCGATCGCGTGCTGCCCATGCTGCCCGAGCACCTCTCGAACGACCTCTGCTCGCTCGTGCCCGATGAGGACCGCCTCGCCGTCACGGTGGACATGACGCTCGACGCCGCCGGCCGGCTGCGGGCGGCGTCGTTCTACCCGAGTGTGATCCGCTCGCGGGTTCGCCTCTCCTACGACCAGGCGGACGCGCTCCTGGCCGAGCGGGTGGGGGAGTGCGGCGCTTTCCGCGTGTCGGGCGCCGCCGCGCGTGCCGTCGCCGAGGTCGTGCCCGAATTCGCCGTCCAGTCCACGGGCGACCCCGCGTACGATTCGGCTTGCGAGCCCGCCGTTCCGACCGGTGGCGCGCCGCTCGAGGTGCAGCGGGCGCGTGCGGCCGCCGCCGGCGTCAACCTCGCGGCGCTTCTCGCGTGCGCGCACGAGCTTGCCGAGCTCAGGGTCAGCGCGCGGCACGCGCGCGGGGCCGTCGACTTCGACACCGTCGAGGTTCACGCGCTCCTTGACGAGACCGGCATGCCCCAGGCCCTGGTGAGCCGCGAGCGCACGGCGGCGACCAGCCTCATCGAGGAGGCCATGCTGCTTGCCAACGAGTGCGTCGCCGCGCGTCTGGCCGACGCCGGCCTTCCGGCGGCCTATCGCGTGCATGAGCCGCCCCAGCCCGACCACCTGCATGACGCGGCGTCCACCCTGGCTGAGCTCGGCGTCATCGATCGCGGACGTGCGGGTGCCATCGCGGCGGGCGACCAGGCGGCCATGCGCGCGGCGATCGAGGACGCGGCGGGAACGGGTGACGCCGAGATCGTGAACGCGCTGCTGCTCCGCGCGATGCAGCGGGCGGTGTACCGTCCGCGCAACGAGGGGCATTACGCGCTCGGCGCCGCCGCCTACTGCCACTTCACGAGCCCTATCCGCCGCTACCCCGACCTGGTCGTCCACAGGCAGCTCAAGCGCGCCCTAGCCCGCGAGCGGCTCGGCGCCCGCGCGGAGCGTGAGCGCGCCGGCGCGCTCACGGGGACGGGTCGCGACGCCCTTGAGGAGATGCTCCCGGGGATCTGCCGCTCCTGCAGCGCCGCCGAGCGCGTGGCCGACGCGGCGGCGCACGCCTCGCAGAAGGTGAAGGTCGCGCAGTACTACCTCGGGCGCATCGGCGAGCGCGCGGCGGGGACGGTTGTCTGGATGGACGAGATGGGCGTCTTCGTCCGCCTCGACGACACGCGCGCCGAGGGGCTCGTGCGCATGCGGGAGCTCGGCGACGAGTGGTTCGACCTCAATCAGCGCGCGCTCACCGTGACGGGCTCCTCGACGGGGCGGAGCCTGCGCGTGGGCGATCGCGTCATCGTCGAGGTGGCGGCCGCGAACCCGGTGCGCGGCCACCTGGATCTGACGCTCGTCCACGGAATGCGTGCGCTACACTGATAGCCCGAGATGACGAGAGGAGAAGCCATGGAGCTGCCCTTTTCCCTCGAGGATTTGCTCATAGTCGAGAACGCCCTGGGTCAGGGTGACGCCGAGGGCTCTCTGCCCGCCCTGCAGGAGCTGCGCGACGCCGCTGAGGACTACATCGGCGCCGCGTGCGTGACGACCGACGAGATCCAGTACTTCAGTTTCGAGGACGCCTTCGAGCGCCTGGCGTATCGTCGCGTCGAGAACGATCCGCGCGAGCTCCGCCCCGCGCCGCTGCCGTTTGACCGCCTCTATTCCGACCTCGCCTTCGCATACCTCAGCCTGCAGGAGTACGCGCTCGCCCGCGACGCGCTCAAGCAGGCGGTGCGGTGGAACCCCATGAACTGCGCCTACCGCCTCGACCTCGCCGACATCTTCCACGCCCTGGGAGACGTGCGGGAGTGGGCGTCGCTCAGCCATTCGGTCCTCGACCGCGCCTCCTATGCGCGCGATCTCGGCCGCGCCTACGCGAACATCGGTTGGTTCTTCCTCGATGAGCAGAATGCGGCGGCAGCCGCGGCCTGCGAGCGCCTGGCGCACACCTACGCCCCCGAGGACCGGCGCAGCGCCGCCCTCGCCGAGCGCCTGGGAGCGGAGTTCCCCGAGGTTGCCGACATCGCCGAGGACGAGGCGACCCAGGAGCTCGAGCGCCAGGGGGTTCCGGCCTCGCCGAGCGCCGAGATCGCGATCTGCCTCATCATGTGCGCTACCGATGCCGCCGCGGCGGGCGACGCCACCACGGCCACGCACCTCACGATCCGCGCGCGCGACCTGGTGGGACAGGAGGCCGCGAAGGCCCTCATCGCGCTGGTGCGCGCGTCCGACGCCGAGCTCGCCGCCGAGGCCGCCGCGTCGTCGGACTCCGATGCGCCCGCCGCCGAGGAGGGGAGCGCCGATGCCTAGCAAACGAGAGCGCAAGCTCATCGCCAAGAACCGCTCGGCGCATCACGAGTACGCGATCGAGGAGACCATCGAGTGCGGGATCGAGCTCGCGGGCACGGAGGTGAAGAGCCTGCGCGAGCGTGGGTGCCAGATCACTGACTCGTTCGCCCTGGTGCGCGATGGCGAGTGCTGGCTCGTGGGCGTGCACATCCATCCGTATAGCCACGGCTCGATCTTCAACCGCGATCCCGATCGCCGTCGCCGTCTGCTGTTGCACCGCAAGGAGATCAACCATTTCGATCAGAAGCTCCGCACGCGCGGCTACGCGCTCGTGCCGCTCGAGCTCTATTTCAACGCCGACGGCCGCGTGAAGCTCCTGCTCGGGCTCGGGCGCGGCAAGAAGCTCTACGACAAGCGCGAGGACATGGCCAAGCGCGATATGCAGCGCGAGATCGAGCGCGCCCTGAAGCAGCGCGGCCGCTAAGTCATCGGGCGCCATCGGATCCAGGCGAGGAGGGCATCGCGTGGAGCGGCGGTGATATCCTTGATATATGCTATCAATCTGATAGCATATGCACGGTCGCGGTTCTATCGCCGGCTGAGCGTGCGGGTCGGGACCGAGCGAGGACTATACTCAAGACACACCGTTGGTCAGAGGACCGAGAGGAAGGATCGACATGAGCGACGAGAAGAAGATGTACAAGTTCGTGTGCGTCGTGTGCGGCTACGAGGTCGAGGTCGACACGCCCGAGCTGCCCGAGGACTACGTCTGCCCCCTGTGCGGCGTGGGCCCCGACCAGTTTGAGCTGGTGGAGGAGTAAGCTCCTCGACCGTTGGATGCGGGCCGCGGCCCTGGGAGACACCCGTAGGTGACGCCTGGGGCCTCGTGACGCTCGCTGCGGGCCGCGGCCGTTGCTGGTTGCGGCCCGCTTCGTTTGAGCGATGGGCGCGCCCGGAGGGTTGCCGGAACGGGCGCGCTCGCGCATATAATCGAGCATCGTCCGCTCGAGATGAGGAGTTGCTATGCCCGCCCCGCTGCCCGCCCGTTCCCTGGTCGACACCCACACCCACACGCATTTCTCGGATGGGGTGGGCACGTTCGAGGAGAACATGGACGCGGCGGTGGCGGCGGGCTGTCGGGTCTTGGTCGCGACCGATCACCTCACGCTGCCTGCGTCGCTCGATCCCACGGGCGAGGTGCAGGTGGTCGAGGCCGACCTGCCGGCGCATCGCGCGGCCTTCGACGCCGCCGCGGCTGCGCACCCCGAGCTCGAGGCCATCTACGGTTTTGAATGCGACTGGTACGAGGGCTGCGAGGAGCTCATCGTCCGCTGGAGCGCCGGCGCGCGGGTGCGCTTGGGCTCGGTGCACTGGATCGGCGGCACCGACGACGGCGCGTGGATCGATGACCCGGATGACCTGCGCATTTGGGAGGAGCTTGGCCCCGATGAGGTATGGCGCCGCTATCAGGCGACCTGGCTTGAGGCCTGCCAGTGCTCGCTCTTCGACACCATGGCCCACCCCGACCTCGCCATGCGCTTCTCCATGCGCGCGGAGCTCGCGCCGACCATCGACCTCAGACCTCTGTGGGACGAGATGGCGGCTTGCGCGCACGACACCGGCCGGCGCGTTGAGCTCTCGACCGCGGCGCTGCGCAAGGGCATTGGCGACTATTACCCAGCGCGCGGGTTGCTCGAGCGCTTCCTCCATGCCGAGGTGCCCCTGACCGTCGGATCGGACGCGCACGC
>CAZLGF010000053.1:0-5262 GCA_964558955.1 uncultured Coriobacteriaceae bacterium
ACTCGCCGGTGCTCCAGGGCGACCTCGATCGCGTGCTGCCCATCATCAATCGCGAGGGATCCGACTCGGCGATCCTCGACAACGTGCTCGAGTTCCTCGTGATGAACGGCCGGCCCCTCGCTCGCGCGGTGACCATGCTCCTACCCGAGCCCTGGGATCACAACGACACCCTCTCCGACGCGCGCCGCGCCTACGACGCGTATCAATCGATGCTCATGGAGCCCTGGGACGGCCCGGCGGCGATCGCCTTCACCGACGGCCGCACGCTCGGCGCCGCGCTCGACCGCAACGGGTTGCGTCCGGCGCGCTACTACGTGACGCGCGACAACCGCTTCCTGCTCTCGTCCGAGGTGGGGACGCTCGACATCGATGCGTCGGAGGTGCTCACCGCCGGGTGCCTCGGCCCGGGAGAGATCCTCGAGGTCGACCTCGAGCACGGCCGCGTGACCTACAACGACGAGCTCCGCGCGCGCTTCGCCATGGAGAAGCCCTACCGTGACTGGATCGCCGACAAGACCATCGACGTGTGCGACCTCGCGCGGTCCGAGATGGCGGTGCCCGCCGAGGACGCGTCGGTCGACGACACCGTGGCGATGGCCAAGCTCGGCTATCACTGGGACGACGTGGACGAGGTGCTGCGGCCCATGGCCCTCACGGGCGGGGTGCCGCTCGCCTCGATGGGCATCGACGCGCCGCTCGCGTGCCTCTCCAAGCGGACCCGTTCGTTCTTCGACTACTTCTACCAGCTCTTCGCTCAGGTTACCAACCCGCCGATCGACGCCTTGCGCGAGAGCTTCGTGACCTCGACGGTGCTCTACCTCGGCAACCACGGCAACCTCCTCGAGGACTCGCGCGCGTCCTGCCAGCTCGTGCGCCTCGAGGGCCCGCTGCTCACCGAGGACGAGTACGCGCGCATCCTCTCCATCGACCGCGTGGGCTTCCGGGCGGCGCGCTTCCGCGCGGTGTTCCCGCGCTCCACGTCCGCGGCCCCCGCGCCCGATGGGAGTCCGGCGCCCCACGCGAACGGGGAGCCCGGCGCCCTCGAGCAGGCGCTCGAGGATCTCGCGGCCCGCGTCGAGGCGGCCGTGCGCGACGGGATCAACATCGTGGTGCTCTCCGACCGCGCCTACGCCGACGAGGTGCCCGTGCCGTCGCTCCTCGCGGTGGCGGCCGTCCACAACCACCTCATCCGCGCCGGCGTGCGCACCTTCGCCGACATCGTCGTCGAGTGCGGCGACGCCATCTCGGCGCACGACTTCGCCGCGCTGGTGGGCTACTCCGCGAGTGGCATCTTCCCGTACCGCGCGCACGCGTGCATCCGCGCGCTCGCCGCCGCGGGCGACCTCGTGACCTCGAGCGGACGCGCGCTCACGGCGGACGAGGCCATCGCCAACTACAACTCCGCCGTGACGAGCGGCATCGTCTCGATCATGTCCAAGATGGGCATCTCCACGGTGCAGAGCTATCATTCGGCGCAGATCTTCGAGACCGTGGGTCTCGCGCCGAGCCTCGTGGACCGCTACGTCACCGGTACGGTGAGCCGCGTGGGAGGCTTGACCGTGGACGATCTCGAGCGCGAGCTCTGCGAGCGCTTCGACCAGGCCATGGTGATCCCGTCCTCGCCGGCGCCCACCCAGCTGCCGACGCTCGGCCTCACCAAGTGGCGCCCCGTCGGCGGCGAGGATCACCTCATCGACCCGCAGGTCATCTACACCCTGCAGAAGGCGTGCCGCGAGAACGACTACGAGCTCTTCCGCGCGTACAGCGAGCGCCTGCACACGCCCGGGCGGGCCGTGCGCCTGCGCGACCTTCTGGACTTCACCGCCGCGGGCCGCACGCCGGTGCCGCTCGACGAGGTGGAGAGCGCCCGCTCGATCGCGACGCGCTTCAACACGGGCGCCATGTCCTTCGGCTCGATCAGCAAGGAGGCCCACGAGTGCATGGCCATCGCCATGAACCGCCTGCACGGGCGCTCCAACTCGGGCGAGGGCGGCGAGGACCCCGCGCGTGAGACCCCGCTTCCCAACGGCGACTCGCGCAACTCCGCCATCAAGCAGGTGGCGTCCGGGCGCTTCGGCGTGACGAGCCGCTACCTCTCGTCGGCGATCGAGATCCAGATCAAGATGGCTCAGGGCGCCAAGCCCGGCGAGGGCGGGCACCTGCCGGGCAAGAAGGTCTACCCGTGGGTGGCCGAGGTGCGCCGCTCGACGCCGGGCATCGGCCTCATCTCGCCGCCGCCCCACCACGACATCTACTCGATCGAGGACCTGGCCGAGCTCATCTTCGACCTCAAGTGCGCGAACCCGCGCGCCCGCGTGAGCGTGAAGCTCGTCTCCGAGGCGGGCGTGGGCACCATCGCGACGGGCGTGGCCAAGGGCGCCGCCGACAAGATCCTCATCTCCGGCCACAACGGCGGGTCGGGCGCCGCGCCGCGCGACTCCATCTGGCACGCGGGCCTGCCGCTCGAGCTCGGTCTCGCCGAGGCGCAGCAGACGCTGCTCCAAAACGGCCTGCGCTCCCGGGTGGTGCTCGAGGCCGACGGCAAGCTCATGGACGGCACCGACGTGGCCGTGGCGTGCCTGCTCGGCGCCGAGGAGTTCGGATTCGCCACCATGCCGCTCATCGCGATGGGCTGCCTCATGCAGCGCGACTGCCAGCAGGACACCTGCCCGGCGGGTATCGCGACGCAGAACTGCCGCCTGCGTCAGGGTTTCGCGGGCAAGCCCGAGCACGTCGAGCACTTCATGCTCTTCGTGGCCGAGCAGCTGCGCGAGATCATGGCGCGCCTCGGCTTCCGCACGGTCGACGAGATGGTGGGCCACTCCGAGTGTCTGCGCCAGGTCGAGGTGCCGGGCAACTGGAAGGCCAACCGGCTCGACCTCTCGCCCGTGCTCGCGCCGGCGCGCTGCGACTTCGCCGCGCGCATCCCCGGGGCCGACGGCCGGCACTTCCTGCCCGAGATGGCCGCCGACGTGGAGCTCGACCGCACGCTCGACGCGACGCTGTTCGTGCCGCTCACGGCCGACGCTCGCGAGCATCTGAAGCCCGTGCGCTTCCGCGCCGACATCGACAACGTCAACCGCTGCGTGGGCACCCTGCTCGGCAGCGAGGTCACGCGCGCTCACCCCGACGGCCTGCCCGAGGGCTCGATCGTCATCGACTGCAGCGGGTCCGCCGGCCAGAGCTTCGGCGCCTTCCTGCCGACGGGCATCACGCTGAACGTCACGGGCGACGCGAACGACTACGTGGGCAAGGGGCTTTCCGGCGGCATCATCTCGGTGCGCCCGCCCGAGCGCGCGACGTTCAAGTACGACGAGAACATCATCGTGGGCAACGTCGCCTTCTACGGGGCGACGGGCGGCCGCGGCTTCGTGAACGGCCTCGCCGGTCAGCGCTTCGCGGTGCGCAACTCAGGCGCGACCCTCGTGGTCGAGGGCGTGGGCGCCCATGGCTGCGAGTACATGACCGGTGGCCTGGCCCTCGTGCTCGGCGAGGTGGGACCCAACTTCGCCGCGGGCATGACGGGCGGCGTGGCCTACGTCTTCGACGAGTACGGCACGCTCGCGGGCCGCTGCAACACCGACATGGTGCAGCTCCGCGAGCCCACCTCCGCCGAGCTCGATCAGATCCGCGCGCTCATCGAGGAGCACGTGCGCGCCACCGCGAGCCCGCGCGGCATCAGGATGCTCTACCGCTTCTCCGCGCTCGCGCGCCACTTCGTGAAGGTGGTTCCCACGGAGTACGAGCGCGTGCTGCGGATCGTCGAGGAGGCGGAGCGCGCCGGCGCCACGCGCGAGGCGGCGCTCGATCGCGCGTTCGCCGCGGTGACGGCGTAGCGTCTGCGGGAGCGCGGCGGCCAGGACACGGCGCCGCCGCCTCGCAGGCGACCGGTGCCCCGCCCGTGCGGGCGCGGCCGGTGGAGGGAGACCCAACGCGTCGGGTACGCGTTTTGATGAGAGGGGATACGACCATGGGGAAGCCCGGAGCGTTTCTCGAGCACGATCGCGCGGCCCACGGCCTGCGTCCGGTGGCCGAGCGCGTGCGCGACTTCGATGAGCTCTACGTCAACCTCGACGCCGAGGCCCAGCGCGTCCAGGCGAGCCGCTGCATGATGTGCGGCGTGGCGTTCTGCCAGATGGGCGGCTCATTTGGAACGGCGCGGCCGAGCGGCTGCCCGCTCCACAACCTCATCCCCGAGTGGAACGAGCTCGTCTTCCGTGGGCGCTGGGATGAGGCCGCCGCGCGCCTCGCGCTCACGAGCCCCATGCCCGAGTTCACGAGCCGCGTGTGTCCGGCACTCTGCGAGGCGGCGTGCAACCTGGGGCGCGTGAACGACGAGCCGACGACCATCCATGACAACGAGCGCGCCATCTCCGATTGGGAGTGGGCGCACGGCGGTCCGCGTCGGTTCGATCCGGCGGGGGAGGGCGCGCCGTGCATCGCCGTCGTGGGGTCGGGTCCGGCGGGCCTTGTCGCCGCGTGGGAGCTCGCGCGCCGCGGGGCGCGGGTGACGGTCTTTGAGCGCGACGACCGCGCGGGCGGCCTGCTCATGTACGGCATCCCCAACATGAAGCTTGAGAAGGAGGTCGTCGCGCGCCGCACGGACCTCATGGCCGAGCTCGGGATCGAGTTCCGCCTGGGCGCTGACGCCGCCACCGCGGACGTCGCCGCCGAGCTGGGCGCCTCGTTCGACGCCGTGGTCGTCGCCGTGGGCGCGCGGCAGGCGCGCGGGCTCGCGGCCTCCAACGTCGACGCGCCCGGCGTGGTCTTCGCGGTCGACTACCTCACCGCGGCGACGCGCGCCGTGCTCGACGGCCAGGATCCGTCCATCTCGGCCGCGGGGCTCGACGTCGTGGTGATCGGCGGTGGCGACACGGGCAACGACTGCGTGGGCACGGCCGTCCGCCAGGGCGCGCGGAGCGTGCGCCAGCTCGAGTTCATGCCGGCCGCGCCCGATCGGCGCCTGCCGAGCAACCCCTGGCCCGAGTGGCCGAACGTCAAGAAGACCGACTACGGCCAGGAGGAGGCCATCGACCTCATGGGAGGCGAGATGCGCTCATGGGCCGTCGACACGACCGACGTGCTGCTGGATGAGACGGGGGCCGTGCGCGGCATCTCCGTGGTCGATCTGGACTGGTCGGGTGGGCGCTCCGAGCGCATCGCGGGCAGCGAGCGCGAGCTGCCGGCGCAGCTCGTGCTGATCGCCTGTGGCTTCACCGGCCCCGAGCACGACGTGTTCGACGCGCTCGGCGTGGCGATGGC
>CAZLGF010000053.1:5362-9305 GCA_964558955.1 uncultured Coriobacteriaceae bacterium
TCGTCGCTCGTGGTCAACGCCATGGCGGACGCCCTCGCCTGCGCCGCCGAGGTGGCTGAGGACCTGGGCTTGTAGGACCCGAGGCGCGGCGGGCGCCGACGAGTACTGCGCCGCGCTCGGCTGCTTTCGACTAAGAGGCACACGCACGCATACGGGGCTCCTCGCGAGCCCCGATGTGTTTCTGAGTTGATTGCGGATGGCGTTGTAGCGGGTGAGCTTGGTCCTCAGGCCTCCGGAGAAGCGCGAGACTGATTCCCCAAACGCTAGGACTTGGTCTCCATCTTGGCGCGGCACTTGGGGCAGGTGACGATGAGCCTGCCCTTGCCCTTGGGGACGGAGAGCATGGTGCCGCAGTTGGGGCACTTGAGGAACGCCTTGGTCTTGCGGTCCTTCCACATTTTCTTGGCGGTGCGGGTCTGGCGCTTGAGGTCGCCCATGGCCGACCCTGCGCGCCCGCTCGCGCGGTGCGCGGACGTGGAGGCGCCGCCCATGTTCTTGCCGATGAAGGGAAGCTTGGCGAGGGCGGCGCGGAACGACTCGTTCTCGCGGCGGCGGGCGTCGATGTTTTTGGAGAAGGCGCGCGCGAGGTCGAGGACGAGCGCGACGAGCGCGATGATCGAGAGCATCTGCAGCGAGAAGAGGCTTCCGATGAACGCGAGCACCACGCCGAACCCGGCGAGCGCGAGCGACAGATCGTCGACGCCGTAGCGATCCTTCATGAAGTTCTGCATGTCAATCTCCCGCCTGCGCTGCACGCTACGAAAAACGCGCGACGCCGTGGTCGCGCGATGCTTGATGATCGTGCCTGTTCTACCCACTTTACCGGGCCCGGTGCGCAGCGTCGGGCGATTTTGCAGAAAAGCCGCCCGGGCTGGCTCACCGGGCGACATGCCGGCCCGGGCGGCCGTTCGCGGCGCGGCCCTGCGCCGCGCGGTCCCCGGATGTGCGACCCGCGCTCACCGGGCGAGCTTGTCGATGACGCGCTCGACCTCGGCGAGCTTCTCGTTCTTCTCGGCTTCGGTGCCGCTTTCAACCGCGGTGCGCACGCAGTGCTCGATATGGGCTTTGAGCACGTCGGCGTTGACGCGCGCGAGGAGTGACTGGGTGGCCATGAGCTGGGTCGAGATGTCGATGCAGTAGCGGTCGGCCTCGACCATCTTGATGATCCCGTCGATCTGCCCGCGCGCGGTCTTGAGCAGCCGAAGCGTCGTCTCGGCGTTCGCCTGCATGCGCGTCTACGCGGCCGTGATCGACACGACGCTGAAGCTATCGCCCGCGGCGGTGACGGCGGCCTCGAGCAGGGAGGTGTCGATCTCGCCATCGCATTCGACCTCGACGACGTTGGTCTCGTGGTCGGCGTCGGCGTCGAGCACGCCCGCGACCTTCATGAGCTCCGTCTCAACGGAGGCGTCGCAGTGGCCGCAGTGCAGGCCCTCGGTCTTGATCGTGTACTTCATCGGTGCTCCTTTCGCAGCGCCCGCCGCGGCGGGCATCGAATGGGTTCGCGGCGCGCCCGGCGCCGCCATGCACTCAGGCAACGTCCGCGATCACGCGGGCGGCCTGGGTTTCCGTATGGGCGGCGCGCGTCACGCGTGAGGTTCCGTCGCGCTTCCGTCCGCTCGAGCCGCCGTCTCCGTCACCTTCGGCGTGAAGCCGCGCAGGCGCAAGGCGTTTGCCACAACGCAGATGCTCGAGAGACTCATGGCGGCCGCGCCGAACATTGGGGAGAGCTGCCATCCCAGGAGGGGGTAGAACACCCCCGCCGCGAGCGGGATGCCGCAGGCGTTGTAAAAGAGTGCCCAGAACAGGTCCTGCTTGATGGTGCGGATCACCGCGCGCGAAAGCTCGATGGCGCGGGCCACGTCGAGCAGGTCGCTGCGCATGAGCACCACGTCGGCGCCCTCCTTGGCGATGTCGGCGCCGGTGCCGATGGCGAGGCCCACGTCGGCGCGGGCGAGCGCAGGCGAGTCATTGATGCCGTCGCCCACCATGGCCACGGTGGCGCCGGCGTCCTGCAGCGCGCGCACGCGCCGCTCCTTGTCGGCGGGCATGACGTCGGCGATCACGTGCGCGGGGTCGATCCCGACGCGCCGCGCGATGGCCTCGGCGGTGAGGCGGTTGTCGCCCGTGAGCATGATGGCGTCGACCCCGAGATCGCGAAGCGCCCGGATGGCCGCCGCGCTCGTGGGCTTGACCTCGTCGGCGACGGCGATGGTGCCGGCGAGCTGGCCGTTGCGCGCGAAGAACAACGGCGTCTTGCCCGCCCGCGCGAAGGCCGCGAGCTTGTCGTCGGCGATCTCGATGCCCAGCTCGGCCATGAGCTGCGCGTTGCCGGCGGCGATGACGCTCGCCCCCTCGCGTGCGCGCACGCCGCGTCCCGGCACGGCCTCGAAGTCCTCGACCGCGCGCCCGACGATGCCTTG
Organism: uncultured Coriobacteriaceae bacterium; assembly: GCA_964558955.1. Taxonomy (GTDB): domain Bacteria; phylum Actinomycetota; class Coriobacteriia; order Coriobacteriales; family Coriobacteriaceae; genus Coprousia. Next base: position 7,786 of record CAZLGF010000053.1, read on the forward strand.
CTCGTCGGCGCGGACCATGATGGCCTCGGCGAGCGGATGCTCGCTTGAGCGCTCGAGGGCGGCGGCGAGCTTGAGGAGCGCCCGTTCGCTCATGACGGGAGTCCCGTCCGCGCGGCGCGCGGGGACGACGTCGGTCACCACGGGGCGCCCCGCGGTCACGGTGCCCGTCTTGTCGAGCACGACGGTCTTGACCTTGTGCAGGGTCTCGAGCGCCTCGGCGCTCTTGAAGAGCACGCCCATCTCGGCGCCTGCGCCGGTGCCCACCATGATGGCGACGGGCGTGGCCAGGCCGAGCGCGCACGGACAGCTGATGACCACGACGGCCACGCCAGCGGTGAGCGCCTGATTGACATTGCCGGTCGCGACCGTCCAGACGACGAAGGTGAGGGCCGCGATGCCGAGCACCACCGGGACGAAGACGCCGGCGACCGTGTCGGCCAGGCGCGCGATGGGGGCCTTGGTGGCGTTTGCGTCCTCGACGAGCTGGATGATCTGGGCGAGCGCGGTGTCGGCGCCCACGCGGGTCGCGCGGAAGGTGAAGGAGCCCGTGCGGTTGATGGTCGCGGCGTTGACCGTGGAGCCCGCGGTCTTCTCGACCGGCAGCGACTCACCGGTGAGCGCGCTCTCGTCCACGGCCGACGAGCCCGTGAGCACCACGCCGTCCACGGGGATCGACTCGCCCGGTCGCACGAGCACCGTGTCGCCAAGCTGGATGGCGTCGACGTCGACCGTGCGCTCGGTCCCGTCCGCGTCGACGACCGTCGCCGTCTTGGGCGCGAGGTCGATGAGCTTCTCGACCGCGCCGCCCGTCTTGGACTTGCTGCGCGTCTCGAGATACTTGCCCACCGTCACGAGCGAGAGGATGGTGCCGGCGCTCTCGAAGTAGAGGTTGTCCATGGCGATCGTGTGGGCCTCGTGGACGTCGCCCGTCGCGAGCGCGTCGGCCATGAGGAACATCGCGTAGACGGACCAGGCGATGCTCGCCGTGGAGCCGATGGCGATGAGGGCGTCCATGGTGGGGGCCCGGTGGATGAGCGAGGTGAAGCCGCCGGTGAAGTACGCCTGGTTGACGTAGACGATGGGGATGACGAGCACGAGCTCGGTGAGCGCGAGCGTCATCGCGTGTGCGGGGTCTGAGAAGACCGTTGGCACGGGCCATCCGAGCATGTGTCCCATGCCGATGTAGAAGAGCGGCACCCAGAAGACGAGCGAGGTGATGAGGCGCGTCCGCATGGCGCGGGCCGCAGCCTCGAGCTTCTTGGTAGGCGACTCCATCGCGGCGACGCCGCGCCCGGACGCGGCTGTCCCAGCGGCCCCCGCGGCGGCCGCGCTCCCGGTGAGCGCGGCGGAGTACCCGGCGCGGCTGACGGCGTCGAGGATCTCATCAGGGGAGAGGGCGGCCTCATCGAAGTCGACCGCCATCGAGCCGGAGAGCAGGTTGACGGCGACGCGCTCCACGCCTGGGAGTTTGTGGACCGCCTTCTCCACGTGGGCCTGGCAGGCCGCGCAGGTCATGCCGC
>CAZLGF010000054.1:0-8917 GCA_964558955.1 uncultured Coriobacteriaceae bacterium
GGCGCCGCCGTGTCGAGCTGCGCGGCGCCCTCGATGACGGTGCCGGCGATGGGCACGCGCTCGCCAGGCTTGATCACGATGGTCGAGCCCACGGACACCTCTTCGGGATCGACCTCCTCGAGCGCGCCGTCCTGCTCGATCGTGGCGAACTCGGGCGCGATGTCCATCATGGCGGCGATGGACTTGCGGCTCTTGCCTACCGCATAGCTCTGGAAGAGCTCACCGACCTGATAGAAGAGCATGACGGCCGCGCCCTCGGCCATGTGCGGGTCGGTGTCGGGGAAGGCGACCATCGCGAACGCCCCGATCGTGGCGACGGCCATGAGGAAGTTCTCGTCGAAGGCCTGGCCGTGGGCGATGTTGCGCGCCGCCTTGGCGAGCACGTCGTGGCCGGCGACGAGGTACGGGACGAGGTAGAGCGCGAAGGCCGCGTAGAGGTCACCGGGCTCGCCGAAGGCCGCCGTGAGGACGCCGAGCTCGTCAAGCGCCATGACGGCGAGGAACAGTGCGAGCGCGATGAGGATGCGGTCGCGCCATCTGCGCTGCTTCTTGTTCATAGGGCATCACCTCAACATGAATATATGCACAGACGTTCACATGATGACGGGAAGAAAGCCGCGGACGTGCCGCGGCTGGATCCTAGCGGATGATCTCGCAGTCGGGTTCGAGGTCGGCCGTGAGCTTGACCACGCGCTCGAGGACGTCGTCGAAGACATCATCGGCGGCGGTGAGGGTGAGCTTCTGCGTCAGGAAGTTGACGCGCGCATCATCGACGCCGTCGACCTTCTTGATGGCGTCTTCGAGCTTCTGAGCGCAGTTCGCGCAATCGATCTCGTCGAGCTTGAATGACGTGCGCATGGGTGATCCTTTCTGTCGAGCGCGCGGCGCGCGCAGTTTTGCCGGGGGAGGGGCGAGGTTATTCGCAGATGTGGCTCATGCCCTGGCTGAGCATGGTGTGGACGTGGTCGTCGGCGAGGGAGTAGATGAGGCTGCGGCCGTCTCGGTCGAACCGGACGAGGCGGGCTTGCTTGAGGATGCGGAGCTGATGGCTGACGGCGCTCTGCGTCGCGCCGATGGTCTCGGCGATGTCGCCCACCGAGCGCGCGTTGTCGATGAGGGCGTAGAGGATCTTGATGCGGGTGGTGTCCGAGAAGACCTTGAACAGGTCGGCGAGATCGTAGAGAAGCTCCTCTTCAGGCATGCAGGTCTCCTCGTTACGAGGCGTTCCCGTGGGGTGGGTTGCGCGCTCCGCATCCATAATTGCGTCCTTTCTCATATGAACAAGTGTTCAGATGAAGGCATCTCCTATTGTAGGGACGCGCGAGGGCGCGTCAAGGGGAAATCAAGGGGAATCTCACCTGCTTTCGCGGCGGTTATACTGGTTCGGTTGGAGCGATGCGTCCGCGCGAGAGGGGAATCCGCCATGTGGGCCTATGAGAGCGTGTTCTACCAGATCTATCCCATCGGGTTCACCGGGGCCCCGCGCGAACACGACGGCGTGACCGTCCCGCGCATCCGCCGCGTCGCCGCCTGGGCACCCTACCTCAAGGAGCTTGGCATCGGCGCGGTCATCCTGAACCCGGTCTTCTCGTCGAGCGGGCACGGCTATGACACGCGCGACCTGACCAAGATCGATTGCCGCCTCGGCACCAACGAGGACTTCGCGGCGGTGGTCGAGGAGCTTCACGCGCAGGGGATCCGCGTGGTGCTCGACGCGGTGCTCAACCACGTGGGGCGCGACTTCTGGGCGTTTGAGGACGTGCGCCGGCGTCGGTGGGACTCGCCATACGCCGGGTGGTTCAACCTCAACTTCGACGGCGACTCGCCCTTCGGCGACGGCTTCTGGTACGAGGGCTGGGAGGGCATCTACGACCTCGTGAAGCTCAACCTCGCGAACCCGGAGGTCGCGGACTATCTGATCGCGTGCGTGCGCGCCTGGCGCGAGGAGTTTGGGATCGACGGGCTGCGCCTGGACGTTGCCTACGCGCTCGACCGCGCCTTCATCCGGCGCCTGCGCGGCGTTGCGAACGAGCTCACGGCCGCAGGTGGCCCGGGGCGTGAGTTCGTGCTCATCGGCGAGGCTCTTCACGGCGACTACAGTCAGCTCGTGAACGTCGAGATGCTCGACTCGTGCACGAACTACGAGTGCTACAAGGGGCTCTACTCGAGCTTCAACGCGCAGAACATGTTCGAGATCGCGCACTCCCTCCATCGGCAGTTCGGAGGCGACCCGTGGTGCATCTACCGCGGGCTCCACCTCTTGAGCTTCGCGGACAACCACGACGTCACACGGTTGGCGAGCATTCTGACCGATCGTCGCTGCATCCGTCCGGCCTACGGGGTGCTGTTCGGCATGCCGGGAATCCCGTGCATCTACTACGGCAGCGAGTGGGGCCAGACCGGCGTGAAGGGCGCGCACGACGACTTCGATCTCCGCCCCGCGTTCGAGGAGCCGCGCCCCAACGAGCTCACGGCCTTCCTCGCGCAGCTGATCGCGGTGCGCACGCACGGTCCGGCTGCGCGCGCCCTGTCCTATGGCTCCTATCGCAACGTGGTGATCACCAACAAGCAGCTCCTCTTCGAGCGCGCGGTCGAGGCGTCCGGGGAGGAGGGCGCGGCGCGCGTCCTCGTCGCGGTCAACGCGGTCGATGAGCCGTTCGCGCTCCGGGCCGACGAGCTACGGGGGTCGTTCATCGACCTGCTCGGCACGTCGGGAGCGACGTGCATGGAGCTGGCCGGTGCGGTGGGAGGCGCGCCCGGCGCGGACGGCGCTGGCGCCGCCGCACCGGTGATCGAGCTCGACGGGGTGCTCGATCTGGCGCCCTTCGAGGTGCGCTACCTCCTTGCCCGCTAGGCCGCGCGGATTTTCACCTGCTCGCCGTGCCCTGGTTTGCCACCGCGTCGATCTTGGCGGCGATGGTCGCGGGGTCGCCGATGTAGCGCTTCTCGATCACGGTGAGATCCTCGTCGAATGTGTAGACCAGCGGGACGCCCGTGGGGATGTTGACCTCGAGAATCTCATCGGGGGTGAGATGCTCGAACTGCATCACGAGGGCGCGCAGGCTGTTGCCGTGGGCGGCGACGAGCACGCGCTTGCCCGTGCGCATCGCGGGTTCGATGACCTCGGTGAAGTAGGGCCACGCCCGCGCGACGGTGGTTTCGAGGCACTCGGTGAGCGGCAGCTCGTCGGCGGGGACGTCGCGGTAGGCGGCGTGACCGCGCGGGTCGTGCTCGTCGCCGGGCTCGAGCGCGGGCGGGGTCACATCGAAGCTGCGGCGCCAGATCTTCACCTGCTCATCGCCGTAGCGCGCGGCGGTCTCGGCCTTGTTCATGCCCTGCAGGGCGCCGTAATGACGCTCGTTGAGCTTCCATGACTTCACGACGGGGAGCCAGGCGCGGTCCATCTCGTCGAGGATGATCTGGAGCGTGTGGATGGCGCGCTTGAGGTAGGACGTGAAGCAGAGGTCGAAGTCGAAGCCCTCCTCTCGGAGCGCTCGTCCGCCAGCTGCGGCCTCGGCGCGGCCGGTGTCAGAGAGATCGACGTCGGCCCAGCCGGTGAAGAGGTTGAGCTTGTTCCATTCGCTTTCCCCGTGGCGGACGAGCACGAGCTGCATGGGATGGTCCATGATGCCTCCAAAAGATAGCCGTGGTTAACTTTTTTGAGTATAGGGCAAGATGCAGTGATGAGGGGAAGTGCGCGGGACGCGAGAAAACCAGACAAAGATTCTAGTTAGCCTAAGCAAACTTCTGTGTTAGACTACCGATTTACTGACACCCGGCAGGGAACACTCCGCACGTTTGCACGTACCAGAGCGCGACCGCCGGGCGTTGTTCTACTGAAGTAGTTAGACAGAGCTAACTTTATGTGATGCGGACAGGAAGGAGGGAGACCGCTGAACGCCCATCGATCAACCATCGTGCTTGCCCTTGTGCTCGCGTGCACATCGGTGGCATCGCTGTTCGTCGGGGTGCTCGACCTCGATCTCGCCGGCATCCTCGCCGGTGACGCGGATCAGCTTCGGACGCTCGTCATCTCGCGCCTGCCGCGCCTGCTCGCCATCATCTGCACGGGCGTGGGCATGAGCACGGCCGGTCTCATCATGCAGCAGCTCTGCATGAACAAGTTCGTCTCGCCCACCACGGGCGCGACCATCCAGTCGGCACAGCTCGGCGTCCTCATCGCCTTGGTGTTCATCCCCACGCTGGGACTCGCGGGGAGGGCGCTGCTCGCCTTTGCCGTCGCGACGCTCGGCACCTGGGTCTTCGTCTGGTTCATCCAGCACATCCGCTTCAAGGACGCCGTCATGGTGCCGCTCGTGGGCATCATGTTCGGTAACGTGGTGAGCGGCGTGACCTCGTTTCTGGCGTATCGCTTCGAGCTCACGCAGGCACTCTCCACCTGGACCGTGGGGCACTTCTCGCTCGTGCTCCAAGGGCGCTACGAGCTCGTGTGGCTCGCGGTGCCGCTCGTCGCGGTCGCCTTCATCTTCGCGAATCACTTCAACATCGTCGGCATGGGCAAGGACTTCGCGAGCAACCTCGGCGTTCCCTACAACCTCGTGCTCTTCGCCGGACTCACGATCGCTTCGACCATCACGGCGGCGGTCGTGGTGACGGTGGGGTCGATCTCCTACATCGGCCTCATCGTTCCCAACGTGGTCTCCCTGTTCAAGGGCGACCGCATTCGCGGGACGCTCGCCGACACGGCGCTCTTCGGGGCGCTCTTCGTGCTCGTGTGCGACCTCGTGGCCCGCACGGTCATCGCGCCCTACGAGCTTCCCATCGAGCTCATCGTGGGCATCATCGGGAGCCTGCTGTTCGTGGTGCTGCTGCTCTATCGCTTGAGGCACGGGCGGCGCGCGGTTCGTCTCGGCGCGGCGGGCGACGGCAGCGCCTCGTGTGGGGTTGCGGCCGCGGCCGCCGCGCGCGCGGAAGGGGGCGATTAGCCGTGGAGCGCGTCCGCTCCCTTCTCGGGTTCCGCGGTTCGCACCGTGGCACCTCGGTCGCCCCTTCCGGGAGCGCACCCATCCGGTCTGAAGCCGTCTTGGCGGCGCGCGCGGCGAACCGGCGCCGGCTGCTCGCGCTTGCCGTCCTCGCCGTCTTCGCGATCGGCGCCTATCTGCTCGTCGACGCGCATCTCGACAACGAGCGGCTGTTCGCGTACGCGCTCAAGATCCGCACGCCCAAGGTCATGGCGATGCTCATCGCCGCCTTCGCGATCGGCGCGGCGTCGATCGTCTTCCAGTCCATCATCAACAACACGATTGTCACGCCGTGCCTGCTGGGGATGAACGGGCTCTACACGCTCATCCACACCGCCGTCTACTTCATCGCGGGCTCGGGCAGCGTCCTCGCGCTCAACGCCAACGCGGCCTTCGCGACCGACCTGATCATCATGGGCGTGGTGGCGACGGTGATTTACAGCTACCTGTTCAAGAAGACCAACTACAACGTGCTCTACGTGCTGCTCATCGGCACCGTGCTCACGTCGTTCTTCAGCTCGATCCAGTCGACGCTCGTGCGCGTCATGGATCCCAACGAGTACGACACGCTCCTCACGACGCTCGTCGCGAGCTTCTCCAACGTCAACGCCGAGATCATCGTCGCCTCGGTGCTGGTGCTGGGAGCCATCGTCGCCGCGCTCTGGCGCGATCTCAGGCTGCTCGACGTCATCACGCTCGGCAAGGATCAGGCCATCAACCTCGGCGTCGACTACGACCGCGTGATCCGCCGGCTGCTGCTCGGCGTCGTGCTCTTCATCGCGGTCGCGACCGCGATGGTGGGGCCCATCTCATTCCTCGGCCTCATCATCGCGAACCTCGCGCGCCAGTTTCTGAAGACGTACCGCCACGCGCAGCTCATCAGCGGGTCGGCGCTCTTCGGGGTGGTGGCCCTCGTGGCGGGTCAGCTCATCGTCGAGCACGTCTTCTCCTACACGGTCCCGGTGAGCGTCTTCGTGACGATCGCGGGCGGCGTGTACTTCCTATACCTGCTCCTGCGTGTTCGGAGGGTCTAGATGCACGTTGAAAACCTGGTCAAGCGCTATGACGGCGCGACGGTCGTCGATCATGTGAACCTTAAGATCCCGCCGCGGTCGGTGGTGTCCCTCATCGGTCCCAATGGCGCGGGCAAGTCGACCGTGATGGGGATCGTCTCGCGCCTCATCGAGCGCGACGAGGGGTCGGTCATCTTCGAGGGTCGTGACGTGCGCGACTGGAAGAGCCGCGACCTCTCGAAGCGTCTCGCGATCCTCACTCAGACAAACAACGTTCAGATGAAGCTCACGGTGCGCGAGCTCGTGCAGTTCGGGCGGTTTCCCTACGCGGGGTCGCGCCTGAGCGCGGAGGACGAGCGCATCGTCGACGAGGCCATCGGCTACATGGAGCTCGAGGATCTCGCCGATCGCTTCATCGACGAGCTCTCCGGCGGCCAGCGCCAACGCGCCTACATCGCGATGGTGATCGCCCAGGACACGGACTACATCCTGCTGGACGAGCCCACCAACAACCTCGACATCTACCATGCCACGAGCATGATGAAGACCGTGCGGCGCTTGTGCGACGAGCTCGGCAAGACGGTGATCCTCGTGCTCCACGAGATCAACTACGCGGCGTTCTACTCGGATTACATCTGCGCCCTCGCCGACGGGCGCGTCGCCGCCTTCGGCCCCGTCGAGGAGATCATGACGCGCGAGGTGCTCTCCGACCTCTATCACGTGGACTTCGAGATCCTCGAGATCGAGGGGAAGCCCCTATCGGTCTACTACTGAGTCCTGGTTGTTGTGGCGCGGGTGCCGGCGCGTCCGGCGCCCCGCCTCCGGCGGGCGGCTGTGCTGCGGCCATCCGCCGGAGGCGGGCATGCGGAGATTCGCTGCCAGCCTGCTGTGTCCTATCGGTTGCTCGTATGAAGGAGAATCACATGAGCATCGCTTCATCCCTCATCAAGCGCGGCGCGGCCATCGCGATGGCCGTGACCCTCGCGCTCGGCGTCGCGGCATGCAGCTCGACGTCAGCCTCGGACGGCAGCACCGCGGGAAGCGCCGCGGTGGACGAAGCCACCGCCGAGACGGTGACCATCTCGAGTCTCAACGCCTCGGGCGAGACGGTCGACCTCGAGGTTCCCTACAGCCCTGAGCGCATCGCGATCCTCGACATGGCGTCGCTCGACATCATCGACGCGATCGGCATGGGCGACCGCGTGGTGGGCATGGCCAGCACCACCATCGATTATCTGCAGGATTACGCCACCGATGAGAGCATCGAGAACCTCGGCACCATCAAGGAGGCCGACCTTGAGGCCGTGATGGCCTGCGAGCCCGACATCATCTTCATCGGCGGGCGCCTGTCGTCGTACTATGACGAGCTCTCCGAGATCGCGCCGGTGGTCTACCTGTCCACCGACACGGAGAAGGGCGTGGTGGAGAGCGTGCGCGACAACGCGACCACCATCGCGTCGATCTTCGGCCTTGAGGACGAGGTCGAGGCGCTCATGGCCGACTTCGACGAGCGCATCGAGGCGCTTGCCGCGGTCGCCGAGGGCCACACCGCGCTCGTGGGCCTGTACACGAGCGGCAGCCTCAACGTGCTCGGCGATGACGGGCGCTGCTCGATCATCGGCAACGAGATCGGCTTCACCAACCTCGCCTCCGACGAGGTGACCTCGACGCACGGCAACGAGGTCTCCTTCGAGACGATCGTCGCGGAGGACCCCGAGTACATCTTCGTGCTCAACCGCGACGCCGCGATCGGCTCCGACGGCGCCGATGAGGCGCAGGAGGTCGTGGAGAACGAGCTCACCGTGACCACGCAGGCCTACCAGAACGGCAACATCATCTATCTGGAGAACCCGGTCGTGTGGTACACCGCCGAGGGCGGCATCCAGGCGCTCGACATCATGCTGCAGGATCTTGAGAGCGCGCTGCTGTAAGGAGAATGCGCTGCCGTAAGGGTGGCGTGCATCAGGTGCACGGCATCAACGCGCGGGCCTCGGGACGTCCCGGGGCCCGCGTTCGTGTGGCGCGGTGAGGCGAAGGCGGCTGAGGGGCTCGCTAGGCGGGGAGCTTGCAGACGTCGACCCACGAGACGGGTCGCGCGTAGCGCTCGAGCTCGTCGAGGGTGAGCTCGATGGCGCTCGAGGAACTGCCGCAGGCGGGGAAGACCGTCTTGAAGCGGTGCAGCGACTCATCGAGGTAGACGTCACAGCCATCCTTCACGGCGAAGGGGCAGACCCCGCCGACCGCGTGCCCGATGCGCTCCGGCGCATCTGCGGGCTTGAGCATCTTGGCCTTGGTGTGGAAGGTCGCCTTGAACTTGGGGTTATCGATGCGCGCGTCTCCCGCGGCGACGACGAGCGCCACGCGGTCGCCCACGGAGAACGAGAGCGTCTTGGCGATGCGCGCGGGCTCGCAGCCCACGGCGGCCGCCGCGAGCTCGACGGTGGCGCTCGACGTGTCGAACTCGAGGACGCGGTCCTCGATGCCGAGGGAGCGGAAGTAGGCGCGGACGATCTCAATGGACATGGTTGCCTCGCTTGTCGGGGTCTCGTGGTCTCAGGTGCGCTTTGCTGGCTGAGCGGGCGCGTCAGGCGTCGATGCTCTCGACGACCCAGGGCGCACCCGTGCCGCGGGGCTGTCGCTTGATGGTGATGATGAGCTCGTGGCGGACGCCGTCGTGGGTGTAGCGCAGCGGGAAGGTGGCGCGACTGCGGCTGATCTGGAGCGTGCCGCGCTCGAGCGCGATGTAGAAGTACTCCGTCATGATGCCGAGCGCGTCCGCGCCGAAGGGCAGGAGGGCGGCGAGCTCGCTCAGGTGCGGGCCCGGGCAGAAGACGTCGGTTGAGAAGTCGCGTGGCAGATCGGCGGGGAGCGCAAGCACGGGGCGTGGCGCGAGGGCCGCAGGGCGTGCGGCTGGCTCGCCGG
>CAZLGF010000055.1:0-8682 GCA_964558955.1 uncultured Coriobacteriaceae bacterium
GACGGCGGGTTGCCGGCGATCGGCGTGGGCGCCTTCTGCTCGGTCTGGCCGTGATCGGGGATCGAGCGGATGAGGCCCCAGGTGTAGGGGTGGCGCGCATCGTAGAAGATCTCCTCGGCCGTGCCGAACTCGACGGGACGACCCGCGTACATGACCATGATCTTGTCGGCCATGTCGGCCACGACGCCGAGGTCATGCGTGATCATGATGATCGCGTTGCCGTTCTGCTTCTGCAGCTCCTGCATGAGCTCGATGATCTGAGCCTGGATGGTCACGTCGAGGGCCGTGGTGGGCTCGTCGGCGATGAGGATGTCGGGATCGCACGCAAGCGCCATGGCGATCATGACGCGCTGACGCATGCCGCCTGAGAACTGATGCGGGTACTCGTTCGCGCGCTTCTCGGGGTTGGGGATGCCCACGAGCCCCAGCAGCTCGATGGCGCGCTCAAGCGCCTGCTTCTTGCTGTAGCCACGATGAAGGCGCAGCCCCTCGCCCACCTGACGCCCGATCTTGTAGACGGGGTTCAGCGAGGTCATGGGATCCTGGAAGATCATGGCGATGTCGTTGCCGCGCACGTGCTGCATCTCCTCCTCGCTCATCTTGATGAGCGAGTGGCCGCGGTAGCGGGCGTCGCCGCCCTCGATCTTGCCGGGAGGCATCTCGATGAGGCCCATGAGGGTCATGGCGGTCACGCTCTTGCCCGAGCCCGACTCGCCCACGACGCCCAGGGTCTCGCCGCGATCGAGCGTGTAGGACACGCCATCGACCGCGTGCACGATGCCGTCCTGCGTATGGAAGTACATCTTGAGGTTATCGACCTCGAGCAGGTGCTGCCCCTCGGGAACCGGCTGCTCCTTGAGATCGACGTAGTGTGATTTGCGGGTCTTAGCCATTATGCATCCTTCATCTTGACATCGAGCGCGTCGCGCAGACCGTCACCGAGCAGCGTGAACGCCAGCACCGTGGAGAGAATCACGAGGCCGGGCAGGATCATGAGCCACGGCTCGGTCTGCAGGTAGTCCTGGCCCGCCTGAATGAGCGTGCCCCACGACGGATCGGGCGCGACGACACCCATGCCGAGGTAGGACAGGGAGCTCTCAGTGAGGATGGCGCCACCGATGTTCATCGTCGCGTAGACGACGATCGATGCGACCGAGTTGGGGAAGATGTGACGCACGATGATGCGGATGTCGGACGCCCCCATGGCGCGCGCGGCGTCAACGTAGTCGTTCTGCTTCACCGACAGGATCGCCGAGCGGAACACGCGCGCGATCTGCGGCCACCCGAGCACGCCGATGGCGATGAAGACGTTCTGGATGCCGTTGCCGATGACGGCGATCATCGCGATGACGAAGAGCGTGTACGGGAACGCCAGGAAGGTGTCGGCCAGGCGCATGATGATGGTGTCGAGGATGCCACCGTAGTACGCGGCGATCGCGCCGAGGACGAGGCCGATCGCGGTGGAGATGCCCGTGGCGATGATGCCGACGGTCAGCGAGATGCGCGCGCCGTAGATCACGCGGGAGAGCACGTCGCGACCGAGCGTGTCAGTACCGAAGGGGTGCTCGAGCGAGGGCGCGAGACGGGAGGCGCTGGCCATGTCCGTCGCGGTGGCCGTGGGGCTGCCCAGCGTCTGCGGAACCCAGAGGTCGGCTGTCACGGCGACGATCACGATGATGACGATCCAGATCGCACCGATGATGGCGAGTTTGTTCTTCTTGAGGCGCGCCCACGCGTCGCCCCACAGGGTGCGAGACGCCTCAGTCGACGCGGCGTCACCACCGACATGCAGCGCCGCCGCGCTGCTTGCATAGGCCTCGATGTCGGGGCGCTGGTTTGGATAGTTCATTGCGACTTCCCTCCTAGCCCTCGTTCTTGGAGCTACCAAGCCTGATGCGCGGATCGAGGAAGGCATAGCTCACGTCGACGATGAGGTTGATGACCATGACCACGAAGACGATCACCGTGACCGTGCCCATGACGATGGGCCAGTCGCGCTGGGTGATGGCGATGTAGGTCTCGCGTCCGATGCCGGGCCATGAGAAGACCGTCTCCGTGAGGATCGCGCCAGAGAGCATCGAGCCGAAGTCCATGCCGATATAGGTCACAACGGGAATGAGGGCGTTCTTGAGCGCGTGCTTGCGGATGATCGCGCCGCGGGAGAGGCCCTTGGCCTTCGCCGTTCGAATGTAATCTTGGTTCATGACGTCAAGCAGCTGCGAGCGCATGATGCGCGCCGTGTACGCCGTCGAGACCGCGGCCAGGGTGAGACCCGGCAGGACGTAGTACATCCACTCGGGATAGCGCGCGAGCACGCCCGCGACGCCCGAGATGGGGAACGAGATGGCCCCGTCGGTGAGGTTCGGCAGCCAGATGCCGAAGAACAGCTGCAGGAGCATACCGAACCAAAACGCCGGCATGGCGACGAGCAGCGAGGTCACCAGCGTGACGGCCACATCCCAGAAGGAGTAGCGCTTGACGGCGGATATGATGCCGGCGCCGACGCCCACGACCGCCTCAATGACGATCGCGACGAGCGCGAGCTGTATCGTGTAGGGGTATTTCTGCTGGATGATGCTCGTCACCGACGTGCTGCGCTGATACGACGTGCCCAGGTCGCCCTCGAGCAGGCCCGTGAGGTAGGACACGTAGCGCTTCCACAGAGGCGTCTCGATGGTGTCACCATTCTCGTCATAGATGATGTTGCCATCCTCATCCGTCTCAATGAGCCCGTGCGCAGCGCGGATGTTGCGCTCCGTCACCTCATCAAGCTTCTTCTCACCTGCGATCAGCTTGATGGGATCACCCGGAACCACGTTCTGCAAGACGAACAGAATGAGCGTGACACCCAAGAAGACAGGAATGAATTGCAGGATTCGCCTCACAATGTACTTGATCACGGCGACAACTCCCCTCGTCTGATGGATCCGTACGGCGATCGAACGCATGTCATACAAAAGCCGACATGGCACTCCATCGCCATAAAGCCGAAGTATAGCGCAATGCGCAGGTAACCTCTCAAATGAGAGGCCAAATCACCCCTCGCAACGTCATATCGAAACAATTGCACCCAGACCGTCACAAAAAGACAGGGCACCACGTCGGTGTGGTGCCCTGTCGTAGCGCTTCGTGAGCGGCGCGCGACGCGCCGCAATGCGGCAGGTGAGCTTGCTTAGGCGGAGATCACGGCCGTCTCGAAGTGCGGGATGGACTGAGAGTCGTACATGAAGGACTCCATGCGCTCAGAGGCCACGTAGTTGTGCGTGTAGAACATGATCGGAATGACCGGGAGGTCAGCACCGATGGTGGCGCAGATGGTGCGATAGGCCTCGCGGCGCTCATCATCGTCCTCGATCTGACGGGCCTCGAGCAGCGCAGCGTCAACCTCGGCGTTGTTGTAGCCGCCGTAGTTGTTGTCAGCCGTGCTGTAGAAGTTCGGGTACAGGAAGTTGTCCTGCGTCGGGTAGTCGGCGATCCAGCCCAGACGGCCGATCTGATAGTTGCCGTCGGAGAGGTTGGTGAGGTAGGTGGCCCACTCGGTCGAGCTCTGGGTCACGCTGATGCCGATGGACTCGAGGTCGGACTGGATGGAGCTCATGATGTCCTCATGGTCGCCATCGCTGTTGTAGGACAGCTCGATCGAGATGGAGCTCGGATCGATGCCGGCCTCGTCGAGGATCTCCAGGGCCAGATCGGGATCGTACTCGCAGTAATCCCACTCGTTGGCCTCGTTTTCATCGATGGTCAGCGGCATGATGGAGTTGGCCGCGCTGCGGGTGCCCTCAAAGAGCGTGTCCACGATGTTCTGACGGTTGATGGCGCAGGAGATGGCGCGACGCACGTTGACGTCGGAGAGCGTCTCGTCGTTGAGGTTGAGCACGAGGTAGTAGGTCGACAGCGTCTCGCCGTTGATGACCTGGTGACCCGGGGTCGAGGTGTAGCCGTCCTCGGACTCGCCGTAGGTCTCGATGTTGTCCTCGATCTGGCCCGTGGGGATGGACGCGAAGTCCATGTTGCCAGCCTCGAACTCGCGATAAGCGGTGTCGGGGTCGGCCTGGATGGAGAAGTACACGCCGTCGAGCGACGGAGCGTCACCATAGTAGTCATCGAAGCGGGAGGCCAGGATGTACTGGTTGTGCTGCCACGCGTCGTCCAGCTTGAAGGGGCCGTTGCCGATGGGCTGCTCGAGGAAGCCCTCGGGATCGTCAAGGGCGGCCTGCGGAACAGGCGCGAGACCCGGATGGCAGCAGACGGCGGTGAAGTCGGCCATCGGGGCGGTGAGGGTCACCTGCAGGGTGAGCTCGTCGACGGCGACAACGCCGGAGATCTCGTCAGCCTCGCCCGCGGCCATCTCGGCGTAGCCAGCGACCGGGTCGAGGTGGTAGCCGATCTCGGACGGAGAGGCCATGGTCGGATCGGCGAGACGCTCCCACGCGCGCTTGAAGGAGGCGGCGTCAACGGCGTCGCCGTTGTGGAACGTCATGCCCTCACGCAGGGTGAAGGTGTAGGTCAGGCCGTCGTCAGAGATCTCGGGGAGCGAAGCCGCGCACAGGGGAACGGCGGCACCCTCATCGAAGTCCCAGGTGAGCAGGGTGTCGAACGTGGTGCGCACGACCGCGGTGCCCTGGTTCTCCTGAGCGTTGTACGGATCGATGTACGACGGCTCAGAGAGATAGAAGAGCATGTAGTTGTCGCCCACGGTGAGGCTGCTCGAGTCAGACGAGCCGCTGCTGCCGCTGCTCGAGGTGCTCGAGCAGCCCGCGAGGGCAGCAAGGGCGCTGGCGGCGAGGGCGCTGCCGACGAACTGGCGGCGGCCCAGCACCGGCTGCTTGACGTTAGAATCTGCCATTCGTTCCTCCTTCGCATGGGGCGCACGCGGCGCCTCTTACCGATGCCTTGCACAGTTCACGAACGTGCGTGGAAACTGTAAAGACTCTTAAACTGTAGCAGCAACCGTTCCATCCGGACGTGAGCTTTGCGCAAAAGCTCTGCAAATCCTTCGGTTCGGTGGAGTGCTCGCATTGAAGCAGGCCATAGAGGGTGCGCCCAGCCGCCGCAGGGGGCGCTGGGCGCACGCTTTGTTTCCATCCTATTTCGCCACGCGCCACGCGCGCATCACGCGCTCGCAGCGAGCGAGCGGGACGTCTTAGATGCCGACGATTCCCTGCGGGAAGAAGAACATGCACAGCACGACGCAGACCGCAAAGATCACGGCGACGATCACCGTGAGACGGTCGAGGTTGCGCTCGACGACGCCCGTGGCGGCGCTCGCGTTGTAGAGCGAGCTCGCGATCATATCGGACACGCCGGTGCCCTTGCCCGAGTGCATGAGCACGAGCGCGATGAGCGCGAGCGTGGAAAGCGCCCACACGATGAACAGGATGATCTGGAAGGGACCCATCGGGAACACTCCTTTGATGACGCGAATAACGCTCAAGCATGGTAGCACATTCCGCGGCGGGCGGGCATGCGGGAGAGCTCCTTCATCTCCCATGCAAACGCCGCCCGCATGCGCATTCGGCATGCAGGCGGCGCAGCATCGCACGCTCAGCGAGCTGAGGAGGGGCTACTCCTCGGTCGCGAGGACGCGGCCGGTCATCTCGGCGCTCGGCTCAAGCCCCGCGAGCGTGAGCATCGTGGGTGCGATGTCGGACAGGCGTCCGTCCTCGATGCCCGTGAGCTTCGCCTTGTCGTCCACGATGATGAACGGCACGCGGTTGGTGGTGTGGGCCGTGAAGGGGTGCTTCACGCCCTCGTCGTCCACGTCGTACATGTGGTCGGCGTTGCCGTGGTCGGCCGTGATGAGCGCGAAGCCGCCCTTGGCGAGGATCGCGGGAATCACCTGGGAAAGGCCGTTGTCCACGGCCTCGACGGCCTTGACCGCCGCGTCGAAGACGCCCGTGTGACCCACCATGTCGCAGTTCGCGTAGTTCACGATGTAGAAGTCGGCGCGGTCCTCGTTGATGGCCTCGACGAGCTTCTCGGTGACCTCGGGCTCGGACATCTCAGGCTGGAGGTCGTAGGTCGCGACCTTGGGCGATGCCACCAGCACGCGCTCCTCCCCCTCCTTGGGCTCCTCGATGCCGCCGTTCAGGAAGAACGTGACGTGCGCGTACTTCTCGGTCTCGGCCGTATGGAGCTGCTTGAGGCCGTTTTGGGCGATGACGTCGGCCAGAACGTTCTCGGGGAACGTCTTGGGGAACGCCACCTCGACGTTCTTGAAGGTCTCATCGTACTCGGTCATAGACACGAAGTGCGAGAGCTTGGGCGCGACCGTGCGCTCGAAGCCGTCGAAGCCCCGCTCCGTGAAGGCGCGCGTCATCTCGCGGGCGCGATCGGGACGGAAGTTGAAGAACACCATCGCGTCGCCGTCGCGCACGCCCTCGTTGTGGCAGGCGAATGGCTCGACGAACTCGTCGCCGCGCTCGTCGCGCTCGTAGTACGCCTTGACGCCCGCGACCGGGTCGACCTCGGCGTCGGAGGGCATGGTGATGACGTCGTAGGCGCGCTGGACGCGCTCCCAGCGGTTGTCGCGGTCCATGGCCCAGTAGCGGCCCGAGACCGTGGCGATGCGCGCGTCGACGCCCGTGTACTTGGAGAGCGCCTCGAGGTTGTCCTTGAGGGTCTGGATGTAGCCGGCGCCGGAGTGCGGGTCGACGTCGCGGCCGTCCATGAAGCAGTGGAAGCGGATCCGCTCCACGCCGTGCATGGCCGCGAGGGCCGAGAGCACCTCGCCGTGACGCTGCATGGAGTGCACGCCGCCGGGCGACACGAGGCCGAGCAGGTGCACGGTGCCGCCGCGAGAGGCGACGTCCTCCATGGCCGTGGCGAGCGTGGGGTTCTCCTCGATCGAGCCATCGATGATGGAGTTGTTGATGCGCGAGAGCTCCTGAAACACGATGCGGCCCGCACCGATGTTCAGGTGGCCGACCTCGGAGTTGCCCATCTGGCCCGCAGGCAGTCCCACGTCCTCGCCCGAAGCGCCGAGCGTGGTGTGCGGGTAGGTCTCCCACAGCTTCGTGAGATAGGGCTTCTCAGCCTTGTAGACGGCGTTGTTGTCGCCCGCGGGCGCCAGACCGAAGCCGTCCATGATCACCAGGAGCGCCGGAAGATGCAGGTTCTCCCCCGTCGCCATGCTACTCGCCCGCCTTCTCGACCATCGCGGCGAAGTCGTCGGCCTTGAGCGAGGCGCCGCCCACGAGCGCGCCGTCAACGTCCTCCTCAGCGAGGAAGCCCGCGATGTTCTCGGGCTTGGCGGAGCCGCCGTAGAGGATGCGGATGCCGGAGGCGATCTCCGCGCCGAAGATCTCGACGAGAGCCGCGCGGATGGCGCCGCACACCTCCTGGGCGTCGGCCGCGGTCGCGGTCTTGCCCGTGCCGATGGCCCAGATGGGCTCATAGGCGATCACGTACTTCGACGGATCGGTGATCTCGAGGCCGGCGGTGTCCTTCTTGACCTGGTCGACCACGAACTCGACGTGCGTGCCCGCCTCGCGAACCTCGAGCGACTCGCCGCAGCAGGAGATCGGGGTGATGCCGGCCGCCATGAGGGCGCGGGCCTTCTTGTTGATCTCCTCATCGGTCTCATGGAAGTAGTCGCGGCGCTCGCTGTGGCCGATGATGCAGTAGGTGGCGCCCACCGACTGCAGCATGGCGCAGGAGGTCTCGCCGGTGTAGGCGCCGGCCGCCTCCCAGTGCACGTTCTGGCCACCAAGCTTGATGGCGGAGCCATCGATCTTGCAGCTCACGCACTTGAGGTCGATGGTGGGCGGGCAGATGACGACCTCGACGCCGTCGGAGGCGGGGACCTTCTCCACGAGGGCCTCCGCGAGCTCCTTGGCCGCGGGGACGTCGTTGTTCATCTTCCAGTTGCCCGCGATGAGGCGGGTGCGGTTACTCGGCATCTTCGAGCGCCTCCACTCCCGGCAGGGCCTTGCCCTCGACGAGCTCCATGGAGGCACCGCCGCCCGTGGAGATCCAGGACATCTTATCGGCCAGGTTGAACTTGTTGACCGCGGCAACGGAATCGCCGCCGCCGATGATCGAGGTGCAGCCCTCGTTGGCCGCCACGGCCTCGGCAACGGCCTGCGTGCCGTGCGCGAACTGGTCCATCTCGAAGACGCCCATGGGGCCGTTCCAGAACACGGTCTTGGCGCCGGCGATGGCCTCGGCGTAGAGCGCCTCGGTCTTGGGGCCGATGTCCATGCCCATGCGGTCATCGGGGATCTTGTCGGAGTCGACGACCTCGCCCACCGCGTCCTCGCCGAAGTGATCGGTCACGACGTTGTCGACGGGCAGGAGGATCTTGACGCCCTTCTCCTCGGCCTTCTTGAGCATCTCGCCCGCGCGCTCGACCCAGTCGGCCTCCTGCAGGGAGGTGCCCACGGTGTAGCCCTTCGCGAGGAAGAAGGTGTAAGCCATGCCGCCGCCGATGATGAGGGTGTCAGCAGCGTCGATGAGGTGATCGAGCACGCCGATCTTGGAGGACACCTTGGAGCCGCCGACGATGGCCACGAACGGACGCTCGGGCTCGGCGAAGATGCCGGTCAGGGTGTCGACCTCCTTCTCGAGCAGGAAGCCAGCCACGGCGGGCAGATAGGCGGCCGGGCCGACGACGGAGCCCTGCGCGCGATGCGCCGTGCCGAAGGCGTCGAGCACGAAGATGTCGCCGTAGGAGGCGAG
>CAZLGF010000056.1:0-8633 GCA_964558955.1 uncultured Coriobacteriaceae bacterium
GGAGGAGCGCGGCCGCTGGCGCCTCACGCCCGAGGCCATGAACCTCGCGAAGGCGCGCTTCTGGCTCGCGACGCTCATGCAGATGACGTTCCCGGGCGTCCCCTCGATCTACTACGGCGACGAGTACGGCCTCGAGGGCCTCTCCGACCCCGGCAACCGCCGCACGCTCCCGCGCGAGGGAGACCCGCGTGAGGAGGACATGCTCACCATCATCAAGAACGCAGCCGGCGTGCGGCGCGCCCTCCCCTGCATGATCGACGGCGACATCGAGGCGTTCGCGCCCACCGACGACGTGCTCGCCTACACCCGCACGGGCGCGGGCATGGCGGCGACCATCCTCATCAACCGCAGCGACTCGCAGAGCGTGCGCGTTTCCATCCCCGCGCGCGGTGAGGCCGCAACCGACGTCGTCTCCGGTACGGAGCTTGAGATCGCCGACGACGGCACCGTCGAGGTCCAGCTCTGGCCCTTCGGATCGGCCGTGGTCCACTTCCACGACGTCGAGCGCCTGCAGCTCCCCGTCGAGCCCGGCGCGGGCGTGGTCTGCCACATCACGTCGGTTCCCACCGGGACGGGCACGCCCGGCACCCTCGGGGCGCGCTCCAAGCGCTTCATCGACCATCTCGCCACCATGGGCATGCGCTACTGGCAGGTGCTGCCCGTGAACCCGGTCGACTCGTTCGGATCGCCCTACGCCGGCCCCTCGGCCTTCGCCGGCAACATCGCGCTTCTCCCTTGGACCGAGACCGAGCTTCGTGCCGACTTCAAGCGCTGGAAGAAGCGCGGCGGCCCCCAGCGCGACAAGGACTACCGCGCCTTCGTGCGCGCCGAGGTCAGCTGGCTCAAGCCCTACACCGCCTTCATGGCGCTCAAGGCCGCGTTCAAGGGCGCGCCGCGTCACGAGTGGCCCGCGGCCTACCGCGCCTACGATCCCGCGCTCCTGCGCGACCCGCTCTTGGTCGATGAGATCGAGGTCCAGGCCTACCTGCAGTTCCGCTTCAACGAGGCCTGGCGCGAGACGGCCGCCTACGCGCATCAGCACGGCGTCAACATCATCGGTGACATCCCGATGTACGTCTCGGACGACTCAGCCGACGCCTGGAGCCGCCCCGAGCTCTTCTCGCTCGATCGGGACGGGCGTCCCACCGAGATCGCCGGCGCGCCGCCCGACGGCTTCGCGCCCGACGGCCAGGTCTGGGGGAACCCGACGTTTCGCTGGGACGCCATGCGCGCGGACGGCTACCGGTGGTGGCTCGCGCGCCTGCGCCGCGCCTGCGATCTCTATGACTACGTGCGTCTCGACCACTTCCTCGGGTTCCACAACTACTTCAGCATCCCCGCCGGCAAGCCGGGCTCATCGGGCCGCTGGCTCGCGGGCCCCGGCCGCGAGCTCTTCGAGATCGCCTATCGCGAGCTCGGTCCGCTCCCCTTCATCGCCGAGGACCTCGGCGTGCTCACGCCCGGCGTTCGCGCGCTTGGGTCGAGCTGCGGCTTCCCGGGGATGGACGTGCTCGAGTTCTCCGACTACGACGTGCGCGACGGGCTGCATCCGCGCGAGGGCAAGGTCTTCTACACCTCAACGCATGACACCTCGACGCTCGTCGGGTTCTGCGCGCGCTCGTTCTTCGGTCCGGACGAGTCCGAACAAGCCCGCGCGCTCGGAGCGCGACTCGTGCGCGATGCGCTCGCAAGCGAGGCCCCGCTCGTCATGATGCCGCTCCAAGACGTGCTCGGACTCGGTGATGAGGCGCGCATGAACGTGCCGGGCGTCGCGACGGGCAACTGGAGCTGGCAGGCGCGCGAGCAGGACATCTCCGACGCCGAGACCGCGTTTGCCACAGTCATGCGCGAGACGGGCCGCTTCGGCGGCGCGGACTTTACGGACCGCTGAGCGCGGTGCCCATCACGAGCCCCAGAGCATGCGACGCAGCGCTTGGGGTACTATAACCCCTGTTCATGATGGCGGCGCCTCGGCGCCGCCTGTTCGAGTAAAGCGAGGATACGATGGCACGGTATGACTACCACTGCACCGCCTGCGACGACGTCTTCGAGGTCGAGCACGGCATGACCGACCACCCCGACGTCACCTGCCCGACGTGCGGGGCTCCCGCGACGAAGGTCTTCAACCCGAGCGGCATCCGCTTCGAGGGCAGCGGCTTCTATAACACCGATCAGCGCGGCGGCCAGTCCGCGACGGAAGCGACCGCGGGAAGCTCCGAGAGCGCGAGCGCCTCCTCCTCCGCGCACGAGTCCTCGTCCGCCTGCGAGAACTGTCCGCACCACGCGGCATAAGACGCCTCTACGGCGCCTCGCATCCATCATCCGCCACCGAGCCTTCGGGACGAAGAGGGGCGTCAGAGCGCGCTCGTCACGATGCGGCGCGCACGAGCCGCGCACAGAAGTGCCCATCGGCCCTACCGGGCACCGGAACCGTCGCGATGCAGCCCGCAGACGTCTCGCGCTCATGCGCGTACGCGCGAGCGCGCGCATAGGGCGCGAGCGCGAAGATGGGCGCCTCGCTGACGGGAGCGAGCGCGAAGTCCCGCCCCGCAGAACTCTCCAAGAACGCTTGCACCACCTGCACGTTCTCGCTTGATAGAACCGAGCAGGTGGCATAGAGCAGCTGCCCGCCGCTTGCCACGCGCGCGGCGGCGGCACTGAGGAGCGCTTGCTGAAGCTCCGGCAACGCGCGCTCCACCTCATCCGGCGCGAGCCGCCAGGGAATCTCGGGATGGCGGCGCATGGTGCCGGTTCCCGAGCACGGCGCGTCGACGAGGACCGTGTCGAAGCGCACCGGACCGCGTGCCGCCTGGTCAACCTCGACGAGCACGCGATCAAGATCACGGCAATCGCCCGTGACCCACGTGACGCCCGCGTCAAGACCCGCGCGCTCGAGACGCTCTCGGTTGCGCGCGGTCCGCTCAGCCGAGAGCTCGGCCGCCACATGCCGGCGCGCGGCAAAGCCCGCCCGGCGCGCCTGAGCGCACATCACGAAGGTCTTGGTGCCTCGCCCGGCACCGATCTCGAGGCAGCTGCCCGGCGCCGTCGCCGCGGTGGCGATGAGCTGCGCGCTCTCATCGGACGCCACCATCTCAGCACGATCGAAAACCCCCGTCGCGATGAGGGCGGCAGGGTCTTCGGGACGCGCGCACCCGGGCACGAGGCCCTCCCCCGCCCCCGCGGCGAGGTGCGTGAAGATTGGAGCCGGCTCGAGCGCGCAGGCGCCAAGACCCGCCGCAGCCTCGAATCCGCATGACGCCTCGATCTGGCGCATGAGCCACACCGGCAGGCCCGCGCGACGGGCGAGCGACGCGCGGGGCCGATCAGCGGGCGGCACGTCGTCGGCAGCGAGGTAGGGCCCGCGCGCCGTGGCCACGCGCCTCAGCACCGCGTTGGCGAGGCCCGCCGCCGCACGCGCCTGGGATCGCACGAGCTCAACCCCCTGACTCACCGCGACCGCGGGTGTCGCATCAAGGTAGACGAGCTCGAACGCGGCGAGACGCAGCGCGCGGCGCACCGCGGGACTCACCGCGCGGGGCTTCGTGAGGTATTGGTCGAGTAACTCGTCGAGGCACCCGACCGTCGCCGTCACCCCGAGCGCGAGGCGCAGGCCGAAGGCGGCGTCGCGCGGGTCCTCGGGGCGGTCGCGCAGGCGCTCCCCGATCTCGCGCGCGTACCCGCCACCCGCGTCCGCCTCCCGCAGGATCGCGCAGGCGAAGCGGCGGGCGGGCGAGAGCGCGGTCACGAGAGGCGCTCCCAGCGACCGCGCTTCTCCTGCTGGCCCGCGGCCCACGCGGCCGCGTCCATGGCGCGCTTGCCGTCAGGCTTGATCGAGCAGAGCTCGAGCACGCCGTCCGCGCACCCCAGAAAGACGCGCTTGTTCTCGATCACGGCATCGCCGGGAGCGATCGCAGCGGGCTCCTCAACCGAATGAAACCCGCGCATGACGCGAACCGGACGCCCGCAGATGACGCAGCGCGCCGGCGCCGCGTTGGATGACGCGAGGATCCGCCGGGCGTTGAGGTCGGCCGAGGATGCCGGATCGAGCCAGATCTCGGGCTTCTCGATCTTGGCGGCATGCGTGACCAGCGACTCGTCCTGCTCGATCCAGGTCGCCGAGCCGTCGGCCAGGGTGGGCAGGACCTGACAGAGCAGATCGGCCCCCAGCTCGGCGAGCTCGAGCGTGAGCTCGTCAGCCGACTTGCCGGGCACGCTGCAGGATGCCTGCGCGCAGTAGGCGCCCGTGTCGACCCCGTGCCCGATCCTCATGATGGAGACGCCCGTCTCCTCATCGCCCGCGAGGATGCAGCGTTGGATGGGCGCCGCGCCGCGCCAGCGCGGCAGGAGCGAGGCGTGCACGTTCACGCAGCCGAGCGGCGCCATGGTGAGCACCTCGTCGGGCAGGATGCAGCCGTACGCCGCGACGCAGAAGATATCGGCATCGGCGGCGCGCAGCGCATCGAGCGCCTCAGGGGTCATGCGGTTGGTCTCAAAGACGGTGAGGCCCAGCTCGCACGCCGCCTCCTTCACCGGAGACGGCTCGAGACGCGTGCCGCGCGAGCGGACGGCGTCGGGCCGGGTCAGGACGAGCACCACCTCGTGCTCAGCCGCAAGCCCGCGTAGAACCGGAACGGCGAACTCCGGCGTTCCCATGAAGACGACGCGCATATGCCCTCCTTCGCATCACGCTCCCCTTGCCGCCGTCCATTGTCTCATGAACGGGGCCGAGGCGCGCGAGCGATCCCTCGGGACGCAGCGTGGGGTGGTGTTGTGGCGATCAGCTCGTCTCGCCGGGCTGCGCGCCGCGCGCGAGCGCGTCCTGGTAGGCCCGCATCGCATGGACGCGCGCCGCGGGCTCGAGGCGCTCGAACATGGTCACGCCATGCAGATGATCGATCTCATGCTGCAGGCAGACGCACATGAGATCGCTCGTCGCCTCGTAGCGCATGAGGTCGCCGTCGAGGTTCAGCGCCTCCACGACCACGTGGTCGGGACGGCTGATCTCGCAGGTGATGCCCGGAATAGACAGGCACCCCTCATTGAAGGGCACGAGGGTGTCGGACTGCTCAACGATGACGGGGTTGATGAGCACGTAGGGGTCGTAATCCTCGCGCGAGGTGTAGTCGACGTCGACGATGACGAGCTGGATGAGCTCGCCGACCTGCGGCGCCGCGAGACCGCATCCGGTGTTCTCGAACATCTGATCCTTCATGCGCTCGGCGAGCTCGACGATGGCGGGGGTGATCTCCTCGATGGGGGCGCACTCCTGCCGCAAGCGCGGATCAGGCGAGAGCACGATGCCGTTGATCTCCATGGCGATTCCTTTCCATCGCGCCCGCTACATGAGGTCGTATGCGTCCACGTCAACGCGAACGCTCACGCCGCGGCGCGTCCCGACGCGCTCGAGGGCGCTGCTGATAATCTCCGGGATATGGTACCCCAGCGGGCTTTTTATGAGCACATGGAAGCGATACCGATCCTTGGCGCGCTCGATGACGCACGGGGTCGGCCCGAGGATGACGGGGGTGACCGTGGGGTCGTCGGCGCCGGCGATGCTCGGGCGAACGGCGGGAGAAGGCGTCGTCGAAAGGCGCCTCCCCTCCCCTTCCTCCTGAGCGATGCGCTCGCGCAGAGCACGGGCGACGTCCGCGGCGGCCGCGCGCGCATCGGAGGCACGGGTGCTCGTCAGAACGATATTGGAGAGCCGGACGAAGGGCGGATAGCCCGCCGCGCGGCGCTGGGCGCGATCGTGATCGGTGAAGATCGATCGGTCGTGCGTGGCGACGGCGCGGATCACCGGGTCATCGGGCAGGTAGGTCTGGATGATGACCTGCCCCGGACGCGTCCCGCGCCCCGCGCGCCCGGCCACCTGCTCGAGCAGGTCGAAGGCGCGCTCCTGCGCGCGGAAGTCGGGCATCTTGAGGGCGTAGTCGGCGTTGATCACCCCCGCGAGCGTGACCTCGGGAAAATCCAGCCCCTTCGCGATCATCTGCGTGCCGAGCAGCACGGCGCTCGGCGCCGCGTCAAACTCCTCGAGCAGGCGCTGATGCCCGTCCTTGCCGCGCGTCGTGTCGGCGTCCATCCGAATCACGGCCACCTCGGCCGGCAGGAGCGCGCGCAGGGCGTCCTCCACCTGCTGCGTGCCGAGCCCCATCTTGGCGAGGTACGGGCTTCCGCATTGCGAGCAGCGCGCGGCACGCGACGGGTAGGCCTCAACCGGATGGGACGCGCCGCACGTATGACAGGTGAGCGCATGCGTGCGCTCATGGTAGGTCAACGCCGTCGAGCAGTGCGCGCACGTGGGCACGCAGCCGCACGAGCGGCACATGAGAAACGATGCGAACCCGCGGCGATTGTGCAGCAGCACAGCCTTCTCGCCGCGCGCGGCGACCTCGAGGAGCGCGTCGCGAAGCGGCGCCGAGAAGATGGAGCGGCTCCCCTGCGCGAACTCACGACGCAGGTCGGCGATGACGATCCGCGGGAGCGCGGCGCCGCCCGGGCGCTCGGGCATCTCGACGCGCCGCCAGCTCCGTCCGTCCACGACGCCCACGCGGCAGCGCTCGAGCGCCTCAGCCGACGGCGTCGCGGAGCCCAGCACAAGCGGGCACCCGTGCAGCAGCGCCATCTCAAGGGCGACCTCGCGCGCATGGTAGCGCGGGCTCGACCCCTGCTTATAGCTCTGCTCATGCTCCTCGTCGATGATGATGATCCCGAGGTCGCGGAAGGGGCAGAAGAGCGCCGACCGCGCGCCCACCACCACCCGGGCCGCGCCCGAGCGCACCATGTCCCACTGGTCGAGACGCTCTCCCGCGGAGAGGCGCGAATGGAACACGGCCACCGTCGCGCCGAAGCGCGACCGAAAGCGACCGACCGTCTGAGCGGTGAGCGAGATCTCGGGGACGAGCACGCAGGCCGAGCGGCCGCTCGCAAGCACGCGCTCGATGGCGGAAAGGTAGACCTCGGTCTTGCCCGACCCGGTCACCCCATCGACGAGGACCACGTCCCCGCGCCCCGCGCATCGTGCCTCCTCGATGGCGGCAAGCGCGGCCTGCTGCCCCGCCGTCAACTGGGCGGGCGCCGCGGCGCGGGCGGAGGAGAGCGTCGTCTGATCCGCAGGCCCCCGCCAGGCCCGCCGCTCATCGACGCGCACGATGCCGCGCTGCTCGAGGGCGCGTATGGCCGCTGAGAGATCGGTGTAGAGCAGGTTGAGCTCGCGCGTGGTCACCGGGCCGCATGAGAGGGCCTCGATGAGCTGGCGTTGCCGGATCGCGCGGGCGGGCGGCAGGTAGGACCGTCCCTCGGGGGTGAGCGAGACCACGCGTTCACGCGCCTCGGGCACGGCGGGCCGCTCCACCTGGTAGGACCCGTCCTCCGCGCGCCTCAGGCGCGGCGTGCCGCCCGGCGGCAGGAGCAGGCGCAGGCACTCGGCCAGAGGGGCGACATATGCGCGGCTCATCCACGACGCGAGCTCGAAGAAACACGGGGTGCAGCGCGGCTCGGAGAGGATGGCGCTGATCGGCTTGACGCGCGCGGGGTCAAGATCAGCCGCGCCGGGAAGCTGCACGAGATTCGCTGCGCAGGCGACGACGTAGCCGACCGCCATCCGCCGTCCGAAGGAGACGAGAACCGCGCAGCCCACGTCGATGTCGTCGACCAAGGCGGGCGGGACGGCGTAGGCGAAGGGGTCCGAGAGCGCGCGGGCCGGGACGTCGATCACGACGGACGCGTAGGCCGCCGCCGACGGCGCCTCACCCGCATCGCGCGGCCCCACCTCCTCGAACAGCGATGCCTGGTCGAGATCGGAGCGGCTCATGAGGGCCCTGCGCTACGCGTCCAACGCGCAGGCGGCCCGCAGCTCGTCAACGCGGTCGCAGCGCTCCCAGGTGAAGTCGGCGTCATCACGGCCGAAATGGCCGTACGCGGCGGTCTTGCGGTAGATGGGCCGCCGCAGATCGAGATCGCGGATGATGGCGCCGGGACGCAGGTCGAAGACCTGCTCCACCGCGCGCTCGATGACCGCCTCGTCGCACGCAGCCGTGCCGAACGTGTCGATCATGATCGAGAGCGGGCGCGCCACGCCGATGGCGTAGGCGAGCTGGACCTCGCAGCGACGCGCGAGGCGCGCGGCCACCACGTTCTTGGCGACCCAGCGCGCGGCGTACGCGGCCGAGCGGTCAACCTTGGTGCAGTCCTTGCCCGAGAAGGCCCCGCCGCCATGGCGGCCCGTGCCGCCGTAGGTGTCGACGATGACCTTGCGGCCCGTGAGGCCCGTGTCGCCCACGGGACCACCGACCACGAAGCGCCCGGTGGGGTTCACGTAGACGGTCGCGCCCTCCCACGAGATCTGAGCGTCCGCCATGACCGGGGCGATGACGTGCTCGACGAGGTCGCGCTTGATGAGGGCCATGTCCGTGATGTCCGACGCATGCTGCGTCGAGATCACGATGGTCTCGACGGCCACGGGTCGGTCGTCCTCGTAGCGGACAGTGACCTGCGTCTTGCCGTCGGGACGGAGGTATGGGAGCGTCCCGTCATGCCGAACGGCGGCCAGGCGCTCGGCGAGGCGGCTCGCGAGATAGTGCGGCATGGGCATGAGGGCCGCCGTCTCGTCGGTGGCGTAGCCGAACATCATG
>CAZLGF010000057.1:0-8296 GCA_964558955.1 uncultured Coriobacteriaceae bacterium
GAATCATCGCGTCGATGGCGAGGATGCCCGTCTGCACGGGCTCGCAAACGGGCGTGCGGTCGATCACGCCGGGGGCCTTGAACTCGATGGGGCGGATGTGGGTGGTGGCCATCTCGCCGAGGCCGTCGATGGGCTCGCCGAGCGGGTTGACCACGCGGCCGAGCATGGCGCGCCCCACGGGGATGGACATGATGCGCCCGGTGGTGCGGCACTCGTCGCCCTCCTTGATGGCGGCCACGTTGCCGAAGAGGACGGCGCCCACCTCATCGCGGTCGAGGTTCTGGGCGAGACCGTAGATCGTCTCGCCGGTCTCGGCGCTCTTGAATTCCAGAAGCTCGCCCGACATGGCGCTGCGCAGGCCGGAGACGCGCGCGATGCCGTCTCCCACCTCGTCGACGAACGACAGCTCCTGCGTGTCGACGGTGGCGGCGAGGGTCTCGAGGCGCTCATGCAGAGTCCGAGCGATGCTCTGGGCGTCGATGATGTCAGACATGGTCGGTTTCACCTCCATGATGCGTGAGAGGAGCGCTCAGGGCCTCGCGCGCCGCGCGCAGGCGCGTGCGCACCGAGACGTCCCGGCGCTGGCCGCGGGCCTCGACCACGACGCCCCCGATGATGGACGGGTCGACGTGCTCGATCAGGAAGACCTTGCAGCCGAGGTCCTGCTCGTACTGCTCCGTGATGGAGGCGCGCAGCTCGTCGTCGAGGGGGACGGCCGTGGTCACCTTGACGCCCACCACGTCGTCGTCGCCCTCGGCGAGGGAGCGGTACATGCTCGCGACCTTGGGCAGCGCGTCGAGCTGGTCGTGCTCGATCATGGCGGCCACGACGGCGAGCACCTCGGGGCTCGCCTGGGCGAGCGCGTCGAGAACATGGCCGTCGCTGAACACGCGCCCCTCGGCCTTGGCGGCCTCGAGCAGGGTGCGCGCGTAGGTCTCGACGAGCCGGGTCTCCCGGCGACTAGCTGGCATTCAAGCTACCTGCTTCCTTGATGTAGCGCTCGATGAGGCGGCGCTGCTCGCCGTCGTCGTCGAGCGTGCGCTCGACGATCTTGGACGCGACCGAGACCGAGAGATCGGCGATGGAGTTCGCGGCGCTCGCGTAGATGGCGCGGCGCTCCTCCTCGGCGTTCTCATGGGCCTTGGCGATGATCCCCTCGGCCTCCTCTTGGGCCGCGGCGATGATGCGGGCGCGCTCGTGCTCGGCTTCCTGACGCGCCTCGAGCAGGATGTCGGCCGCCTGACGACGCGCGTCGGTCACGAGGGCGTCGGACGCGGCGCGGTCCTCAACGGCCTTCTGCTTGGTCCGCTCGGCCTCGTCGAGGCTCTCGGCGATGCGCTTCTCGCGCTCGTCGAGGATCTCCATGACCTGCGGCCATGCGAACTTGGCGAGCGCCACGAGGATGATGAGGAAGGCGATGAGCGCCGGCACGAACTCCGCGAGCTTGGGGATCAGGATGGACAAGCCGCTGCTCTCCTCCTCAGCAAAGGCCGGCGTGGGCACCGTGAGGACGAGGCCCGCCAGCACGGCGGCGGCCGCGCGATGGATGCGTTTCATGATCTGCTCCTTTGGTGACACGATCCGTGCCGGGGCTAGGAGATCAGGGTCACGACGAAGCCAATGAGGCCGAGGGCCTCGACGAATGCGGACGCCAGGATGAAGATGGTGAAGGCGCGACCCTGGATCTCGGGCTGACGCGCCATGGCGTTCAGCGCGCCATACGCCGTGAAGCCGATCGTGAAGCCCGCGCCGATAACGCAGAGAGCATAACCGAAAATACCCACAATTCCTCCTTTGTCGTGCGCCCGCAGGCGCAGGTATTACCTATCTTCAGAGCCTCGGGCGAGACCCGTGATAGCGCATGCGACGCCTTAGTGCTCCTCAGCCTCCGCGACCTGGATGTAGACCGCCGAGAGGATGGTGAAGACGTAGGCCTGCACGAACGCGACGATCATCTCCACCGCGTAGATGACGAGCAGAATGACGAGCCAGGCGAGGCTCGGCAGCGCCATCGCCGCGTTGAGGGCGGTGACCTGCTCGAGCAGGGGCTCAGCGAACAGCGACACCATGATGGCGAAGGATCCCATGACGATGTGCCCCGCGAACATGTTGCAGAACAGACGGATGGCGAGCGTGATGGGACGCAGCACCAGCGAGAAGAGCTCGATGATCATGATGAAGATGTTCATGGGGAATATGACCCCCGAGGGAGCGAGGCTCTTGAAGTAGCCGATGACGCCGTGCTTGCGGAAGCCCGCGCGGACGAAGTAGACGAACGTCACGATCGCGAGTGCCGCGGTGCAGCCGATGGCGCCCGTGCCCGGTTTCATGCCGGGGATGAGGCCGATGACGTTGTTGATGAAGATGAACAGGAAGACGGTCGCGAGGAACGGGAAGTGGCGGCGCCAATCGGTGCCCACCACGCCCTTGGCGACGTCGTTCTCGACGACCTCGATAAGGTACTCGATGCCGTTCACGAACACGCCGTGCGGCACGAGCGTCTGCTTCTTCACGAAGAGGAACATGATGATGAGGAAGACCACGGCGGCCACGAGCAGCCAGAGGGAGTACTGCGTGAGACCGGCGTTGAGATCGCCGACGACCGCCATGGAGGAGAACTCAGAGACGAGCTCCATGATCTTATCGGGCAGCTGAGCAAAAGCGTCCACAGATCCCACCTTTCCCTGCGGGCGGGGCCCGCATCAGATGTCGTGCCGAACGATGAGCGCCAAGGCGACCACGATCAGGCACGCGAGAAAACCGCCCACCTCACCGACGGCGAACGGAATAAGCGATCCATGCGCGAAGAGATAGGCAACGACGACGCCGATGGACAGCATGATGAACGAGACGAAGATCCCGACCAAGCCCACCGTGATGTCGGCATCGTTCGTGCGACGAAGCACCGGCCTGAGAGCCAGCGCAAGCGGCGCGAAAGCAGCAACGCCTACCAGAACCCCGATGAAGACGGCGGGAACGTGGACCTGAAACGCGAGGTCAAACACCGTGAGTCCCCCTCGAGTGCACACGCGGACGGCCCGCCCCTGACGGATGCGGGTCATCGCGGACTATTGTATGCGCCACCCGGTCAAAGTCAACCGAGGCGAATGCGAAAACCACATGCGTAACGGGGTCGTCACGGTCGTAACGCGCACCGTGCGCGCAGCCTCTCCCCCGCGTCGCGCCCGCCCGAGCGGGCGCGCGGGCGCTAGGAGTCGAGCGCGACGATCTTGGCGACGCGGCGCTCGTGCCGCCCGCCCTCGAACGCCGTGGTGAGAAACGTGCGAACGATCTCCTCGTTGACCGCGAGGTCAACGAAGCGGCCGGACAGGCAGACCACGTTGCCATCATTGTGCTGGCGGAAGAGCTCGGCGAACGCGGGCGTGGTGATGGATGACGCGCGGACGCCCGGCACCTTGTCGGCCGCGACGGCCATGCCGATGCCCGTGCCGCAGATGAGGACGCCGCGATCGGCCTCGCCAGTCGAGACCACACGGGCGACCTTCTCGGCGTAATCGGGATAGTCGACGGCGTCGGCGGTGTCGGGACCGAGGTCGCGAACCTCGCAGCCCAACTCGTCAGCGATATAGCGGGCGAGCGGAGCCTTCTGCTCGAACCCGCCGTGGTCGGACGCGATGGCGACGATCATGTGGGAGCTCCCTTCGTGTGCGTCTGGTACCGCTAACTGTACCACGGCCTTTGAGGGCCTAAACCCCCTGCAGAACGGTGGATCACGCGGTGCGGGCGCGGGCGATGGCGGCGTGCCAGCCATCGAGGGCCCGCCGGCGGGCGGACTCGTCCCCCGCGGGGGTGAACCGCTCGGCGCAGGCGCGATTCTGGACGAGCTCGTCGCGATCCTCCCAGAAGCCCACGGCGAGACCGGCAAGGCAGGCCGCGCCGAGCGCGGTCGTCTCGATCGACTCGGACTGGACCACGGGAATCTTGAGCAGGTCGGCCTGGAACTGCATGATGAAGGCGTTGCGCGAGACGGCGCCGTCCACATCGAGCGCGTCGAGGGTGACGCCCGCGTCGCGCTCCATGGCGCGAAGCACATCGTAAACCTGGTAGGCGATCGACTCGCAGGCGGCGCGCACGATCGACGCTCGATCGGAGGCGGCCGTGAGCCCGCAGATGAGACCCCGGGCGCCGGCATCCCACCAGGGGGCCCCGAGCCCGCTGAACGCGGGGACCAGATAGCACCCGCCGTTGTCGGCGCGGGAGGCGGCGATCGCAGCCGTCTCGGCGGGCGTCGAGATGAGGCCCATCTTGTCGCGCAGCCATTCAACGATCGAGCCCGCATGGAAGATCGAGCCCTCGAGCGCGTAGGACACGCGCCCGCCCTCGGCGATGCCGATGGTCGCGACGAGGCCCCTCGTCGAGTCGACCACCTCGTCGCCAGTGTTCATGAGCATGAAGGCGCCCGTGCCATAGGTGGTCTTGGCCTGCCCCGGCTCGAAGCAGCAGTGCCCGAAGAACGAGGCCTGCTGGTCGCCGGCCACGCCCCTGATGGGCGGGGTGTGCGTCATGATCTCACTCGAGACGTTGCCGTACACGGCGTCGCTCCACCGGGGCTCGGGCAGCATCGATCGCGGGATGTCGAACAGCTCGAGCAAGTCGTCATCCCACGTGAGCGTATGGATGTTGAAGAGCATGGTGCGGCTCGCGTTGGTGTAATCGGTCGCGAAGACGGAACCGCCCGTAAGGTTGTAGATGAGCCAGGTGTCGATCGTGCCGAACATGAGACGCCCGGCCTCAGCCATCTCGCGGGCGCCGCTCACGTTCTCGAGGATCCACGCGAGCTTGGTGGCCGAGAAGTACGCGTCGGGCGTGAGGCCGGTCTTGGCGCGGATGGCCTCCCCCATGCCGTCTGCGATGAGCTTGTCGGCCATGGGCGCCGTGCGACGGCACTGCCAGCCGATCGCGCTGTAGACGGGCTGGCCGCTCGCACGATCCCACACCACGCAGGTCTCCCGCTGGTTGGTGATGCCCACGGCGGCGATGCGATCGGAGTGGATCCCGCTTTTGAACTGGACCTCCATCATGGCGGCGATCTGGGAGGCGAGGATCTCCATGGGGTCTTGCTCGACCCATCCGGGCTGGGGGTAGCTCGTGGTGATCGCACGCGATGCCTGCGCCACGATGCCCCCGTACTCGTCGACGATGACCGCGCGGACCGACGTGGTGCCGCTGTCGAGCGCCATGATGTACGACCCGCTGAACGAGGTCGCCGAATCAGCGAGGCCGAGGCCTCCGAGGGAAGAAATCATCCTCATCACCCTTCCTGGCCCGAGGCGGCAGACGAGGCGGAGGCGCGCGCGAGCACGCGCTCGATGGCCGACGCGGGCAGCGCTCCGTGGCGGATGACCCGCGGGGCGCCCGATACGCACGAAATGATCGTCGACGCGTCGCGACAGGACGTCTCGCCCGCGTCGACCGCCACGTCGACACCGGCGAGAATGCGCGGCTCGACCTGGTCGAAGGAGGAGGGAGCAGGAGCTCCGTGGGTGTTGGCGCTCGTCACGGCGAGCGGTCCCCCGCATGCGCGGATCAGCTCGGCGACCACGGGGGACGCCGAGGCGCGCAGGGCGACGGTGCCGTCAGCCGCGCGCATGAACGCCGGGACCGCGGGCGCCGCGGGCACGATGAGCGTGAGCGCGCCGGGCCAGAACGCGTCCGCGAGCGCGCGCGTGGACGGATCGACCACGCTCCCATAGCGCTCGAGATCCTCAGGACCCGCGACGAGCCACGGGACCGTCTGCGCGAAATCGCGCTCCTTGAGCTCGAAGATGCGCCGGTAACCCCGCGGATCGCGGGGGATGGGCGCCCCGTTCACGAGCACGTCGTCCTCAGATGCGGGCGCGCTGCCGGGAAACGCGGAGACCGCGACCCCGATGCCGTAGACCGTCTCGGTGGGGATGAGCGCGAGGCCGCCGGCGCGCAGGACGCGCGCGACCTCCTGAAGCGCCTCGGGCGCAAGCGCCCCTCTCTCCGCACGAAACACCGGCCGCACGATCTGATCCCTTCCCCACACGCCCTGAGGCGTCGACACCTACCGCGTCATTGTCGCATTGCCCCACGCGCAACGAGCGCCGCGGCGAGGACTCGCCACGCCAACGGGACGCAGGGTCCGGTAAAAGGGGGCCAACCTGACGAATGCGTGAACGATGGGGAGGAAGGCGGGGCCTACGAGGCGCGCAGGACGTGCTCCTCAAGCCACGCGGCCACGCCATCATGGCGCACATCAGGGCAGATGTCGTCGCCGGCGTCAAGGACCTTCTGCTCGGCGCTCGCCATCACGACGAAGGTGAGCGGCGTGGCGGCGAACGAGAGGTCGTTGCCCGAGTCGCCGAAGGCGATCGATGCGGCGGGATCGATGCCCGCAAGGGAGCAGAGCTCGAGCGCAGCCGCGCCCTTGCTCACACCCTTGGCCGTGAGCTCGAGCGAGATGGGGCCCTCGTTGGCGATCTCGAACACGTCGGCCACCGGCGCGAGCAGCTCCTCGGCCTGAAGGCGCTCGCGCTCGGTGGTCACGTGAATCACAACCTTGTAGAACCCGCGCTCCACATCGTCGATGCGCAGGATGTCGTTGACGAGGTGGGCGGTCAGCGGGATGCGCGGGGTGCCGTCCGGGTTCATCGCGGCTCCCTCGCAGAAGAAGCCCGCGGGCGTTTGAACCCACCAGTGCTCGGGGAGATCGCCCAGCAGGCGCCTGACCTCCGCCACGGCGTCCGCAGGGATCAGGTGCGCGCGCAGCGGCTGACGCTCGCCCACGCGATGAATGGTCGCCCCGCTCGAGCCGATGCTCCAGCCAAGCCAGGGCGCGGTGAGGAGCTCATCGGCCAGATCGACGCCCCGGCGACCGGTGGCGACCGCCAGCGCGTACCCCTGCTCGTGCGCGGCCGCAAAGGCGCGCGCGACCCGCGGCCTGATCCGCGCATCGGAGCGCTCGGCGTAGACCGTTCCGTCAAGATCGAAGGCGATGAGGCCGCGCGGAGCGGCGGGCGTGGTAGGGGTCATGTGGGCTCCTAGCAGGTCGAGGATGTCGCGCACAGGGTTCGGCGCGCGCGGATCAGTATAACCCGGTCACCCGGCTGAGAAGGCCCCACGGGCCGGGCAGACAGACGCACAGGCGAGCGAACGGCGTGAGACGCGCGGTCGCGCGGGGCCTACGCCTGCGACGTGCGCGCGAGCACGAAGCGCGGCCGATC
Organism: uncultured Coriobacteriaceae bacterium; assembly: GCA_964558955.1. Lineage (GTDB taxonomy): Bacteria > Actinomycetota > Coriobacteriia > Coriobacteriales > Coriobacteriaceae > Coprousia. The sequence continues at coordinate 7,209 of CAZLGF010000057.1, forward strand.
GGTGAGGTCGTGAAGGACCCTGACATCCACCAGCCCGGCGGCGCGACAGAGCGCGGCGGCCTCCTCGACCGCGTCCTCGAAGAGCTCGCAGGCAAAGAGCCCGCCAGGACGCAGCATCGAGGGCGCGGCGGCGAGCAGGCGACGAAACACGTCGAGCCCGTCGGGGCCGCCGTCGAGCGCGAGCGCCGGCTCGAACGCCGCCACCTCGCGGGGGAGCGTCTCCATCACCGACGAGGGAACATAGGGCGGGTTGGATACGAGCACGTCGAAGGTGCCGCGCACCCCCGCGGGCACGGGGTCGACGAGGTCGCCGAGGAGGAACGAGACGGTCTCGGTGGTGAGGCCCGCGCGTTCGCGGTTGCGACGGGCGAGCTCGACGGCCCGCGGCTCGATATCGGTCGCGAGGCAGCGCACGCGCCCGAGCCGCTCAGATGCGAGCGAGAGCGAGATGCATCCCGTCCCGCACCCCACCTCGAGGACGCGGGCGAACCGGGGCTCCTCGTCGGCATGCGACGCCCCGTCCTCTGCCTCGGCGGATGCGGACGGAGTGTCATGGGTCTCCGACTCCGCCGTGGAAGCAAGTGGCTCCGCGGGCGCGTCGGCCGCTTCCGCCGCCTTCGCCTCAGCCGCGTGGGCGCGCTCGATCTCGGCGCTCCACGGCAGCGCGACGCGCTCGCGCGCGGGAGCGCCCGCCGGGGTCGCCACGACCTCCTGATCGATGAAGGCAAGGACCGCCTCGACCAGCGACTCGGTCTCGGGGCGCGGGATGAGCACGCCAGGGGCGCAGGCGACCTCGAGCATGCGGAAGCTCGTCTCACCGGCGATGTACTGCAGCGGCTCGCCCTGCGCGCGCCGCGCCACGCCGTCGCGCATCGTGGCGAGCTCGTCCGGAGACAGCGGGCGGTCGTGGTTCATGTACAGCTCGATGCGCGAGAGGCCCGTCGCCGCGCTGAGCAGCCACTCAGCCGCCAGCCGCGGGCGCTCCTCGCCCTTGCGCGCCAAGAACCCCTCGGTCCACGTCAGGCAGCGCCCGATGGTCCAGATGTCATCCGCCATGGTCATACCCCTTCGCATCGCTCGCCCGGCAT
>CAZLGF010000058.1:0-4065 GCA_964558955.1 uncultured Coriobacteriaceae bacterium
CATCTGGGCGGCCGTGTCCTGCATGTTGTGGTAGACGAGCTCGGAGTCGTATTGGGCGCCGACGCCCGCGAGGTAGCTCCGCTCCGCCTCGGGGATGCCCAGGCGCTCGAAGGTGTTCTTGATGTCGGTGGGAACCTCGTCCCAGGTAGCCTGCTGATCGGTGTTGGGCTTCACGTAGGTCACGATGTGATCCATGTCGAGCCCGCTGATCGAGGGGCCCCAGGTGGGGTTCGGCGTGCGCTGGTAGATCTCGAGCGACTTGAGCCGGAAGTCGAGCATCCACTGCGGCTCGTCCTTGCGGCGGCTGATCTCGGTCACGATCTCGGGCGTGAGGCCCGCGTCAAGGCGCTCGAAGCCCTCCTCGCTGTCGGTGATGTCGTAGAGGCTGCGGTCGATGTCCGCGACCTCGGTGCGCTTCCGTGCCATCTTCCGCTCCTAGCGCTCGACGACGGGGGAGAGGTCGGCGGGATCGAGCACCGGGCTCGCCGCGTCGTCGCCGTCCGCGCCGGCGGGGGCGACGGCCTCGCCGGCCTCCGCGGTCTCGAAGCGCTCGAAGCCGTGCTCGTCGATCCAGCCGATGAGCGAGGCGTCCCCCTCGTGCACCAGGCGGCCGCGCACCATTACGTGCACGCGGTCGACGTTGAGGTGGTCGAGGATGCGCGTGTTATGGGTGATGATGATGAGCGTGCCGTCGCACGTGGTGCGGTAGAGGTCGATGCCGCGCGACACCACGCCGAGGGCGTCGACGTCAAGGCCCGAATCCGTCTCGTCGAGGATGGCGAGCTTGGGCTGGAGCAGCAGGAGCTGGAGCATCTCGATCTTCTTCTTCTCGCCGCCCGAGAAGCCGACGCCCAGCTCGCGGTTGAGGTAGGAGGGGTCCATGTCGAGCTCGGCGCAGAGCTCCTTCACGCGGCGGCGGAACTCCTTGCCCTTGAGCGCGCGCTCCGGGCGCGCGGCCAGGGTGGCGCGCAGGAAGCTTGAGAGCGGCACGCCCGGGATCTCGACGGGCGCCTGGAAGGAGAGGAAGAGCCCCGCGCGCGAGCGCTTGTCGGGGCTCAGCTCGGAGATGTCGGCGCCGTCGAAGGTGATGGTCCCGGCGTCGTGCGTGTAGGCCGGGTCGCCCATGATCAGGCGACCGAGGGTGGACTTGCCGGCGCCGTTGGGCCCCATGAGCACGTGGGTCTCGCCGGCGGTGACATCGAGGTCCACCTGGCGAAGGATCTTCTTCTCATCCACCGAGGCGCTGAGCCCGCGGACGGAGAGAAGCGGGGTGCTGGTAGCCATTGATGCTCCTATCGTTAGGTCGTCGCATCTCCTTTGTACATGGGGTGTAAATCCTAGGAAATGCCTCGGGTTAACGATAAGATGAACCGAGATGAAGTCAAGGTTTAACCCGACTACTTCACTGGGAATACGGGAGCTCGCGGGAGGTGCCGTGCTCATATCGTCAAAGGGGCGCTACGCGCTGCGCCTCATGATCTACATCGCGGCCTTTGGCGCGCAGGGCTCCGCGGTCGCCCTGCGCGAGGTGGCCGAGCGCGAGGGGATCTCGCTCAAATACCTCGAGCAGCTCGTGCGCCCGCTCATGCAGGCCGGCTTGCTCAAGAGCGTCCGCGGCAAGGGCGGCGGCTACCTGCTGGCCCGCCCGGCAGGCGAGCTGCGCGCCGGCGACATCCTGCGCGCGGCCGAGGGCACCACGGCGCCCGTCGCCTGCGAGGGGATCGGCGGCGGCTGCCACCGGGCCGAGCTCTGCTCCACCGTTCGCTTCTGGTCGGGGCTCGACGCGGTGATCGAGGAGTACGTCGACGGCGTCACCCTGGCCGATCTCGCGGCGGCGCCCGAGCTCACCATCGACGAGGACGTGCTCAGCGCCCTCGCGCGGCCGACGGCGTGACGTCCTCGTCGCCGCGTCGCGCGGCCGCGTGCGCGTGCGCGAGCCGGCTCGCCCCGTCGGCGGCGCGCGTTTGCTCAGGGCGGCATGCGGGGAGGCGCGGGCATGCATGACATCTGGAACCCGTGGCACGGCTGCACCAAGGTGAGCGAGGGCTGCGAGAACTGCTACATGTACTCCATGGATCGCGACCGCGGGCTCGACGGCTCGGTCGTGCGTCGCAACGCGAGCGCGTTCAGCTACCCCATCGCCCGTCGTCGCGACGGGAGCTATCGCGTCGCGAGCGGTGAGCTCATCCGCGTCTGCATGACCTCGGACTTCTTCGCGCCGGAGGCCGACGATTGGCGCGACGAGGCGTGGGATCTCATCTACCAGCGTCCCGACGTGCGCTTCTTCATCCTCACCAAGCGCCCCGAGCGCATGGCGGAGCACCTCCCGCGCGACTGGGGCGACGGATGGGAGAACGTCATCCTCAACGTGACCTGCGAGAACCAGCGTCGAGCGGATGAGCGGATCCCGATCCTGCTCGCCACGCCGGCGCGGCACCGCGGCATCATGTGCGCGCCGCTCATCGGGCCGGTGGATATCGAGGGGGCCCTTGCGCAGGGCGATCTGCCGGGGCGGCCGCGCATCGAGCAGGTGATCTGCGGCGGCGAGAACTACGAGGGCGCCCGCCCGTGCGATTTCGACTGGGTGCGGACGCTTTCTGCGCAGTGCCGGGCGCATGAGGTGACCTTCGCCTTCATCGAGACGGGATCCGTCTTCGTCAAGGATGGGCGGCGCTACCATCTGCCGAGCAAAGCGGTGCAGGCGCAGCAGGCGTATCGCGCGGGCGTGTCGCATCGGGGCCGGCCGATCACCTGGCGGCTGCGCGATCCCATCGGGTTGCCCCTGCCGGCTGATGCGTGGCACGTGCCGCGCTACCTCCCGCACTGCCGCGCATGTGGGAGCCGTCTGATCTGCAACGGGTGCGCGGCGTGCGGCCAGTGCGGAAGGGCCATGGGGCCGCTTTTGACGGAGGAGGAGCTCGAGGCGGACGGCGCGTCGTCATAGGGCTCGGCCGCGCCGTGGTTTTCGTTCCCGAAACTCCGGTGCTCTTTCAAAACCGCACGGCGTCCTTCATACTGACGGAGTCACGTGTCTCGCAAGCGCTTCGCGAGCCGGGGCGGAAGGGAGGGGACCATGCTGCAGACGGATCAGCCGACGGGCCAGCCGGGCGACCGCTCGATGCCCGACCATCCTCGCGTGCTGGTGATCATTCCCGCCTACAATGAGGAAGAGGCGATCGTCGCGACCGTTCAAGACGTCGTCGCGGCCGGATTCGACTACATCGTCATCAACGACGGCTCGCTCGACGGGACGCTCGACGTGTGCCGGGCGCACGGCATCCGCGTGCTCGATCTCCCGCAGAACCTGGGCATCGGCGGCGCGGTTCAGGCGGGTCACAAGTTCGCCCGCCGCTACGGCTACGACATCGACATCCAGTTCGACGGTGACGGCCAGCATGACGCCTCCTACCTGTCGCTGCTGGTCGATCAGGTCGTCGCCGGTTCAGACCTCGTGATCGGCTCGCGCTTCCTGGAGCGGACCGACGGGTTCCAGTCGACGTTCATGCGCCGCGTGGGCAAGAACGTGCTCTCGGCGATCCTCAAGGCGCTCGTCGGCGTGACCGTCACGGATCCGACCTCGGGGTTTCGCGCCTGCGGCTCGCGTGCGATCGAGCTCTTCTGCACGAACTACCCCATCGACTATCCCGAGCCCGAGTCGATCGCCGTCGCGGCGCGCCGGGGCCTCGCCATCAGCGAGGTGCCCGTGATCATGCATGAGCGCCAGGGCGGCGTCTCGTCGATCAACGCGCTCGCGAGCGTGTACTACATGATCAAGGTGTCGCTCGCGATCGTGATCGCCTGCTACGCCCATCCTCGGAAGCGAGCGTGATGCGCCATGCCAACCGTTTTGCAGATCTCGGTCATCGTGTTCTGCCTCGCGCTCGCGCTGCTCGTCATTCATCTCGTGGCGAAGGAGCGGATGCTGCTCAAGTACTCGCTCACGTGGCTCTTCCTCGCGCTCGCGCTGCTCGCGTGCGCCCTCGCTCCCGGGATCATCTTCAAGCTCGCGACGCTCTTGGGGTTCGCCACGGCCTCGAACTTCATCTTCTTCGCGGGCCTGTTCTG
>CAZLGF010000058.1:4165-8207 GCA_964558955.1 uncultured Coriobacteriaceae bacterium
CGGCCGCGCGCTACCACTTGATGTCGATGTGCAGCGTGTCGACGCAGAACCGGTAGACGGCCATGAAGGGCGCCATCAGGTGGAGGCCGTAGAGGCGGCGAACGATCCAGAGCTTGAGAAGCGCTCCCTTCGCCTTCCAGCAGTACCGGAAGGTGAGATAGGGGCAGGAGCGCCACCGCGGGAACACCCGGTCGAGAAACGCGGTGCAGCGCCTCACGTAGTCGCCGATCGCGCATGAGGGATCGTACGAGAGCCGGAACAGAAGCGATATCCCCAGATGCAGGAAGGCCATGCCGGCGAGCATGTCCTGGGCGGCCTCGCTCGCACCCGCCTGCTGGTAGAGTCGCTGCACCGACTCGAATGAGGCAAAGGTGGCGTCGACCTGCTCCATCTTGATCGACGTGATGATCGAGCCCGGGCGGATCACGTACTTGACGAGCGCCTGCGGGACGAACGCGACCGTGCCTTGCGCGCGCTTGAACACGAGCAGGTGGAAGAGCAGGTCGTCGAGGATGGGCGGGGGAAAGGGCAGGTCGTCGAGGTTCTTGAGCAGCTCGGCGCGGAAGAGCTTGTTCCACGGCGCGCCGTTGAGCTCGAGCAAGCGACCAGGGTCATCTGCGATGGAGAACGCCGGCCGCGCGGCCGTCATCTCGGTGGTGAGGTCCGCGCCGGTGTCGAGATCGACTCGGTTGAAGCCGCAGACCGCGATGTCGGCGTCATGCGCGACGGCGGCGGTGTAGAGGGCCTCGGCGAACGTCGGCAGCACGTAGTCGTCGCTGTCGACGAAGCCGATGTAGGCGCCGCGCGCCCGGGCGATGCCGTCGCGCCGCCCGCGCCACACGCCCTCGTTGGGCTTGTCGATCACCACGACGGTGTCGGGGTAGCGGGCCTCGTACTCACGCAGGATGTCGATGCAGCGGTCGGGCGACCCGTCATTGATGCAGATGATCTCGACGTCGGGCAGCGTCTGGGTGACGAGGGAGTCGAGGCAGCGGGGGAGGTAGTCCTCGACCCGGTAGCAGGGAACGATGATGGATACCTTCTTGTCATGGGAAGCTGCCATGGATGTCCCCCGGAATCGTCGACGATGCCCGCCTATACTATCATGGCGAGGTTTGAGGATCGGCGGTCGATGCGACCCGCCGGCGTGAGGGGGCGCCATGTCAGGGCAAGACGTCGGGTTGAAGCGCAACGTCCTGTGGAACACGATCGGCTGCGTGTTCTACCAGGGATGCCAGTGGCTCGTCACGGTGCTCGTGGTGCGCCTGTCATCCGATTTCGACAACTCGGGGATCCTGTCGCTCGCCATGAGCCTGGGCAACATCTACTTCGCCGTGGCGACCTACAACATCCGGCCCTATCAGGTGTCCGACATCCGCGGCGCGTACTCGAGCAGCGAGTACGTCGGCCTGCGCGCGATCACGGTCTTGTGCGCGTACGCGGCGTTCGCGCTCTACGCGATCGCGACGTCCGGCTCGCTGCTCATCGCCCTGAGCATCCTGTGCTACCTGCTGTTCAAGGCGGACGAATCGTTCTGCAACGTGCTCTACGGAATCGACCAGCAGCGCATGCGCCTCGACTACGTGGGGCGCTCGCAGATCATGCGCGGCGTGGCCTCGGTCGCCGCGTTCGCCGTCGCGCTGATGGCGACCCAGCTCCTTCCGGTCGCCCTGCTCGCCATGGGGGCGTCGTGCGCGGCGATCACCGTTGTCTACGACCGCCCGCGCGCCCGCGCGCTCACCGACTCGATCGTCCCGCGCATCTCCCGCGCGGCGGCGCGCCGCCTCCTGCTCGAGTGCCTTCCCTCGGTCATTGCGCTCGTGGTGAGCGGCCTCGTGTCCACGGCGGCGCGCCAGCTGTTCTTCTTCCAGTATGGCGAGACGGCGCTCGGCATCTATGCCACGGTGGCGACGCCCGCCGTGCTCATCCAGGTGCTGGCGAGCAACCTCTACACGCCGCTGCTCACCCCCTTCGCGGCGAGCTTCGCGCGCGGCGACCATGCGGACGCGCGCCGTCGCGCCCTGATGCTCGTCGCCCTGGTGCTCGGCGCATCGCTCGTGGTCGCGTTCGGGCTCGCGGCCTGCGGCGACACGCTTTTGCCGCTCGTGTTCGGCGCGTCCGTTCGCCCGTACTGCTACCTGCTCCTCCCGGCGCTTCTGGTGGCCGCCGGGGTGGCGCTCACGAGCCTGCTCTCCGATTGCCTGGTCGCGATCAGGCGCATGCGCGTCGCGATGTGCATCAATCTCGTCGCCCTGGTGGCGACGCTCGTCGCGTTCCAGCCGCTCGTGTCGGCGTTCTACATGAACGGGCTCAGCTTCTCGCTGATCTGCGGCTACATCCTGAGCGCGGTGCTTGGCGCGGGCGCGGTTTGGATGGGGCTGCGCGGGTAGTCGTGAGCCCGTGCGCTACGGGTGGGCTGACCAGGCTGTCGCAAGCACGCGGCGCCGCGCAGGCGGTGGCCTTGCGTGCTCGAAGCGGTTGTCCTTGCGTGGGCAGATGCCCTTACAATATGCTATCGATCCTGCATTTGGTAAGGTGGCTGCTGCCGGTGTGAGACCGATGGAGGCATGGGTATGGGCGTGCGTGTGGTGGATGAGGCGCGACGTGTGATGGGAGAGCATCGTCGGGGTCTGAAGTGCCTTGCGCTTCTCATGGTGATGCTGGTGTGGGTCGTGGTGTGGAATCAGACCTGCCGATCGACCGTCTTCGTGGCGCTGTTCGCCGTGCTCTCGCTCGTGATCGTTCTGGTCTATCACAGCTACGACGCGCTTACGGCGCGCTCCCGGGACCTGCCGTTCATGATTCTTCTGGTCGTGCTCGGCGCGCTCTTCGCGGTGCTGTTCACACCGGGTGCGGTGCCTGACGAGGTGTATCACTACTGGTCGTCATACGGCGTCGCCAATCTTTTGCTGGGCGTTCCAATCGATCCGGAGAGCTCGGAGCTCGTGGCCCGCACGGTCGATGCCGATTTGGACCTCAATGGGACCATCATCCTCGCGTACGAGACCATCATGAAGGTGATGAACTCGTTTGAGCTGTTCACCGATGACCTGTCGACGACGATCGTCTCCTGCTCAGAAAACGCACTCGATTACACGGTTAATCCGCTCCATGTCAAGCTGTTCTCGGCGTTGGGCATCGCGCTTGGGCGGGTGCTGCACCTGGGCGGTTACGCGACGTTCTACTTGGGGCGTTTCTGTAACTTCATTCCGTTCGTGGTGGCCGTGGGCGCCGCCGTGCGCATCACCCCGGTGGGGAAGACCATGTTCAAAGCGGTTGCGCTCTTGCCCATGACGCTCCACCTTGCGGCCTCGTATTCCTACGATGCAGGGACTATCGCACTGGGATTTTTGCTCACGGCGCTGATGCTTAAGCTGATCTACGCGCAGGAGCAGCCCGATCGGGCTGTGTTCATCGCCGTGCCAATCGTCACGGCGCTGCTTGCACCCTGCAAGGTCGTGTACGTGGTTATCGCGGGGGCGGTCATCCTGGTGCCCGCATCACGGTTCCGCAGCCCCCGGAACGCGCGCCTCTACCAGTTCGGGGTGATCGCTGCGGGGTGCGCCGCCATCGCGCTCATGCGCGGCGCGACGCTTCTCACTATGGCGGACGCGGTTGAGACAACGAGCGGACTCGATTACCGCGGCACCGAGTCCGGCACGTTCTACGATCTCTCCGACGCGCTCGCGCATCCCATTCAGACCATCGCGCTGTATCTCAGGACGATGATCGAGATGGGCGAGTTCTACGTCAACAGCGCCATCGGCAACTCTTTGGGATGGTTTCAGCAAAACATCGTGTCTCCCGATTACCTCACCTTGGGATTTGGCATCTTGCTGCTTCTTGCGACCGTGCGCGACGAGGCGGATGGGACGGTGCTGCGAGCGCGCCACCGCCTCGTGCTCTTCGGCATCGTCGCGGTTGGCTGGATTGGTATCATGACCTCGATGTATCTGGGCTGGACGTTCAACACCGAGACGCTGATCCAGGGCGTCCAGGGCAGGTACATCCTGCCGTTGCTTCCGATGCTGCTGCTCGCGCT
>CAZLGF010000059.1:0-1288 GCA_964558955.1 uncultured Coriobacteriaceae bacterium
GCCTCCTCGCGGAAGCACGGCGTGCCCGCGGTGTAGCGCAGCGGCAGGTCGGCGGCATCGAGCACCTCGCCAGCGTGCAGGTTGGTGAGCGTCACCTCGGCGGTCGGGGTGAGGAACTGGTCCTCGCCCGTGTGGTACGCATCGTCCTCAAACTTGGGCAGCTGGCCCGTGCCATACATGATCTCGCGGTTGACGATCACCGGCGGGATGAACTCCTTGAAACCGCGGGCGATGTGCGTGTTGAGGAAGAAGTTCTCGAGCGCGCGGTCGAGCAGCGCGCCCGCGCCCGCGAGCACGGTGAAGCGGCCGCCCGAGAGCTTGGCGCCGCGCTCGAAATCAAGGATGCCCAGCTCGGTGCCGAGATCCCAGTGCGGCTTGGGCTCGAAGCCCTCGGCCGCGAAGTCGCGCGGGACGCCCCAGCGGCGGCGCTCGGGATTCTCGGTCTCGTCCACGCCGACCGGCGTGGCCGGGCCCGGCAGGTTGGGAAGCTGCGCCATGAAGTCATGGAGCTCGGCCTCGAGCGCGCTCCGGCGGTCGGCGAGCCCATCGATCTGCTCGTTGACCTGACGCACGGCCTCCTTGGCGGCCTCGGCCTCGTCGCGCTTGCCCTCGCGCATGAGCGCGCCGATCTTCTTGGACTCAGCGTTGCGCGTGGCCTGCAACTCCTCGACCTGCGTGATCACCGAGCGGCGCTCCTCATCGAGCGCGAAGAAGCGGTCACGGTCCCACGAGGTCTGCCGCGCCGCCATCGCCGCGTCAACGGCGTCGGGGTTCTCGCGGACGTATCGTATATCGAGCATGATCCCTCCGGTTCCGGTCTTGGTTGCATGGCTGTAACCTCAGCCCTGCTCAGGCAAGTAGCAAGTATATACTTATACCGTCCTGCCCCCTATTGAGAAGGCGAGATGCCACCCGCATGGACGGTATTTTCAGCTTTTTGTTCGAGACGCGCTCCGGCCTGGCGGTGCTCTTCTTCGGCGGTCTGATCGTCTGCACCATCGCCGCGATCATCCTCGAGCGACGCACGCACAAGATGTACGTCGACCGCGGGCCGACGGACGACGATGACGACTGGGTCCTCTAACGACCCATCCCCGACCTGCATACGGGGCCCACTCCCGTCCCGCATGCAGGCTAACGCCCGGATCGCGCGCCGCGACCGCGGTGCGCTCTAACCATTCGAGCAAGCAGGTGAACCCATGAGCTGGAAGCCGCGCGGCAGATCACGCGACCCCCAGATCGACCCCTTCAACGCGCCGGACCCCATCATGCCGGGTGTTGAGGATGA
>CAZLGF010000059.1:1388-7891 GCA_964558955.1 uncultured Coriobacteriaceae bacterium
TGCTCATGATGATCGTGAACATAGGCGGCTCGCTCTTCTCGTCATGCGCCCGGACGGTGGGGGACGGCGTCGAGCTCATCTTCTCCAGCATCACGGATGACGCCGACTACGAGTACGACTACGACGATGACGACACCGTCTACGACAGCACGGTCTACGAGACCGTTCGAACGGAGCTGTACGAGCAGGCCTCTGCGGCGGCAGCCGAGATCCTCGACGCCACGATCGCCGGCGAGGACCGCTATGCGCAAGTCGTCGCCACCGCGTTTGCCGAGCAATTTGAGCAGGTCATCGGCATCGCGCCCGATGCGGCGGGAATCGACTCCCTTGCCGTCGCGCGCTCGATCATGGCGCGCTTGAGCTACGAGTATGACAGCTCGTTCTCATACGGCGACGCAACCAGCACCGGCTACGAGTTCGAGTGCCCGGTCTACTTCGACCTCACGTACCCCGAATCCTATTCGATCCTGTACGACCTCTGGGACTTCATAGACGAGACCATGCCCGACGCGCAGGAGTCCGGCAGCTTCAGCGAGGCGGAGCAGGAAGCGATCGCGGCCGAGCTTGACCGCCTGATCGCCGCCGCCGAGATGACGGAGCTGTTTGAGAGCCTGCGCTTCACCGGCACCGCCGATGCGACCGGCGAGACGATCGAGCTCTCTGACGAGTCGGACGCGTGGGAAGCGGAGCTCGCCTACATCTTCGGCTGGTAGCCTACCTCGTACGAGCCGCTCCCCCGCGGTTGATGGCGCGCGCGAGCACCATGCTCACCGCGATCTTGATGAGGTCGGGGATGATGAACGGCAGCACCGCCGCAGCGAGCGCCGCCGGCAGGCTCATGCTGCCCACCACCATGAGCTGAATCGTCCCGAGGGTGTAGCACACCGCGAGCAGCACGATCGCGCCGAGCACCGTGCGCACGCCCCGCGGCAGCGCCTTGGCATGCATGATGGCCGCAGCGGGAATCATGCTGACGATGAATCCCCAGATATACCCTCCCGTGGGGCCGACGAGCACGCTGAGCCCGCCCCGGAAGCTTGAGAACACCGGCAGCCCCGCCAGGCCGAGGAGCACGTAGGCCACGACGACGATGAGCGCGTCCCGGCGCGAAAGTACCTGTGGCAGCAGCGTGAGCACCATGGTCTGGAGGGTAAAGGGAACGGGCCCGAAGCTGATGCTGATCCACGCGCTGCAGACGAGCAGCGCCGTGCACAGGCCGCATCGCGCGATGCTTCGTGATGACATGAGGCTCCTTTCGCTCACAAAAGCCGCGAAGCGCTCAGCGCCCCGCGGCTCTCTCCTCGCGGTTGCAGATGCGTCAACTGACGTCCATTGTACCGTCAGTCACGACCTTTATGCGAAAGACCCCCTCTTGCCCACCACTACGCGCGGTCGATATCGGTGCCGTTCGACGCGATGACGCGCTGGTAGTACGCGAAGCTATCCTTCTTATACCGCCGGTATGTGCCGTTGCCGTAGTCGTCGAGGTCCACGTACACAAACCCGTAGCGCTTGGACATCTGACGCGTGGACTCGCTCACCAGGTCAATGCAGCCCCACCAGGTGTAGCCCATGAGATCAACGCCATCGAGGTTGATCGCGTCAGACATGGCGCGCACGTGCTCTTCGAGGTAGGCCGCGCGATACGGATCATGCACGCTGCCGTCCGCCTCAAGCGTGTCACGCGCCCCCAGGCCGTTCTCCACGATGAAGAGCGGCTTGCGGTAGCGGTCGTACAGCTCCACGAGCGAGTAGCGCAGGCCAGACGCATCCGTCTGCCAACCCCATTCGCTCGAGGGCAGATAGGGGTTTTTCACGCCGTTCACGGTGTTGCCCGGCGCCATGTCGAGACCCTCGGTCTGAGCGGCCATGCAGCTTGTCATGTAGTAGCTGAACGAGACGAAGTCGACGGTGCCCGTCTTGATGTCCTCGGCGTCAGTGGGCTCGACGTGCAACGTGACGCCCTTGCGCTCCATCTCCTGCAGCAGGTAGCGCGGATACTCCCCGAACACCTGGATGTCCACATAGCGGTAGATGCTGCGCATGCGCTGCTGGGTTGCGAGGTTGTCCTCGGGCTTGCAGGTGTAGGCATAGAAGCAGAGCTTCGTCATCATGCATCCCACCTGCGCGCCGGGAAGCATCTCGTGGCACAGCTTGACCGCCCGCGCGCTCGCCACCATCTGATGGTGCATGGCCTGGTAGATGACTTCCTCAAAGTTCATCCCCGGAAAGCGGTCCTCGATGAGGCCGCCCGAGGTGACGGCATGCCGGAGCATCGCATCGACCTCGTTGAAGGTGAGCCAATAGGTGACGTACTGCCCGAAGCGCTCAAAGCAGGTGCGCGCGTACTTGACAAAGAGGTCGATGACCTCGCGCGAGTACCATCCCCGGTAGTCGGTCACGAGCGTGAGCGGCGGATCATAGTGCGAGAGCGTCACAAGCGGCTCGATGCCGTACTCCTTGCACGTCCGGAACATGTCCTCGTAGAACGCGATGCCCTCCTCGTTGGGCTCGGCATCACGCGGGTCGGTGTAGATGCGGCTCCAGCAGATGGAGATGCGCAGCACCTTGTAGCCCATCTCGGCGAACAGCTTGATGTCCTCCCGGTAGTGATGGTAGAAATCGATGCCGCGACGCTTGGGGTAGTTGTCCTCGGGTCCGGCAGCAAGGGCCGCCTCAAGATCGGCTGTGGTGTAGGCGAAGGACTTCGTGTAATCGTTGATGTCGGGCTCGCGGAACGGCAGGCAGTCCTGGATGGTCATGCCCTTGCCGCCCTCATCCCATGCGCCCTCCACCTGGTTGGCAGCGGTGGCTCCACCCCAGAGAAAGCCCTCGGGGAACGCAAGCGGCGCCTCGTTCTGATACATTCCGATCTCCTTTCCAACAGGCTTCATCCTGCACGTCAGCTTGTACGGCACGACAGCATTAGCTGATCGTCTTGATGAGCTCATCACCTCGGGCAACCAGCCCATGCTCGATCACCGGGAACACGTCGAGGTGAGCGCTCGCGTTCGTAACAACAACGGCCGAATCCAGCGCATACCCAGCATTCATGATAGCGTCGCGATCAAATGTCAGGAGGACGTCCCCCGCGCTCAGCACATCGCCCTGGGCAACATGGACGGTGAAGTGCTGACCTCCCAAATTCACGGTGCCCACCCCTATGTGAACCAGGCATTCCGTTCCCTTGTGCGACGTGACGCCGATCGCATGGCACGAGGGATATAGCGCGGTGACCGTTCCATCAAACGGTGCGGTGACCACGCCCTCCGCGGGTTCGATCGTCACGCCGGGCCCCAGCGATCCCGAGGCAAAGACGGCGTCGCGCGACGCTGAAAGCGGCTGCACCTCGCCTGCCAGCGGACTCAGCACCACATCGATAGCGCCACACGAAGGGGCAGTGCCCTCCCCGTTCGCGGAGGACACTGCCGGAGAACTTACTTGCTCGGGTTCTTCGTTACTTTTTTTTTGCCAAAAAGCCGCGCTCCGTGCCCATCTCCCTCATCAATCCCGAAGAAGATGGTGAGCCCGCAACCCAACGCCGTCGCCATCACGATGCCGATGCACATGAAGACGAAGTTCTCATCGACGAAGACCGGCAGCGACAGGATGCAGGAGTTCACGTAGGCATAGGCATGGCACCCCATGACGGCGACGAACGCACCGGCAACACCACCAGCGATGATATCGGCGATCAGGGCGTTCCGGAACGTCATGAGCACGCCGTAGATGCCCGGCTCGGTGATGCCCAGGAACGAGGAGACGAAGGTCGACATGCCGATCTCCTTGTTCTGCTGCTTCTTAGCGCAGATCCAAACACCCAGGCAGCAGCCCACGATCGCCATGGTGCCCATGGTGTTCACCGGCAGGATGTAATCGTAGCCGAGCACCGAGATGTTGTTGAGGCACACCGCGCCAAGCGAGAGATGCATGCCCGTGAAGACGAGCAGCGAGCGGGTGGCGCCGATGACCGCTCCCGCAATGGCCGGGGAGACCGTGAACAGCCACGTGAACACCGTCGCGATGCCCTGTGCGAGGTAGTTGGCGAGAGGACCGGTCACGATGAGGGCGACGGGCGCCATGATCAGCACGGTGATGAGGGGAGTGAACACCAGGCGCAGCATCTTGGGCATGATGCCGTTGACGAGCCGGTAGACGTACTTGAGCACGAACACGGACAGAATGATGGGGATCGAGCTTGCCGAATACTTCGCAAACGGGATCGGCAGGACGCCGAAGAGGTACATCGGATCAGAGCCAGCGCTCTGACCGGCCGTCATGGTTGGGTACAGCAGGATGCCCGCGACCACCATCGCCATCGCGATGTCGGTCTCGAACCGCTTGGCCGCGCTCCACGCCAAGAAGAACGGCAGGAAATAGAAGACGGAGTCAGATGCCATGGTGAGCACCTGGACGAGCACGTCGTCGGAGGCGAAGCCCAGGTAGCTCGTCATGATGGTGACGAAGCCCTTGAGGATACCGGTTCCCGCCATCGCGGGGATCACCGGCAGGATGATGGCCGAGATGGTCTCGAAGATGCCGCCGATGCGGAACTTCTTCATCTCTTCCTTATTGCGAGCGACGTCGGCGTCAAGCTTGGCCTGTGCGTCCATAGACCCCAGCTGGGCCTGAACGGCATCGCAGACGGTATCGACGTCGTTCCCAATGATGACCTGCAGTTGCTCGGTTGTGTTGACGACGCCGAGCACGCCCTCGATCGACTTGAGCTGCTCCTCATCGACGCGGCTCAGATCGTTGAGGTAGAACCTCAGCCTGGTCACGCAGTGGAAGACCTCTTGCACGTTGTCTGTGCCACCAACGGCATCGATGATGGCGGTGGCGAGTTGCTGGGTGTTCACCTTAAGCTCCCTTCGTAGAAGCGTGGTCAATACGGGAAGGCGCTGCCCGATGCCGGCTTATCGGACCGCGCTCGGAGGTTACGACGCGTGCGTGGGTTCGGGTGGCGCTGCCTCGCCCCTGTCGTGCGGAGCAGGCGCTGAGCAGGAACCCGTTTCTGGAACACGTTTTGCTTGTGCGCGCGCTGCAAGATGGCTTCCATACACGCGCTGAATGTGGATGGTCAGGTAGAGCTGCTCGTTCTCGGAGACGCGGTAGCGGTATTGCTCAGCGATATAGGAGATGATGCGCTGGACACATGCGTAGGCCTCGGCGTACTGGCGTTTCACCAGCTCAAACAACTGAAGGTCCTGCAGATTATCCCCCGCGTTGCCGCTCGTGATGATGCGCGTGGCAAACAACTTGAGATGAAGGATGAGTCGGTAATAGTCGAGTGATGAGGGGTCGATCTCGATGTGGAAGTGATGACGGATGAGGGCGCTCACCTCTTGGACCATCTTGGTGATCTCAAACGTCTCATCCATGCTCACGTCAGTCTCGGCGTTCACGAAATGCAAGGCGATAAAGGCGGCCTCGTCTTCGGGCAGGGTGACGCCGAACCGCTGATTGAGGTAGCTCACCGCCTCAAGCGCAACCTCGAATTCCTCCGGGTAGAGCATCTTGGTCTCGAACAGCAGGCGGTTATGGATCAGCACGCCCTTGTGGAAGCGCTCGATGGTGAAGTGGATGTGGTCGGTGAGGGTCAGGAAGAGGTTGTCCTCGAGCTTCTTGCCGAGCGTCATCTTGGCGTTCGAGATGATCGACTGGGTTGCCTCGAAGTACTCCTCGGGAATCTGCGCCACGAGCTCGTTGAGCCGTTGCGAGATCTCGGGGACATGGCGCGTGAAGATGCTCTCGATGCGATCGATGTCGATCTCGTCGCCAAACTTCTTCTGAAAGGCGATGCCGCATCCCATCACGATGACGCGCTCGTCATGATCGCCGGTGGCGATGGCGATGTTGTTGTTGAGCACCTTGACGATCTTCACGCTGCTCTCCCAAACAAAAAACGCAGGCGATACAGAAAGCGGACGAACCATGCTTTCGGTATTGCCTGCGTTTTGCAGTAACAATCCTCATGAAGCAAATTGTTGAGCACAAGATAGCGGCAGGATCAACGTGTGTCAAGCGGCACGAGCGCCAAAACCGCTTACCGATGGATCGCGCCTATCCACCGAAAGCCGTTGTGCTACAGCGCCCGGGGCATGGCGTCGCGCATGAGCCCCGGGCGCACGAAGGCCGAAGAACAGCCGCTAGGCGCCTGGCACGGCAGGGACGTCGCCCTGATCGTTGGCCTCGGTCGCTGTGAGCATCTGCTCGAACATCGAGGCGCTCGCCGTGAAGTCGGCCGGGAGCACCACGGTGGAACTCTTGCCGGTGCGGGCGAACTCGGTCATCATCTCGGTCCACTGCGTGTACATGAAGAGCAGGTTGGCCTCATCGTTCGACACGCCCGACTCCTGGATCGACTCGAGCGAGTCCTTGATGCCGATGGCGATCGCCTTCCGCTGGTTGGCGATGCCCTCGCCCGCCTTCTCCATGGCCTCGGCCTCGGCGCGCGCCTCGGTCACGCGGCGGATGCGGTCGGCCTCGGCGAGATCCTGCGC
>CAZLGF010000060.1:0-5678 GCA_964558955.1 uncultured Coriobacteriaceae bacterium
AGGTCATGCAGTTCACCGAGAAGTCCTACCAGGTCGTCGGCAACATCATGGAGTAAGGTGGCTGCGGCGAGCGCCACGCATGCGGCAGGGGTCGTTTAGCAGCGGACTCCATTGCCGTTCCTGATGCAGCAACAACGAGCCGGAAGCATCGTGCCTCCGGCTCGTTTTTGTGGGCGCTATGGAGCAGGCCCTACGACATCCCTGCGCGCCCTCAGCCCTTGCTCGCGGAGCGCGTCTTCCGCTCCTTGTCTTTCGGCGGCGCCATGACCTTGTCGTAGGAAGGGCAGACGGCGATCAGCACGGCCGTCAGCAGCACCATCGCCGCCAAGACGCCCCAACCTATCACGGGGTTATACGCGGCGCCCTCCTGCCCGGCGTAGCCGATGATTCCGAGCCCCGCCGTGATGGGATACCAATCCGTCAGGTTTCGACCGGCGACGAAGATGCCGCAAAACCCGTAGAAGAACGCGATCCCCGTTCCTGCGAAGTAACGATCTCGCTTTCTGCCGGACCACACGATCAGAGGCGCAACCGCTATGAAATCGAACAGGGCAAGCAGGAGGATCTGAAAGAACGAACGGCTGATTCCGGATGTGTCCATCTCAACGCAGTGCAGGACGAACGCGCCGGCAAGCAGCGTGCACATGAAGCTGAACACGGCTAGCAGGGCGGTCATCATGCCCGTAACGATCAGCTTCCCGGTCAAGAGGCGTCTTTGAGAAACCGGGACGGTCACCATGGACTTCAGCGTGTTGTCCACGTATTCGCGGTTAATGATGTAGCCGCCGATCAACACGATGATGAAGGGGAATCCCAGGCTGAAGTTGTTCCAGATGACGTTGTTGGCAAACTGCTCGTAGCGTATGACATCGCTGTCGAACAGGGTTTGGAAGACGGCCAGCGCGGATACGAAGAATATGGCAACGACGCCGGCCCACAGAATGCTGCATCGCTTTAGCTTGCGAAGCTCACCCATCACAATGCTCATCATGCCGATCACCCTATATCTCACTTCTCTTGTAGAAAAACGTTGACAGGAAGGAAAACACGCAGGCGTAGATCGCCATGATGCCCACCACATAGAGCAGCGGCTCAGCGTAGGGAAGGATGTACGAGAGCGCGTCTTCCACGGGCATGATCCCCAGATACCATTTCATGATGAGGGGTATGGGCAGGACGGAGGCAAGGGGATCCATCAACTCCGGGCTGGTGCTGAACATCATCGTGATCGCGAAGCTGACCACCGCGTAGGCAAACGAGAGGATGATGGAGAAGATATAGCTCTTGTTGCCGACAAGAATCACCATGATCACGGGTAGCGTGCCGATCAGGACGAACACCCCTGAGCACATGCTGACTCCCAGACGAAGCAGGATATGGCTCACGTTCCCCATGATCAAGCCGCCTACCAAGGAGGCTCCGAGCCCAGCGACCGAATAGATGACGGCCAAGCACGTGAGCACGCACAGCTTCGAGGAGAGAATCTTGGCCTTTGAAACGGGGATGACCAGCAGGTTCTTCAGCGTGTCGTTGTCACGTTCCATCAAGAACAGCATCGCGGCGATCACGCCCAGCACGCAGGGCAAAAACAGGAGATCACCCATGAGGAAGACCGCGCGGAACAGCTGGTCGAAGGTCTGGCTGTCCCGTGCCATCAAAAGCGTCAGGGCCATGGGAAAGAGAACCGCCGCCCCGATGGTGAGCTGAATGAACTTTTTGCGCTTGAGTTTTTGAAACTCGCAGTAGATCAGATCAAGCAATTCCCTCACCCCCGGTGACCTTCTTGAAGTAGTCCTCCAGGGTGGCCTCGAACAGATGCGATTCGTAGAGATCGATGCCGGCTTCGATAAAGGCGCGGTTGATGAGGGCGACGGGGAGATCCATGTCGTAGAGGGTGAGCTTCCGGTCATCCAGCACCTTGAAGTTGCTGGTGTGGAACCGCTCCTGCAAAATTAGGGCGGCGCGGGCGGGATCGGATACGTCGAAGCGGATATAGCGGCTGTTCCGCCCCTCAAGATCCTCCAGGCTCCCCTCCTCCAGCAAGACCCCGTGGTCGATGATGCCGATGTCATCCGCCAGCAAGGCGATCTCGGAAAGGATGTGGCTGGACACCAAGATGGTCTTTCCCCGCTCGTTGCAGAGGTCACGGATGAACCGCCTGACCTCTGCGATCCCAATGGGGTCGAGGCCGTTGATCGGCTCGTCGAGAATCAGCAGCTCCGGGTCGTGCATGATCGCGAGCGCGATGGCAAGCCGCTGCTTCATGCCGAGGGAGTATTGGGCGTACAGCTTCTTGTCGCGATACGGCAGCCCGACGACCTCCAGGGCGTCGGCGACCGCACTTCGCTTCGGCACTCCCCGGAGCCGTGCGAAGATGTTGAGGTTCTCCGTTCCGGTCAGGTTCGGGTAGAAGCCGGGGGATTCGATCAGGCTTCCCACGCGGGGGAGGATGCGCTTCGCGCCGGTCTGGATGTTCTCCCCGAAGAGCAGGGCCTCGCCCTCCGTTGGGTCGGTCAGCCCCAGCAGCATCTTCATCGTCGTGGTCTTCCCGGCTCCGTTGCGCCCGAGAAGGCCGTAGACGCGGCCCCTCTTCACGTGCATGTTCAGGTTGGCGACGCTTTTCCAGCCGTCGTACTCCTTGGTCAGGTTCTTGGTCTCGATGACGTATTCGCTCACGAGGCTCCTTCCTACGCTGGGCTGTCGCACTCTATTACAGTGCGTCAACCTAACCTAGGCCTAACCGGAACCTTGCCAGAACCTAAAAAGTGGTGGCGGCTAGGGCAGGGGAGCGGAAGCGGGATCGAGTGAGGGGAACCTCATGGTGAACGCGGTCTCGACGCCGGGCTCGCTTGTTGCGGACAAGGATCCGCCCATCTCCTCCACCAGCTGCTTCGCGATGGAGAGCCCCAGGCCGCTTCCCTTTTCCGAGCGGCCCATATCGCATTTGTACAGGCGATCAAACACGTGCGCGAGGTCGCTTTGCGAGATCCCCACGCCGTCGTCGAACACGGAGACGCTGATCTGGTGGTCGCGTGCTTCCAGCGAGATTCCTATGCAGCTGGCGTGGCTGTGATCGATCACATTCTGTATCAGGTTGCTGAGGACGCGCCGGTATGCGTCCGCGTCCAGCTGCGCCATGTGCGGAGTCTCAGGGATGGAGATGTCAAAGTCGAGGTCGTGCTCCTCCAGGACGGGAATCCAGTCTCTCAGGCACGTCCTGGTCAGCTCCGCCACCTCCACAGGCTCCATGGCGAAGCTGAACTCGCCTGAGTTCAGCTTGAACCACTCGAAGAGGACGTCGACATACGCTTTCAGGTCGTGCGCCTTCCGGTCCGCGATGCGGATGTAGTCTTCGCGCTCCTCCCCCGACACAAGCCCTCGGCAGACGGCGTCCAGATAGCCGATCAGGGTGGTGAGCGGGGTCCTCACATCGTGGGAGAGGCTTGTCATGAGCTGCCGGTTCGTCTCATCGTTGCGCCGCATGACGCTGAGTTGCTCCTCGTATCCAGCAACGATGTGATTGATCCGATATGCGAGGGGGGCGGTCGGATCGTTTGGCTTTGCCAGCAGCCTCCGGTTTCCCGTGTTCTCGCCGATTTCCGAAAGCGCCTGCTCCATCTCCCGCAGCCGCGCGTTCGTTTTCAGCAGCCGTGCCGCCAAGACGAGGATGACGCAGACGGCCCCGACTCCCGACACCAGAGCGATAACCGTCATTTCAACCCCCGTCCATCTCAAAGATTCTTATTGAATCGGTATCCGACTCCCTTCACGGTCTGAATCACCGTGGGGGATGAGGGGTTCGGCTCGATCTTTTTGCGGAGCTTGCTGATCGCGACCATGATGCTGGCGTCGTCGTAGCAGTACTCCTCCTGCCAGACCGCTTCGTAAATCTGCTTCTTCGTCATGACCCGCCCCTGATGGCGGGCGAGATACAACAGGAGCTCGAATTCCTTGTTCGGCAGATTGAACGTCCCGTGTTCCGTCGTGATGCTGCGCTCGCCCAAGTTGATTTCCAGGCCGGTATAGGAGAGGGTTCCCTCAGACTCGTCCGATCCGCTCAGCACGGTGTAGCGCCTGATGAGCGAGCTCACGCGCGCCATGAACTCATCCATGTCGAACGGCTTCGTCAGGTAGTCATCCGCTCCGGAGCGCAGGCCGCGCACCTTGCTGGCGCTCTCATCCCGGGCCGTCAGCATCAAGACCGGAACGGCGCTGCGGGATCGAATCTGCTCGAGCACCTCGAAGCCGCTGAGGTCCGGCATCATGACATCCAGCACCACGAGCTGATAGTCTCCTGCGCGCAGGGCCTCGAGACCGTCATGGCCGGTGTGCCGGCAGTCCGCTTGCATGAGCTCTGCCTCGATCTGCCGTTTGAGCAGAGCGCACAGCGCCTGGTCGTCGTCTATGATCAGAACCTTCTTCATGCTGCAGTCCGCCTATGAAGCGGTAGGCAACCGCTGCCTACGCCAGCTTGATCTTCTGCACGTCGTCTCGGCTCGTTTCGCGGTAGATCGAGAACTTGCGGCCGATGACCTGGACCACCTCGGCATGGCAGCGCGCGGCGAGCTCGTCGGCGGCCTCGCGCGCCGTCAGGCTCGAGGTGTCGAGCACGGAGCACTTGACGAGCTCATGCGCCTCAAGGCTCTCATTCGCCTGCTCGACGGTGCCATCGTTGACGTCGGCCTTGCCGATGATGATGACGGGGTTGAGATGGTGCGCCAGGCTGCGAAGCTGTCTGATCTGTCGTCCCGTGAGGGCCATGCGTCCTCTTTCCTCTGCGTACGTCGTGAACGAGCGCGATCACCATACCGCATGTTCCGACGGCTCGGCAAGCGCGGGAGGGGGTTCGTGCTGCGCCTTGACGCAAGCGTGGGAAGCTCCCGGGCTGCGCTCGGGCCGCATGGCGTGATGGGGTTGTTCTGCAGGCGACGTGAATCACGCGGCCCCTGATTGCGCGCCCCTGTGGCGTGGGGTACGTTGCTACGACGTGAGGCGCGCGAGCCAAGGGCGAGGCGCTGGGCGGCGACGAGGGGACTCATCATGTCTGACAGACGCACCGAGCGACCCATCAACGCGGCGGAGGCCGCGCGCAAGGCCGCGCACGCCTCGGGCGAGGAGGAGGTGCGCCTGCGCCGGGCCGCTATGGGCGGCAGCGCGGCGCGCGCCGCCGCGGCGGGACGGCGGGCCCGGGGCGGGCGGGGTCCCCTCTACGTGGGCGTGGCGATCGGGGCGGTGCTCGCCCTGATCTGCGTGATCGTGCTCGGCCGCGGGATCATGGGCGTGCTGCTCTACGATGAGCGCGCGGCCGCTGAGAGCGCGCAGGCCGCGCTCGCGGAAGCCGCCGATGACGCTACGGACGACGACGGCGTCCTGTCGGTTCTCGCGGGGGCGGAGGAGTCGATCTCGTTCGGCGGGAGCGTCTACCTCATCAGCGAGGTCGACGGCGCGTACTGTTTCGGCACCCAGCTGGAGGGTTCGACGAGCGACCCGCTCTCCTTGTTCGACGTCACGGCCGCTCCGGTGGGGTTCGCGCTCTACGAGGGGACGTTCTACGTGGTTTCGACCGCAGACGACGCCTACTACGTCCAGGCGTACGTGCCCGGGGACGGCTCGATCGCCGCCGACTACCGCTCGGGTGAGGGCGCGATCGCCTCGATCGCCCTTGAGGACGCCACGCT
>CAZLGF010000060.1:5778-7882 GCA_964558955.1 uncultured Coriobacteriaceae bacterium
GCGCGCCCTAGTTGAGATAGCTCAGGTATGACAGGTAGGACTGCGCCGACGCGGGGACCTCGAGCGTGATGTTTTGCCCGTAGGCCTCGACCGTCACGTAGGAGGAGTCGGCGTAGGTGGTGACGGTGCCCGTGGTCCCGGCGTAGCTCGCGGTGAAGCTCCCGGTCGCGACGGCGTCATCGGGAAGCGTCGTCACCGTCCATGACGAGATGTCGAGCTGGTCGATGATCGCGTCGACCTCGTCCTCGCTGAGGCCGGTCGCGGCCGCGATCGATGAGGCCTTGTCGCGCAGCGCGCTCTCGACGCGCTCCTTGATGCCCGAGGCGTCGATCAGGGCGTTGGTCGTGCTGGTGCCGATGGTGTCCGCGAGCGACGAGTCCGCGAGAACCGTGTTGCTGAGAACCGTGATGGCACCCAGGATGACGACGGCGGCGACCACGATGCCGAGGATCGCGCGGGTGAACGTTCTCATGGCTCCTCCGAGGGGTCTGGCCTGGTGAGGCGGCGTGCGCTCGAACCATTATGTTCAAGCGCTCTAGCCGCGCGGCGCGCCCTCACGCATCTTCATAGGTCTCCCATGCGATGAAGGCCCAGCGCATGACGCGCTCGTGATCAAGCATGTAGCGGCCCTGCGGCCGTCCCTTCGGGCCTGGCTCCCCGGCGTCGGGGTTCTCGACCAGGTGCGCGGCGAGGTATGCGCGCAGCTCAGGAAGGCGGTGCTCGTTGCCGTGCTCGAGCATGCGCGAGAAGTCCGCCACGGCCGCATCGAGGGAGTCGAAGGTGTCGCGCCGCGGCGAGGCGATGTAGGCGACCTCGGGGTGGCGTCCCTGGGCGACGAGGATGTTGAAGGCGTACACGTAGTCGCCGCTCTCGGACACCGACGCCCCGATCGCGTCCATGACGTGCCGATCCACGCGCGGGCTCGTCCCCGCGACGAGCGTGATGCAGCAGCGGCGTCGCGCCGCGCGGTCGAGCTTGGCGAGGGCGGCCCCGAGGTCGGCCGTGGCGATGGAGCGGCTCGCGATCGCCACGTCGACGCAGTTCGCGCGCACGCCCGCGGCGTCCCAGTCGTCGTCCCAGGCGAGGTGTCTCGCCTCGATGAGGTGGTCGAGGCCGTAGCTGGCGGCGTCCGCGCGCAGGACGTCGAGCATGCCGTGAGAGAAGTCGCAGGCGAGGACCGGATGGCCGGCCTGGGCGAGCGGGATGGCGAGCGCGCCGCCGCCGCAGCCCATGTCGAGCACGCGCTCACCGTCCCTCACCGCGGCGAGCTCGAGGAAGTCGCGGGCATAGGGATGGGTTTCGCGCGGGCGGAAGTGTGCCGCGCGCCCGTCCCACCAACTCGGGTCGTCCGGCGCGCGCCGCGCCGCCTGCAGCGCCTTCCACTCCTCGTTCCAGTCGTTGGTGAGCAGGGTCGGCCGAGGTTCCACGTCCATTCGTCCTCCCTCCCCGGGGTTCGGACGGCCGCGTTTCCGGTGGTTTGCGAGCCGTCGCCGCTGGCATGGGCACTTGGCAGGGCATGGTACCATAGCGCCGACCTAGGAGCTGACGCGCGAAGGAGCCGGCCATGGCCATCACCCCTGCTGAGATCGCTGAGACCCGCGGCATGGTCGCGGAGCAGAACCTCGACATCCGCACCATCACCATGGGCATCTCGCTCATGGGCTGCGCCGACGAGGATCTGGCTCGCATGTGCACGAAGGTCTACGACCGGGTGACCGCCACGGCCGAGCACCTGGTCGACACCGCGCACGACCTCGAGCGCGAGTACGGCATCCCCATCGTCAACAAGCGCATCTCGGTGACGCCGGTCGCCCAGATCGCCGCCGCGTGCCCGGATGAGGATCTGACCCCGCTCGCGCACGCGCTCGACCGCGCCGCCGAGACGCTCGGCATCGACTACCTCGGCGGCTTCTCGGCGCTCGTGCACAAGGGCATCGGCGACGCGGACCGCCGCCTCATCGCGAGCATCCCCGTGGCGCTCGCGCAGACGAGCCGCGTGTGCTCGAGCGTGAACGTCGCGAGTCTGCGCGCCGGCATCAATATGGACGCCGTCCTCATGGTCGCGCGCACCATCAAGGAGACCGCGCGCCTCACCGCCGACGCC
>CAZLGF010000061.1:0-7840 GCA_964558955.1 uncultured Coriobacteriaceae bacterium
GTAGTGCTCGGCCAGCGCGTCGACCATGGCGGAAGACACGATGGTGGTTACCGCGACCTTGGTGGAAAGGTCCTCACCGCGCGCGGCGCGCATCGTGCAGATGTAGTCAAGCAGCAGGACGCCCATCTCGTTGCCGGTGAGCAGCGTGTAGTCGTCACCGTCCTTGCAAGCGACGCCCACGCGGTCGGCGTCGGGGTCGGTCGCGAGCAGCAAGTCGGGATGAACCTGCTCGCACAGATCGATGCCCTTCTGCATGGCCTCGCGGATCTCGGGGTTGGGATAGGGGCAGGTCGGGAAGTCGCCGTCGGGATCCTTCTGCTCAGGCACGATGGTGATGTCGGTGATCCCCACCTTGTTGAGCACGGTGGTCACGGGGATGAGGCCCGTGCCATTGAGCGGAGTGTACACGAGCTTGAGCGGGGCCGCCGCGGTCTCCTCCGCGGTGAGGTTGCTTATCGACTTGTCCACCACGGCGTCGTAGTAGCGCTCGAGGCAGTCGTCGCCGATCCACTCGATCGAGCCCGCAGCCAACGCCTCATCGAAGTCCATGGTCTTGATGCCCGACCACATGTCGACGCCCGCGATGGCGGCGGAGATGGCGTCGGCCACCTCGGAAGCGATCTGGCAGCCGTCGGGGCCGTAGGCCTTGTAGCCGTTGTACTGGGCGGGGTTGTGCGAGGCGGTCACGCAGACGCCGCCCGAGCAGCCGAGATCGCGCACGGCCCATGAAAGTGTGGGGACCGGCGAGATCTTGGGATAGACGAGGGCCTTCACGCCGTTGGCGGCGAAGATCGAGGCGGCGGTCTTCACGAAGAGCTCGCCCTTGTTGCGGCTGTCGCGCGCGATGGCGACGGTGGGGTTCTCGAAGGTCTTGACCAGGTACTCGGCGAAACCCTGCGTGGCGCGACCGACGGTGTAGACGTTCATGCGGTTGGTGCCGGCACCGATCGTGCCGCGGAGACCCGCGGTACCAAACTCGAGATCCTGGAAGATCGCGTCGGTGATGGCGGACTCGTCGCCCGCATCCCGCATCGCCGTCAGCTCGGCGAGCAGCTCGTCATCCTTGACGTTCTCGATCCATGTCTCGAGGAGCTCGTGTACATCAGCCATAGAACATGCCTTCCTTTCGAGCAACGCGGTCGGGGTCCTGCCGCGCCCGAGCGGCGGCAGCGACCGGAAGCGCAAGCGCTTCGATATCCGCATCATACGGCAAGCCGAAAACACCGCGCCTGACGCGCCGGCGAGCGTAGGGGTATGGCGGGTGGCGGGGCGGCTCCGGGCCGCGCGCCACCCGGAGCCGCAACATCGACGCGACGGGGCGCGCCGCTCGAATCTCAGAGCCTCCGCTGCGCGAGATAGGCGTCGTTGAAGACGCGGCCATCCCGGGCGCGGTCGTACACCTTGCGGCCGCGCGCGTACGTCGCGAGCGCCTGGTAGTCATCGGAGATGACCACGAGGTCGGCGTCCTTGCCCGGCTCAAGCGACCCCTTGCGATCCCCGAACCCGTAGAACCGCGCCGGGTTGGCGCAGGCCATCTGCAGGCAGGTCTCGAGCGGGACGCCCACGTGGTTCACCAGGTTCCCGATCCCGAAGAGCACCGGCTGGCTCGACCCCATGAGGCGGCCCGTCTCCGTGAGCACGAACCCCTCCTCGGTCACATGCAGCTCCTCGCACATGCCGCGCCCGTCGTAGACGCCCGCCGGCGCGCCTGAGAGCGCGGTGCAATCGCTGATCATCATGAAGTGGCCGAAGTCCTTGATGCGGAAGTAGATGTCGAGCATCTCGTTGCAAACGTGCATCCCATCGCAGATGACCTCGCACATCACGCGATCGTTCGTGAGGGCCGCCCCGAGGCCACCGATATCGCGATGGTGCATGTCGGTCATGACGTTGCCGGTGTGCGTCGCGACAGACACGCCGCGACGATAGGCGGCCATCGCCGCCTCGTAACCGTTGTCGCTGTGCGCGGCCGCGATGATGACGCCCTCGCCCTGCAGGTAGTCGATGATCTCGTCGATGCCGGGGATCTCGGGCGCGAGCGCCACGAGGCGCAGCATCCCGCCGCCCGCCTCCACCATCGCGCGGGCCGTCTCGAGCGACACCGCGGGCCATGGGGTGCGGACGCCCTTCTCGCCCACGCGCGAGAGCCACGGCCCCTCGGCATGAATGCCGAGCACGGTGGCTCCGTCAGCGTCGCCCGCGGCCGCCACCGCGGCGACGGCGCGAATCCCCGCGGGATCGGCAACCGTGGGGAACACGTTCACCGTTCCCTGCGCCGCCAACCCCTTGAGGTAGCCGCGCACGACGGCCTCGCGCTCGGCGGGGTCGTCTGCCGTGGCTATGAGATCGAAGCCCTGGGTGCCGTGATTGTGCGTGTCAAAGATGCCCGGGATGATGCGCATGTTGCCGTAGTCGACCGCGTCCGGCGGGCAGGGGCCCTCGTCAATCGATGTGATCCGCCCCTCCTCGATGGAGATCGCAGCGGACATGCAACCGCTCGCCGTGTACACCCGGCGCGAGAAAACCTTCATCTCAACCATCCTTTGTACGTCTCATACCTGCGGGGCGCACCTTCGAGCGCCCGCGCGCCTCATGAGCACGCCCGGCGCGGCCGCAAGCGGCGCGCCGGGCACGGTGTGCGCTCCTTTTGACTCCGACGCGTTAGAAGATGCCGATGGCGGCACCAAGCAGGCAGAAGGCCAGCAGGCCGAAGATCAGGGCGATGGGGCGCACGCCCTTCTTGATGAACGCCAGCATGACGAGCACGATGGCCACGGAGAGGATGCCCGGGTAGATGGACTCGAAGAGCTCGAGAACCACAAGGCTCGTATCCCCGATGGTGACGGTCCAGTCAAGCGGGAAGCCCACGGTGGTCGACGTCATGCAGCCCACCATCATCACACCGAGGATGGAGGCCGCCTTGGTCGCGACGCCCATGAGGCCGCTGTTGTACACGGAGTCGATGAAGGTCGTGCCGAGCGTGAAGCCCGTGCGCAGCAGGATCCACTTCGCGATGGACTGGGTCACGCCGTAGAGCAGGATGAAGATGAGCGTGCCGAGAATGTTGCCCTGCGCGCACAGGCCGATGGCGATGCCGGCGCCGATGACGCGCAGGCAGTTGAAGAACAGCGAGTCAAACATGCCCGCCGTGGGGCCCATCAGGGACGCCTTGATGGCCTCGATCGTCTTGCCGGGCACCTTGCCCTCGGCGCAGTCGCGCTCGAGCGCGTACGACAGGCCGGCGATGAAGTCGAGCGCGACGGCATGAGTGTTGAAGAATGCCTGATGACGCTGGTAGGCCTCCTTCTTGCCCTCCTCGTCGTCCTCGTACAGCTGCTCGATGGCGGGCGCCATGGTCATGGTGAAGCAGTTGGCTTCCATCTTGGTCATGTTGAAGTTCATGAAGACGGTGTGCGACATGAGGAACATCTTGCGCAGCACCGAGTTGTCCTCCGGAGTGATGTCCGAAGTCGTGGTGCGGGTGATCTCGTCAGCCATTAGAAGAAATCCTCCTCCGTGTTCGCGGGCTTCGTCGCAACCTCAACCTCGCCAGAGCCCTTGCGCGCGACGATGTCCTTCTCGATGAAGAAGTAGAGCAGCGCGACGCCGGCCGCGATGACCGCGACGCCGAGGCTGGAGAGGCCGAGCGACTGGGTGAGCACGAAGCCCACGAAGAAGAACACGGCGACCTCAGCCGACCAGATCTGGGAGAGCAGGATGCCGAAACCGACGGCGGTCATCATGGAGCCGGCGGTGGAGAGACCGGTCATGACCCAGGCCGGGCAGGCGTTCAGCGCCGACTGCAGGCTGTCGACGCCGAAGGACACGCCCAGGAAGATGATGATCGCGGCCGGAAGCGTCGCGATCACCGCGACGATCACGTTGATCACGAAGAACTTAGTGGGCTTGCACTCGGCCGCCTGGCGCTCCCAGAACGGCGCGAGACCGCCCCACAGGGCGCTGAACATGCTCGTGATCGACGACATGATGGTTCCGATGGTCATCGCGAGAGCGAGGCCCGTCTCGATGGCGTCATCGCCGCCCACGAGGATCGCGTAGGCGACCGCGATGATGGAGCCCGAGAGCGCGTCCGACGGCACCGACCCGCCCACGGCGGAGATGCCCATGAAGATGGCCTCGAGCGAGGCGCCCATGATGATGCCGGTGCCCAGATCGCCCAAGACGAGACCGGTGAGCGGCGCCACGACGATCGGGCGGATGAGGCACTGCCAGCTCAGGAAGCCGTAGTCGATGATGTACAGGGCGATGTACACCAGCGCGCAGAGAATGCCTGCTTGTATTGACATGAAATCACTCCTCCTTAGGGAATCGAGTGCTGCTACCCGAGGACCTTCTCAAGGCTCTGGGCGGCCTCGTCGGGGATGGCCTGAACGTTGCAAGGCACACCCAGCGCGATGACCTGGCGCAGCGTCTCGACCTCGTCGTCATAGGCGTAGAGGTTCTTGCTGTACGTCGTGCGCTGCTCGGACCCGCGCTTGGCGGCGATGCGGCCGTAGTTGCCTATGTTGACCTGCTGGATACCCGGGACCTCGCGAACCACGCGCAGCAGGTCGTCCGGGTTGCTCACGATCACGAAGATGCTCAGCTGCTCGGCACGGGGGTCGTTACAGAAGGAGATGCCCTTCTCAACCGGCACGATCGCCACCTTGCAGGTGGACGGCGCCGCCATCATGAGCGACTTCTGCATCACCTCGCTCGCCGCCGCCTCGTCGTTCGCCACGACGATGCGGTTCACGCCGAGCACACGGCTCCACTTCGTCGCAACCTGCCCATGGATCAATCGCTCGTCCAACCGAATCGATTTGATCATGGCCACCACCTCCTCCTCTCGTGACTTCCCCTTAGAAGAAGTCGTCTTCCGTGTTCACCGCATCGACGGCGGGCGCGTCGAGCTCGACGCGACGCATGAACTCCCTGCTCGTGGTGATGATCTCGTCGAGCCGCTCATCGCTCAGCTCGGGCTCCGCCATCACCTCGATGAGAAATGCCAGGTTGATGCCTGTAACGAGCCGCGTGCGCGGACGATCGAGATAAGCGCACATGGCGGTGTTGACCGATCCGCCGTAGATGTCGCTGACCAGAAGCACCTCGTCCTCGGGCTCCACGGTGGCGTAGAAGGCATCGAGATGATCGGCCACGGTCGTGGTGTCGCCGTCGGTGTAAGCGTCATAGACCGTGAGATTGGGGCATTCGTTCATGAAGATGAGCAGCGAGCTCTGCATACCGCTCGCGAGATGGGCATGCGAGGCGAGAAAGACCTTGAGCATAGGCGACCTCCTGACTGCGCCCGTGCGAGCGGCACCACGCCGGCACCCGGCGCGCGATGCGACGCGTCCCCTCGACACGTCCTCACGGGCAGCATTACGTAAGTTGCGTTTATTGTATGAATTACAGGAGGTATTTTTTGATACTGTTTCTTCAGTTGATTGGTGCAATTAGTTAATTCACTATTTGATAGGTGCAATAGTTACGTATTGTTGCGTGCGCATCGAGCGCCTGAGATCGGTGAGCGGCATGGCGCGTGCGGTCGTGTCGAGCACGCGCCATCACAAAGCCGGATGCAACTTGAGCAGCTCTCGCATTCGTGTCTGGACGAACGGCAGGATGTCGGCCGCGAGCGGCGGAATCGCATCAGGGGTCAAGGTGAGAGCGTACAGCGCGCGCTCGAACGCCTTCACGTGCGCCATCCCCTGCGCGAAGTCGACGATGCAGAAGATCATCCGATCGATGCGCGCACCGCGCCAGCGAACGGGAGCCGCAAACCGGAAGAGCTCGAATCGCTCGTCTCCCTCGCCCACCAGCGGCGCCAGCAGATATAAGCAGCCCCCTACCGCGAGTGCGGGCTGCCCGCTCAAGGCATGCGCGCACATCTGCATCGACGCGTCGAGCGCGCGGGTCACGGCCGGGTCATCATGGTGCCTGAGCCTGATGAGGTTCACCGCCTGCAGGGGATCATCAATCTCGAGAGCCGACGTGACGTGAAAGCTCGCGGGCGGCGGAAGGAGCCCGTCGAGATCGTAGGCGTTGATGAGCACCGTATCGTGCACCACGCCGTAGTCAGCAACCGAGCGCGCGATCCCCAGCGGGGCATACGGGTAGTCATAGTTGTAGCTGAACGCGCCCGCATCTGTGAGGACCGCGTCATGCTCATTGGGATCATAACCACGAATCTCATAGAGCTCGCACGGATGAACCGACGCGATGAGCGCCGGGAAGCGGCGCATGAGATTCTCCCCTTGGATGCGCGCGTACTCAGGGCCAAGCACCGAGGTGATGAGCAAGCGCAACGGCTTGAGCGGAAACTGCGTGCGCTCAAGCAGACCGAGAACCATCGCGGCGTACATGAGCACGTCAGACAGCGCGTACAGACAGCCCGTGAGATCACGCATCGCGATCGCGAGCTCGTTTCCCACATACACCGCGAGCGGACTCCAAAAGCCCCCGCGCTCGGCGTCGAAATCGAAGCGCTGCAGACCGTCCATCTCATAGCGGTGGGCAGCGAGCATGGGCATAAGCGTGTGCTCGAGGATGGCCTGAGCGCCTGGAACAGAGGCAAGGTCGGCGCCCGTTCGATCGCGCACCATCTCAAGCATCCGCGCGGCCGTGTCACGCACTTGATCAACCAGAGCGGGCGCGAGCGGCGCGAGATCGACGGCGCAGTTCACATCATGGCTGAGCATGATCCACATGCCGAGGAACGCGGCCTCATGCCGTCCGAACGAGAAGTCGTCGAACTCCTCGGCGAGCGCGCCGATGATGTCACACGCCAGCTGGTAGTACGGCGTGCCCATGATCTCGTTGATCCACGCCTCGGGCAGGATCACGTTGAGCCCGGCGCGCACGCGGTTGCGCACGATGATGAGATACATCGCGACGCGCTGCGTGATGCTGTCGCGCATCGAGATACCGCTCGCGCGCAGCGTCGCGAGAAACGAGTGGCGAATGTCCTGACGCTCCTGGTAGTCGCAGCCGATCCAGCGCGCGTACTCGCGGTCTGAGGCATCGAGCTCGAACTTGTGAAAGTGAATCTCGAAGAGCTCGACCATGGCGAGACGGACCATCCGCTCCTCGCCATATACGCGCACGCCGCCCCCGGGCGACGAGGTGACCTTGAGGTGGTAACTCTCGCAAAACGCGCGCGCCTGCCGGAGCGGGCGGCGTACCGCCGAGCGTGAGAGACAGAGGTCGTCCGCGATCTCATCGATCTTGGCGCCGGCGGGAGCGGCCACGAGCTTGCGGCAGATATAGAGGACGCGCGATGTCTCGTCATAGCCGCCCATGGCGATGTGCGCGGCCTCGATCTCGAGGTGGCCGCGCATGGCGCTGTAGCGCTCATGGTCGTGCACGATGATGCGATATCCACGGTTGCGCTTGGCCTCGAGCTCGGCACCGTGCTTCTCAAGGTACTGCGCTACCTGCGGCATCGTTGCCTTGATGGTGCGACTGCTCACGCCGACCGCGTCGGCGAGCGCGGCGGAGGTCACGAACGCGTCGGCGTCCATGAGCGCGAGGAGGATGCGCTGAACGCGATTGACCATGCGGTCGCCCTTCTGTGCAGCAGCGGGCCATGGGGCGTGAGGATGGGCGCGAACGGGCGGCTGCCGGCAGCCCGCCGCACGCGGTTCGCGACGCCGATGAGGTGGGGTGGGCCGTCAGGGTCTCGAACCCTGGACCTTGGGATTAAAAGTCCCCTGCTCTGCCAACTGAGCTAACGGCCCGTGCGCTGTATTGTAGCACGGGCGATGTGGCGAGCGGGTAGCGCATCGGCTACGCGCCGCGCCGCGCGCCTACTCCCAGCCCCACTGCCCGTTCACGAACA
>CAZLGF010000062.1:0-6047 GCA_964558955.1 uncultured Coriobacteriaceae bacterium
TGCGATGGTCGGGATGACTGGATTTGAACCAGCGACCCCCGCGTCCCGAACGCGGTGCTCTACCAAACTGAGCCACATCCCGATTGCGGTAGCAATACTACCAGAACGATGAGACCGATGCTAGCCCGCGGCCAGATACGGGCCCGACTTTTCCATCTTTGCCGCATGCGACCACCAGCCGCGATCCGCGGCTGCGCGCGCGATCGCCGTAGCGGCCATCTGCGTGGTGCAGATGGCGAAGACGCACGCCCCCGAACCCGAGACCTCAACGGCGCGCACCTCGGGCTGGGCACGCATCCACGAGCGAATCTCGGCCATCTCGGCGTTGAGGGAGAGTGCCGCGGGCGCGAGGTTGTTGGCGACGTGCGCGCAGATGCGCGTCTCGTCGTGCGCCCGGAGCGCCTCGAGCATGGGCTCGAGCGGAGGCAGCGCAGGCGGGTTCTCATCAAAGCGGCGATACGCCTCGGCGGTGGACACGCCGCCCGTGCGCGGCTTGACAAGCGCGACCGGCATGCCCGTGAGCGGCCGGAAGAGCTCGCGCACGGCATCGCCCGCCCCATCGCAGAACGCTGGGGGGCCGTAGAGGAAAAACGGCACGTCGGCACCGACGGTGCGCGCGACGGCGTCGATCCGGGGATCGCTCAGATCGATTCCCCAGTAATGGCAGATGCCGAAGATTGCCGCAGCGGCATCCGTTGAAGGGCCGCCGAGTCCGGCGCGCAGCGGGATATGCTTATCGATCAGGATCTCGAACGCGGGATCACGGCCGAAGGCCTCCCCCATCGCCCGCGCCGCGCGATAGGCGCTGTTCTGCTCCATGGGAAAGTCGGCGGCGGGCACCGTATGGACCGCAAGCTCATCGGCGGGAGCAACCGCCACGATGTCCACAAGGTCGATCGCGGTCATCACCGAGTCGACCCGATGGTAGCCGCGCTCGTCCTTCTGTGCGTGCACGCCCAGGTAGAGGTTGATCTTCGCCGGGGCCGCGATCAGGATGAAGCGACCGGGCGCCCTAGTGCTCATCGAGCTGCGCGGCCGACGGCGAGAAGACGCGCTCGCCTGTCTCGGGATCGAAAAGCTCAACCGTGCCGGTGAGCACATCAACGTACTGGTAGGACTGGCGCGAGATGCGGCCGCGACGCTCGCTCACCTCGACGATGAAGACCGACGGGTGCACGGTCTTGATGGTGCCCACGCGCTCGATCACGCGCGTGCGACCCATGTTGGCCTTGACCCGCACCCGCTCGCCGACCATGCTGGCAAGCTTCTCATGAATCTCTTCGACGTGATTGACCGGCATCTCTTCCATCGCGCGCAGCCTCCTGCAGGCACATTCCGTATGGGTGGCGAACCCGTTATGCTCGACAAACTCCAGTATCATAGCAGAATCCATGGTAAAGCGCTATGATCGCAGGTACCACAGAATGCAGGGCCGATAAACGAGGCGCACTTGGACCGCTCTCACGAACCGGCTCCAACCGCATGCAACGAGGGGCGCGACGACCATGGATCTCATGCTCAATCGCAATGATTTTCATCTCAAGCAGTACCCGCTCCCCCTGCCGCGTGCGACCACGGATTCCACCGGACACCTGACGAGCTGGCCCGTCCTCTACGTGTTGACCAACAAGCAGAACCACACTGCCTACATCGGCGAGACGACGAACTTCCAACGCCGCATGTCCCAGCACATGAGCAACCCTGAGAAGGATTTCGATCGCACACTCCTTATTGACAGCCCAACATTCAACCAGTCCACGACATTCGATTACGAGAACCGGCTCATCGAGCTGTTTCTCGCCGACAAGAAATTCCGTGTGACGAATAAGAACAATGGGTACTGCGCCTTCAACTACTACCAGCGCCCGCAGTACCGCCAGCAGTTCCGCGCGCTCTGGCGGCAGCTGTGCAAATGCGACTACGCGACCCATCCGCTTGAGGAAATCGAGAACAGCGACCTCTATAAGTACTCGCCCTTCAAGGGTCTGACGGCCGACCAGTATGAGGCGATCGAGGCGATCATCGAGCTGATCCGGACGAACCGGACGGCATGCACGTTCGTCAACGGCATGCCAGGCACGGGGAAATCCATCCTCGCCGTCAGTCTTCTGCTTAAGCTGAAGACCGATCCAGCGTTCACCGGCATGAACGTCGCTCTCCTCTCCCCTATGACCCAACTCAGAACGACCTACCGCGCACTTGCGCGATCTGTCGAGGGCCTCAAGCCGAGCGACATCATCGGACCGTCTGACCTGCCTAAGCGCGGACCCTACGACGTGGTGCTGGTTGACGAGGCGCATCGCATGCATGACAAGCTCGGCACCAGGTCGGTCCCCGCGTATCGAAAGACATGCGCCGCGCTCAAGCTCGATGACACCGCGAGCCAATGGGACTGGGTGCTCGCGGCGTCGCGCCATGCGATCTTCTTCTTTGATCCCAAGCAACAGGTGCGCGCGACGGGCAGGAGCGTCGCCGACCGCGAGAAGCTCTTTGACGCACTTGAGGAGCGCGGCGTTCCCGTCTTCACCTATGAGCTCTCAACGCAGATGAGAGTCCAAGGCGGCGACGAGTACCTCGACTTCATGTACGACATACTCACCGGCGCGCCGAGTGCAGCCGTCACGGCCCGGGCGTTCCCGCGCCTGTTCAGCGCTCTCCCCTACGATACGACTCATGCGCGCACAGACGCGCATGAGCGGGAGAACCTCTATCAGCTCGCACTCGTCGACAACTTCCAGGACTTCTGTAAGCTCCAGCAGATCAAGGAGAAAGAGTGTGGGCTCGCACGCATGGCCGCGGGCTATGCCTGGAAATGGGTGTCCAAGCATGATCCCGATGCCTACGACATCGAGATCGAGGGCATCCGCAAGCGCTGGAACACGCAAACCAACGGGAATTGGGTCAATTCGGAGCACGCACTCAATGAGGTCGGATCGATCCACACGCTGCAGGGCTATGATCTGAACTACGGGTTCATCATCATCGGAAGTGACGTGAGGTACGACGCGACGAGCGATGCGCTCGTGGCGGATAAGAAGTCTTTCTATGATGCCGGCGCCAAGAGGACGGCCGATGCCGCGCAGCTGCAGACGATCGTCGTCAACGCCTACTACGTCCTGCTCACGCGTGGCATGCGCGGAACCTTCATGTACGCATGCGATCCCGAGGTGAAACACTACCTCCAACGATTCATCCCGACGATCCGCCGAGACGCGGCCGATCCGGACACCCCGGATGCCTGGCGCATCTGCACGCCCGTCTGACGCGCGAGGAGGGAGCCATCGTGCACAACATCCACCCAGATACCGAGCACGACATCGCGCGCCTGCGCGCGCTCATCGACGGCGCCGAGCCGGGCGACGTCGTCTTCTTCGGCGGCGCCGGAGTGTCAACCGAGAGCGGCATCCCTGACTTCCGCAGCCCCACCGGACTCTACGTCGAGAACGCCGCGCGCTACCCCTACCCGCCCGAGACGATGGTGAGCCGTAGCTTCTTCGACGCTCACCCACGGGAGTTCTTCGCCTTCTACTTCGACCGCATGGTCCATCCGAGCGCCCAGCCCAACCAAGCGCATCGCAAGCTCGCCGAGCTTGAGCGCGCAGGGACGCTCCGCGCTGTCGTCACGCAGAACATCGACGGCCTACATCAGGCCGCGGGATCTCGGCGCGTCTACGAATTACATGGAAGTTGCCTGCGCAATCACTGCCAGGAATGCGGCGCCTCATACACCCTTGAGGAGCTGACCCGCGCCCATGAGCAGGCCTCGGATGGCGTCCCGCGCTGCGAGCGCTGCGATGGCATCCTCAAGCCGGATGTGGTCCTCTACGAGGAGCCCCTCAACCAGGAGACCATCCGCGCAGCTGTCACGGCCATCGCCCAGGCCGACGTGCTCGTGATCGCCGGGACGTCGATGGCGGTCTACCCGGCGGCTGGGCTCGTCGACTACTTCCAAGGCGACCACCTCGCTATCGTCAACTTGAGCCCCATCTCCTACGACCACCGCGCCGAGCTCTGCATCGCCGCTCCGGTCGGAGAGGTGTTTGACTGGTAAGGCGTGCCATCGAACAGCTCTGCCGACGGCTAAATGGGCCGATTGGGCGCCCAGACAGGCCAAATGTGCGGTTTGTTATAGTCGCAAACGGGTTTCGTCGAGTATTCACGTGCTGCGTTCAAAGAACGCGCAGGTCAGAGGCACGCCGTAATTCTGTCTACATGGCAGAACGCCGCTCGACTATAACAAACCGCAATTCTCACATCCTCAGGCCGCGCGTCTGTCCAAATCCCCGCATGCCACCTGGGCCGGCTGCATCCCCGCGCCCGCCGCGTCCGCGCACCCGGCGCCCGCCTACCACCCCGCATCGCGCTTACACGCGGCCTGATCGGATCCAAATAGCTCAGCGAGCAACGCCTCACGACGCTCAAGGAAACGCACGGTTCGTTTCTGCAACGGCAAGCGTATCTTCTTGGCCAACACCGCAAGCCGAGCTTCCAGCTTGAGGGGATCGCTCATCTGGTCATAATTGATCTCGACCACTTCATAACCCATCGCTTCAAGCGCCGCCGTTCGTCCATGACCCACCTT
Source organism: uncultured Coriobacteriaceae bacterium (assembly GCA_964558955.1). Taxonomy (GTDB): domain Bacteria; phylum Actinomycetota; class Coriobacteriia; order Coriobacteriales; family Coriobacteriaceae; genus Coprousia. The sequence continues at coordinate 4,583 of CAZLGF010000062.1, forward strand.
GAATCCCTGACGATCAGCGTGAAATGCCTCGCCGTTTACCTCAACGACCACCTTACGCTCCGCCCATACCTGATCTCCGATGGCGTAGCGCGTTCCTGACAGACAACGAGCCTCCTCCGTAAAATCAATCCGAGCGTTGACCAGCGGAACTGGCCAGGACTCGCCGCCATAACGTGGCGGAAGACATTCGATGAGCAGCAGCTTCGTCTCCAACGGCGATGCAGAGCCCTCTATCACAAATTGGATCGCGTGACGCAGGGCCTTCACGCCCCTCATTCCCTCGAACTCGCTGCACGCAACGGCGAGGTCCTCAGAGGTCATAAGGGGAGGCCGGTTCCATAGATCGGTTATGCATCCGTGCCGATCGACAGCAGGTGACCACCGATGATATTCGTGGCTGCAACCTTGATCGAAGCTCCAGGGAACCACGTTGTCCGGACCCCGCGCTGAATCACGCGCCACTCCGCTGACCTCATGTTCCAAGCCGGCCAGACCGAGGCGTATCGCAGCTTGTTGCACGACTCGCTGCGTTGGTTTGAACAGAGCGTACGTTCCGCACGCCTCAAACAGAAGAAGCATGAGCTGGATGAACGACAGCCTCGATGCCATCTGCACCAAGGCAAGGTAATGGGATGCGACGAATAGACCGTTGCCGAGATCGTGCAGGTGCTGATTTGGGGGAACTCTTGTACATCGATGCGGTGTGACGAGTTTGGTCTTGACCATGCAACGATCGGCGTCTACGAGCACTTCGACCGGCAGGGGAACACCGATGAGGTCGGTCAGGAGACGCGACCGGACAAGTCGCCTGCTTTCCTGTTCATCCCTTCGCTCAAAAGAACGGAGACCGCGCAGGTACGAGGCTTCCATCGCCGCGCCATCATCGTATCGAGCGCGCGCTGCGTCCTCAAAAATGGCTGCTTCGATGATCTGCGGAGGGGTTCGCCACCACGCCCACGCCGAGCTTCCAAACACTACAACCATCTGCGCCCCCGTCATCGACTGACGAGGATATCGTCACGATGGCTCCCAACAAAACTGCCAAGATCATCCAACAGAGGTCGGAGGCGCATAATGCGTGTATCCTGAGCACTTCCAACATCCCAGCTAGGCCGCCGCAGAGGCTTACAAAGCCCTGGAACTGCAAACAACCAAACCTGAGCGAGCAGGGATGATCGTGCGCACGATGGCTCGCGCGACATCATGCGGGCCGCCGTCTTGACACGAACCGTTCTTCCCTTGTAGAGGCGCTGTGCAAACCGCTTGTCCGCATCACAAGGCAGTTGTTCACTGCTTGCCGGATGAAAATGGCGGTTTGTTATAGTCGCGGACGGGTTTCGTTGAGTATCCATGCATCGCGCTCGGAGAACGCGCAGGTCAGAGGCGTGCTGAAAACCGGTCTACTTGGCCAACCGGCTTTCGACTATAACAAACCGCAATTCTCACGTCTCCAGCCTTCGCAGGG
>CAZLGF010000062.1:6147-7759 GCA_964558955.1 uncultured Coriobacteriaceae bacterium
CTACGCGCGGTAATGCGCGCCGAGGCTCTCCGTGCGGGCGCGCATCGCATCGATCATCGCACGGGCGAGAGCAAGCTGGGACGAGAGGCGCACGGCATGGGCCAGGTCGGCATCCGAGCTGCCTGCTTCAGCCCGGTGACCAGCAAGTTCGTCATGCAGGCGAGCGATTATGCGGGACGCCTCAGCGAGTCCGGCATCGGTGCGCGTCACCATCGCATGCGCGCTCATGCATGCCCGTAGCTCCGCGAGCAACGCCTCGGCTGCCGGGCGTTCAAGAGCAAGCGGCTCCCGGCCCTGAGCGCGCCACGACGCGACAAGCAGCTCGCGGGCCGACGCCTGGGACGCCATGCCCTGAGAGCGCGCAGACACGGCGTCGGCGTCGCTCGTCGCATCCAACGCGAAAGCGCGCGCCGTCCCCGCAGGCCCGTCGCCTCGCGCCCACGCGGCCGCTGCAACGCCGGCGCGCCGGCCGAACACGAGCCCGTTTGCGCTCGAAAGCCCGCCGATCCGATCGGCCCCGTGCATGCCGCCCGTCACCTCGCCGGCCGCGAAGAGCCCGTCCACTCCGGTCCCGCCGTCAGCGTCGATCGCGATGCCGCCATTCGACGCATGCGCGTACATCGCCACCCGCAGCTCGTCGTCGGGCATGATCCCCTGCTCCGCGGCGAGCCATGACGTGAACGTCTCCACGAACTCGGGCACATCGTGCGAGGGAAACCGGTAGCGCAGCGGCAGTCCGTCCGCCCCAGCCGCATCGATCGCCAGGTCAACGGCACGCGAAGCGAGGCGCGCGGTGAAGGGGCCGTGCGTGGAGCGCAGCTCGAGCAGGCCGCGATCGATCGGCGGGACGGTCTCGGCGTAGCGAAACGCCTTCTCGTTGCAAACGACCCCGCGACAGGGCGCCACAAGCCCCGGCATCATCTGCATGAACTCGATGTTCACGAGTCGGCAGCCATGCGCGAGCGCGATCCCGTGCACCGAGGCGAGAACGTCGCCCGCCGTGAGGCGCCGCTCGAACACGCCGCTCGTACCGCCCGCGGCAAGCACCACCGCCCGGCAGCTGATCACGCGCAGGCGCCCGGCCGCGGCATCGAAAACGAGCGCGCCGCGCACGCCGCGCGCACGATCCACGAGCACGTCCATGAGCTCGCAGCGCTCCTGGACCACGACGCCTCGTGCGGCGAGGGCCTGGCCGAACGCCCGCTCCATGCTCGAGCGCTCGAGCCCGCGCCACAAGCGATGAGCATGGTCGAAGCACGGAATGAACGCGTCCTCCTGCGCCGTCTCATCGCTCGCGGGACGCTTGAGCACCATGCCGAGCTCCTCGAGCCAGGCGATGCCCGGCCGAATGCCGGCGACGAAGGTCTCGACCAGATCGCGATCGGCCACGCCTCCGCCGACCGCGCAGATCGTCTCCACCAGGTCGGCCTCGTCGTCCGCGTCGCGCGGCCCCACGAGCCCGAGGCCCCAGGTGCCCGGGTAGAAGCTCGACCCGCCGAAGCGTCGACCAGCGCAAACGATCGCCGTCCGCGCACCGGATCCAGCGGCCTCGAGGGCGGCGCAGCAGCCCGCGATGCCCGATCCCACCACGAGCACGTCGACATCCATCAGC
>CAZLGF010000063.1:0-7409 GCA_964558955.1 uncultured Coriobacteriaceae bacterium
GTGGAGGGCGTCACCGTGGTGAAGTCGCACAGCTCCTGCTCCTTGGCCTCCTCGTAGGTCACGTCGAAGATGGCCGCGGCGATCTGGTAGCACAGATCGATCTCGAGGCCCTCATACTCGTTCGTCTCGGTGTTGAGGTAGCCGTAGCCCAGCACGTCAGCCTTGACGCCGCAGTTCAGAACGCCGCGGTCGATGACGGTCTGGATCTTGGAGCTGCTCGAGGAGGCCGACGCGGAGCCCGAGGTCGAGCCGTCGGAGCTGGACTCAGAGCTGCAGCCCACGAGGCCGAGACCGGCGACGGTCGCACCGGCGCCGAAGACCTTGACGAAGTTGCGACGAGAGATGGTGCCCATGTTGATCTCCTTCCGGACGTGGCGCCCTGTGAGGGGCGGCCCCTAACAGCGCGATGCGCTTGATACCAGATGTTGCGACGAGCGTCGCCGGGCTAGTGCAGGATCTTGTTGAGGAAGTCCTGGCACCGGGGGTTCTGCGGGTTCGTGAAGAAGTGCTCGGGCGTGCCCTCCTCGAGGATCTGCCCGTCATCCATAAAGATCACGCGGTCGGCGACCTGCTTGGCGAAGTTCATCTCGTGCGTCACGCAGATCATGGTGATGTTGTCATGCGCGAGCTCGATCATGACGTTGAGCACCTCTTGGATCATCTCGGGGTCGAGCGCCGAGGTGGGCTCGTCGAAGAGGATGATGGGCTGCTTGGTGCACATGGCGCGGGCGATGGCGACGCGCTGCTGCTGGCCGCCCGAGAGGTTTTGCGGATACTCGCCCGCCTTCTGCGCAAGGCCGACGCGCTCAAGCGCGGCCATCGCAATCTTGTTCGCCTCGTCCTTGCTCTTCTTCTGGAGCTTGATGGGCGCGAGCGTGAGGTTGCCGAGCACCGTCATGTTGGGATAGAGGTTGAACTGCTGGAACACCATCGACGAGTATTTGCGCGTCATCTCGAGGTGGTTGCGCTTGGTCAGCACCGTGCCATCGATGGCAACCTCGCCGGTGGTGGGCTCCTCGAGGTAGTTGATGCAGCGGATGAGCGTCGACTTGCCCGAACCGGACGGGCCGATCACCACCAGCTTCTCGCCTTCCTTGACCGTGAGGTTAATGTCTTTCAAAACATGGAGGTCGCCGAAGTACTTGTTCAGCCCGCGAATCTCAATCATGTCTGCCATGACGTTGGTCCTCCTTGTGCCGTGGCCGATGGCCGATGGAGCGTCGATGCCGCCCATGCGAGCAGCCGCACGATATGCGGCATCCGTCTGCGGAAACCGAGCGAGACGGCGAGGACGCGCCGAGATGGACGATCCGAACGGTCCTCCAGGATCCGTTCATTATAGGCAAGCACATACGCGCGTCATGCGCCGACCGCGCGCCGCAACGCAACCGAAACGGTCTTGTTGCACGCCGTTCACACAGCGACGTCGATTATGACGCAGCCGAAAAGCCCCTACGAGAGGCGCGCGCCGACCTCCTTGGCCGCCGCGGCTTTGTCGAAATTGCCGCCCGTGGCCTGGTTGAGCGCGCCCATCACGCGCCCCATGTCCTTGCGCGTGGTCGCCCCCACCTCAGCGATGACCTGGTCGATGAGCGCGCTGAGCGCCTCGCCCGAGACCTGCTCGGGCAGCATGCCCTCAAGGATCTCGACCTGCTGGCGCAGGGTCTCGGTGCGCTCGGCGTTGGTACCCGCCTTCTCGGACATCTCAAGCGTCTCGCTCGTCTGCTTGATGAGACGCTTGATCATGGCGCTCACGTCTTCCTCGGTGGCGTCACGACGCTGGTCAACCTCGACGTTCTTCACCTCGGCCATCACCTGGCGGATGATCGAGAGACGAACCTTGTCCTTGGCCTTCATGGCCGCGATCATCGCGGCGTGCAGCTCCTCGTTGGTCATGGGTCCTCCTTGGACGCTCCTTGACTACTCGCTCGACGTATCGTCTTCGCTCGTGTCGTCGTCCGTCGACTCGTCGTCTGAACCGTCCGCCGACTCCTCGGTGTCGTCATCATCATCGGCGTCATCGCTCGAGGACTCCACGATGTCAAGGTCGACGTTGTAGGGCACGTCCTCGGGCATGTCGTTGATCACCACGTCGGCGGCCGCGACGTACTCCTCGAGCCACTCGTTGTAGGCGGTGCGCTGGTTGACGCTCTCCAGGGTGCTCGAGATGTACTCCTGCATCTCCTCGGGAATCTCATCGATCGAGCTCACGGAGTCGTCGACCGAGAAGAGGTCCGTGCACAGGATGATGTGGTAGCCGTAGTCGGACTCGACGATGCCGCTGATCTCGCCCACGGAGAGCTCGGAGAGCGCATCCTGGTAGGCGTCGACGAAGGTCGTAAGCTTGTCCCAGCCCACATCGCCGTCATCGTCAACCGACGAGGTGTCATCGGAGTACTCCGCCACGGCCTCCTCGAAGGTGATCTCGCCCGAGTTGATCTGCTCGAGCACGCTCTCCGCCTCAGCGTAGATCTCGGCGATCGTCTCGTCATCGGCGTCGTCGTCAACCGAGAAGAGGATGTGCGACGAGCGACGGGAGTTGTTGTAGCTTGAGAGGTAGGTGTTCATGTACTCGACGATCTCGTCGTCGGTGGGCTCGGTGGCCGGCGCCACCTCCTCATAGAGTTTCTCCGTCTCCAAGCTGCTCTCGATCGATGAGCGGTAGTCGTCCTCCGTCATGCCGAGCATCTCAAGCAGCTCGATGAACGCCTCCTCGGAGTCATACCCCGAGACGACCTCCTCCCACTCCTCGTCGATCTCCTCATCCGACACGGTGATGCCGTACTCGCTGATCGCCTCAGCGACGAGGTACTGCTCGACGTAGCTCTCGATGATGCTCTCACGGTAGCTCTCGGGGGTCTCGTCGTTGTCGACGAGGTATTGGGCCCAGTCCTCATCGTCGTCGTATCCCAGCGAGCTGCGGGTCGACATGATCTGCTCGGTGATGGTGTCCTCGGTGATGTTGACGCCGTTCACCGTCGCGGCGACGCCGCCGGTGAGGTAGTAGTCGACCTCGTCATCATCCGACGTGCCGAAGATGCCCACGCACGCCACGGCCGACACCGACAGCACCATCGCGGCGATGCCGATGGCGACGAGCACGTACTTGACGCCCTTGCCGGCGCGCTGCCGGCGCTCCCGCTTGCGCTCGGCGCGGGATTTCGGCGCCGCGGGCTCATCTGTCTTGGGTTTGGCGAGCTTGTACTGATGGCGCTTGGCGCCGGAGAGACGAGTAGGCATAACGGACCTTTCACGACGTGCAGATCAGCGTGCGAACGCATGATGGAACGTCCGGGGTGGCCGATGTCGGCGAGACCGCGGGGCGCAGCGCGCGTCCGGTGCATGGCTGGTTCATTGTCGCACAAGTACCAAAACGCGGCGCAGGGATCTTCGAGGCTCCATATGCCCAAGCGAACGGGCGCGCGGGGCCTGGCCGCCTCCGCCAAGCCGCCTCCGCCGGGGCGCTTGGTACCCCTACTCCCCCGCGGCCAGCACCTCGACCAGGCCCGTGGGGCTGGCCTGCGCCATCACGGTGCGAACGCGGGCCTCGTCCATGAAGACGTTCATGAGGTGCTGGAGGGCGCCCACCTGGTCGTCCGCGTGCGTGAACCCCAGGCAGATCACGAGCTCGGCGGCAACCGGGTCACCCATGCCGGCCATCGGCGCGAACGTCACCGGCACGCGCGGCTTGACCACGGCGATGAACGGGCGCGCTGTGTGCTCGGCGTCGGCGTGCGGTAGGGCGATGCCCGCGCCCAGGGTTCGCAAGCCCGTGGGATGCGCCTGCTCGCGGGCGCTGATGGCATCGAGCCAGGTGTCGCGCACGAAGCCGGCGGGCGCGAGCTCATCCGCCAGGCGAGCGAAGAGCTCATCAGGCGTCGAAACGTCCCAGTCAAGAAACACGAGCTCGGGGGCCAGCAGGCTCAGCGCGTCATCCATGGCGCGTCCTTTCTCACACAGGGGCCGACGGGCGCGCTACCGCGCCGCGGCGATCGAAACCGTCAGATCGTCGCGCACCTGCACGCGACCCTCGGCGAGCATCTGCACGACCGCGGGGTAGAGTCGGTGCTCGACCGCGTGGATCGCGGCCTCGAGGTCATCGACCGACCACCCCTCCTCGACCCGCACAGGCTCCTGGGCGATGATGGGGCCCTGGTCGTACGCCGCGTTGGCGAAGTGCACGGTCACACCCGTGACCTTCACGCCGCGGGCGTAGGCGTCGGCGATGCCATGCGCCCCCTGGAAGCTCGGCAGCAGCGCGGGATGCAGGTTGACGACGCGATGGGGCCAGAGAGCCAGCAGCGGCTCGTGCACCTTGCGCATGTACCCGGCCATGATGATGTACTCGGCCCCAGCACGCTTGAGCTCGGTGGCGATAACCTCATCGGCGTCCCATGGATCGGCGGCGTAGATCTCCTTGGAGAGGGCGAGCGTCTGGATGCCCGCGTCAGCCGCGCGCTTCAAGCCCGCCGCCGACGGGCGGCTCGAGATGACCATGACGATCTCGGCGTTGAGCTGACCGGCGGCGATGCAGTCGATGAGCGCCTGCAGGTTGGTGCCGGATCCCGAGATGAGCACGCCGATCTTGAGCGGCTCCACGCTGCCGTGCGCGACGGCCTCGGCGCGACGCGCCTGGAGGGCGTTGCCGGACTCAACCTCGAAGGCGTTCTCAAGGCGGCCGATGCGACGCTGCGCCTCGGCGAGCGCGGCCTGATAGATGGCGCCGTCCGCAAATGAAGGGGAGGCCGGGTTCTCGCCGAGCACGGCGGCGCGCGCCGCGGCGACGATCTCCGCCCGGGCCCGATCGACCTCGCGATCCGCGGCCGCGTCGAAGAAGGCGTCGCTCGGCAGCGCCTCGGGCGGGAGGCCCGCTTCCTCGATCGCTGCGCTCAGCGCCGCGCGGTCGACGCTATCGCTCATCGGCATACACCACCTTGCCGGAACCCGGAACGCAGGTGCCCACGCGGAACGGGTGCTCGCCAGCCGCCTCGAGCGCGGCGGTCACCGCCGCCTCGTCCTCGGGCGCGCAGATGAGCATGAGGCCCACGCCCATGTTGAAGGTCTTGCGCGCCTCGGCGGGCGTGAGCCCGGCCGCACGCACGATGTAGCTGATGATGGGGGGCACGTCCCATCCCATCTCCACGACGGCGTCGACGTCCGGCGCGAGCGCGCGATCGAGGTTCTCGGTGATGCCGCCGCCCGTGATGTGCGCGATCGCGTGGACGGGGGCGCCGCCGCGCAGCGCCTCGAGCACGGGCCGCACGTAGATGCGGGTGGGTGCGAGCAGCGCGTCGGCAAGCGAGGCGCCGCCCAGCTCCGCACAGGGCTCCTCGAGCTCGGCGCGCTTGGCGTCCGCCTCAGGCGTGCCCGGCACGATCCCGTCGACGCCGATCACGCGCCGCACGAGCGAGTACCCGTTGGAGTGGATGCCCGAGCTCGGCAGCCCGATGATCACGTCGCCGGGGCGGACGTTCGCCGGGTCGAGCATCTGGGGCCGATCGACCACGCCCACCGTAAAGCCGGCGAGGTCGTAGTCATCAGGGCGCATGACGCCCGGGTGCTCGGCCATCTCGCCGCCCACGAGCGCGCAACCCGCGAGCTTGCAGCCGTCGGCGACGCCCTTGACGATCTTTGCCATGTGCGCGGCCTCGATGTGGCCGATCGCGATGTAGTCGAGGAAGAACAGCGGCTCGGCGCCGGAGGCGAGGATGTCGTTCACGCACATCGCGACGAGATCCTGGCCCACCGTCTCGTGCCGGTCGAGGAGCTGAGCGAGCACGAGCTTGGTGCCCACGCCGTCCGTGCCCGAGATGAGCACGGGATCCTCCATGTCCTTGAGCGCGGCGGCCGAGAAGAGCCCGCCGAATCCGCCGATCCCGCCGATCACCTCGGGACGCGCCGTCGCGGCGACCATCTGCCGAATGGCATCGACCGCGCGGCCCCCTTCGGCCGTGTCGACGCCGGCGTCCTCATACGTCACGTGCTTGGTGTCGTTACCCATCGCCATCCCTTCCCGCACACGCGCTCAGCGCGCATCGTCATCACATCACTCGGCGCGCGTCACGACGCGCCGTGCGCGTCCTCCCATGAGGTGTCGCGGTCGGCCTCGGTCACGCTCCGGCACGACAGCTCTGAGGGGCTCGAGAGGTTGCGCGGCGCGTATCCCTCAAGGAACTTGCCGCGCCCGAAGCTCTCGGGTATCGCGACGGGATATTTGCCCGTGTAACACGCCGTGCAATACCCGTACTCGGGCACGCACATGAGCAAGCCTGGGAGCGAAAGGAACGCGAGCGAGTCCGCCCCGATGAACGCGCAGATCTCCTCGACCGATTTGTTAGCCGAAATGAGCTGGTCCTGCGTGTCGGTGTCGATGCCATAGAAGCAAGGCCATACCACCTCGGGGCAGTTGATGCGCACGTGCACCTCGGTCGCCCCGGCGCCGCGCAGCATCTTGACGATCTGGCGCATCGTGGTGCCGCGCACGATCGAGTCGTCCACGAGGACGAGGCGCTTGCCGGCCACATTGTCGCGGAGCGGGTTGAGCTTCATGCGCACGCCCATCGCGCGGAGCTCCTGCGTGGGCTGGATGAAGGTGCGCGCCACGTACCGGTTCTTGATGAGCCCCTCGCCGAAGGGGACACCCGATTCGCGCGCGAAGCCCTCGGCGGGCGGCAGGCCCGAGTCGGGCACGCCCACCACGAGGTCGGCCTCGACCGGAGCCTCGACTGCCAGACGCCGGCCCATGTCGTAACGGCAGGCATAGACCGACTTCCCACCCATGATGGAGTCGGGCCGGGCGAAGTAGACCTGCTCGAAGATGCAGGCGGCGGGCACGGCCGGCGGCATGCCCTGCTCGGAGACGAGCCCCTCGGCGGAGATGCGCAGAATCTCGCCCGGACGGATGTCGCGCACGTACGTGGCGCCCACAATGTCGAGCGCGCAGGTCTCAGACGCCACGACCCAGCCGTCCGTCACGTCGGCGGGCGCGGGGGCGTCCGCATGCGCCTCAGGGGCCTGGGCGGGCAGGACGCCGGCGTCCTCGGAGCGAAGCGGCTCCTCAACGTTGTGAGCGAGTCGGCCGAGCACGAGCGGGCGGATCCCATGGGGGTCACGAAACGCGTAGAGCGCCTGCTCGTTGATGAGGGTCATCGCGTATCCGCCCTGCACGAGCTCCATGGTCTTGCGAATGCCCTCGCGGAGGTGGCGCGTATGCTGCGTGAAGTAACCGATCAGGCGCGCCGCGACCTCGGAGTCTGAGTTGGAGAGGAACGACACGCCGAGATCGATGAGCTGGCGACGCAGGTCATCGGTGTTCACAAGCGTGCCGTTGTGGGCGAGCGCGATGATGACGTCATTGATGGTCGAGAGGTGCGGCTGCGCGGCCTCCCAGCTCTTGGCGCCCGCCGTGC
>CAZLGF010000064.1:0-7408 GCA_964558955.1 uncultured Coriobacteriaceae bacterium
CTCAAGACGATCGAACACCCGGTCCACCCGCGTGAGGAAGTCCCAGGGATCGAAGATCTCGTCGAGCTTCTCGGCCGGAACGGCGCAACGCGGATCAGCCTCAAGCTTCTCGCGGAAGGTCGTGCCCGCCTCGCAACCCTGCACCTCGCGCCAGGTCGCCATGGCGTTGTCCTGCACGATCGCGTACGCCTCCTCGCGCGTGATGCCCGTGTCCACGAGCGCGAGCAGCACCTTGGATGAGAAGATGAGGCCGCGCGTCTTATTGAGGTTCGCCTCCATCTGCGCGGGATAGAGGATGAGCCCGTCCACGATGCGGATGAGGCACTGGAACATGTGGTCGAGCGCGATGAAGCTGTCCGCCTGAGCCACGCGCTCGGCCGAACTGTGCGAAATGTCGCGCTCATGCCACAGGGCCACGTTGTCGAAGGCCACCTGCGCGTTCGCCTTCACCACGCGAGACAGGCCGCAGACCTTCTCGAGCGTGATGGGATTGCGCTTATGCGGCATGGCCGAGCTGCCCTTCTGCCCTTTCTTGAAGGGCTCCTCGGCCTCGAGGGTATCGGTCTTCTGCAGATTGCGAATCTCGGTCGCGATGCGCTCGCAGGTGGCCGCCGTCGTGGCTAGCACGCCGGCCAGATAGGCATGGTGATCGCGGCTGATGACCTGCGTGGAAAGCGGATCGTGCGCCAGACCCAGATGCGCGCACACGTATTCCTCGACGTAGGGGTCGATCGAGCTGTAGGTGCCGACCGCGCCCGAGATGGCCCCGAACGCCACGTTCTCGCGCGCGTCGAGCAGGCGATCGAGATCGCGGCGGAGCTCCCATGCCCAGCTGCCGAACTTCATGCCGAAGGTCATCGGCTCGGCATGGATGCCGTGCGTGCGGCCCACGCAGAGGGTCTCGCGCTCCTCGAAGGCGCGGCGCTTGCAGATCTCGCCGAGCGCACGGCAGTCCTCGATGAGGATGTCGGTGGCCTGCACGAGCTGGTAGCACAGGGCGGTGTCGCCAAGATCGGAGCTGGTCATGCCATAGTGGACCCAGCGGCTCGGCTTGGGATCACCCTCGGGCACGTCGCGATCGATGTATGAGCCCATGTTGGTGAGGAAGGCGATCACGTCGTGGTTGGTCACCGCCTCGATGGCGTCGACCTCCTCCTTGTTGAAGGTGGCGTGGGCGCGGATGTAGGCGGCCTCCTCGCGCGTGATACCGATGGTGCCGAGCTCGGCCTGAGCCTCACATGCCAGCACCTCGATCTCTTGCCAGATGGCGTACTTGTTCTCGAGCGAGAAGATGTGCCCCATCTCGGGGCGGGTGTAGCGATCGATCATGCGGGCTCCTCAATCGTGCCGCGGCGCGCACGGGCCGCGACGTCGGCGGTGGCAACATCCGGCATCATTGTACGCGTTATCCTCGGGCGACAACGCGTTGATGGGTCCGCTCTACGCATTACAGCGCGGCGGCGTCAACTGCTGGGTCAGACGCGCGGGAGAAGGAACCTCACTCATCGGCTGACGAGGTGGCGGAGGATGCCTCGGCGGGCTTGGAGGCGCCCTCTGCCGAGGCTGCCCTCGGCGCTGCAGACGAGCGTCCCGCCTGCGGGGAGATCGGCTCATCCCAGTAGGAATCAGCCGCGGCGGCGCGCGTTGCGGTGGTCCCGCTCGACGCAGACCAGGCGGGCGCCGTCTCGGCACGCACGGGAACGCCCGTGGGCAGCGGGGCGTCCGACACGCCCCAGCGCTCGACCTCGAACCGGCAGAACCACTGCCCCATCACGTTGATCGTGACGAGCTGCATCGCGATCGCGACCATGCCAAAGACGAGCAGCGCGGCGATCGCGAGGGCCACGATGATGATGAGCGGCCCGATATCCATGCTCATGATCTGCTGAAGCAGATGTCCCTCTGTCCAGAGGTACCCCCGCATCATGACCGTGAGCAGCATCGAGACCGTGCCGCCCAAGGCGATCGAGCCGACAAGGGTCCCCAGCACGATGACGCACGCCACGGCCACCGCCGCGCCCAGGATGCCCGCCACCCAGGTCTTGAAGAACCCGAACGGGTCGCGCTCGATCATCTGGGCGATGCGATCGAGACGCCACCCCGCCCCGAAGCTGTCATAGAGCACGGCGCGCATCATCGCCGCCAGGATCACGGCGCCCAGCAGCAGACCGATCACCGCGGCGAACAGACCGCTCGAGCTCAGCAGGTGACGACCGAGCAGAGCGCCCCAGACGTACTGCCCCGCCCCCAGCGGCACGAAGTCGACCACGCTGCTGATCTGGTGCCCGGTGAGCATCGACAGGATCACGCCGATCGCGACCAGCATCAGCGCGTATACGGCATAGGCGCGCGCACCGGTCTTGAGCACCTTGCGATAATCGATGCCGCGCTGCTTGGGTATCGCGTCGACTCCCCAGGCCGTCACGCGCGCCCACTCGAGCGCGTAGCCGAAGATCGCGATCTGCCCCACCACGGGGACCCATCCGATGAGCGCGAGCAGGCACACGGGCTTCAACCAACCACGCTCGCGCGTGAGCATCTTCCAAGACGAGACAAAACCGAGCTGTCGGGCGAGCATGGACGCTCCTCTCCGCCGTGCCGCTCCCAAACGCGTGCGACACCACCAGATCATAGCAGGACGCCGTCTTCTCGAATCTGCGACGGCGCGCGGGCGCGGCGCGCGATGTGGTGACCATGCGGCGCATCCCGTGCCCGGTTCCCAGTCTAGTCGCGCGGCGATACGAGGTGCACAGGGGCCTGCCGGTCTTAAGCGCTGCGTCCGTCCGTTGTAAGCCTACCTTAAGAAATGATGCGGACGCGGAGCGGTGCGCCATCCGAGACTCGGTCGCTGCACCGAGACGTCGTCCGTCCGAGACACGGCGCCACACCGAGACGTCGCCCATCCGCGCGCTACCGTGCGCTGCACAGTCGAAAATACGCATTTGCAAACAGGCTGATACACGGTATAATTTCCTCTGCTGTCAACGGAGAGTTGTCCGAGTGGCCGAAGGAGCACGATTGGAAATCGTGTAGGCGCCAAAAGCGTCTCCAGGGTTCAAATCCCTGACTCTCCGCCAGTTGCTTTTCCCGGCACGCTCGCAGGCGTGCCGTTTCACCCCATGCGGAGGGGTGGCAGAGTGGTTGAATGCGGCGGTCTCGAAAACCGTTTATCCGGTATCCCCGGGTACGAGGGTTCGAATCCCTCCTCCTCCGCCAGATGCACAACACAGGAGCCCGCCCGGATATCCCGAGCGGGCTCCTGTCATGCCGGGCTCTCGCCCGCCGGGCGCTGAGACCGCCTCACACGAAATTTCAAACCCACCGCTCTCGTGGGTTAACGAGTACGATGGTCGGAAGCACGTCGCGTGAAAGGATCCTGATGCCCTCTCTAACCGCTGCCATCTCCATGAGCGCGCTCTCGGCGACCGAGGCCGCGGCGGCCCAGGTGAGCATCCCCTTTTGGCTCGAGCTCATTGCCATCATCGTAGCCTCCGCGTCAGGCGTGCTCACCGCCCGTGAGCGGCAGCTCGACCTCGTGGGCGCCGTCTGCCTCGCCGTGCTCTGCAGCCTCGGCGGAGGTTTGCTGCGCGATATGACGCTTCAGGTGGGCAACGTCTACATCCTCAACCAGCCGATCGCGCTGCCCGCGGCGATCATCACGGCGGTGATCACCTTCATCATCCCTTCGGTCGTCGCCAAGCAGGATCGCCTCATCGCCATTCTCGACATCTTCGTCGTGGGGCTCTATGCCGCAACCGGCGCCGACAAGGCACTCGTGTACGGCTTCGACCCGGTCATCTGCGTCATGATGGGATTCTTCACCGGCGTGGGCGGCGGAATGCTGCGCGACATCTGCCTCGGACAGGTTCCCTCCATCTTTCAGCGGAGCACCTTCTACGCGGTCGCCGCGATCGGAGGGGCCTGCGCGTACGTGATCCTCGCGTCGGTGGGGGTCTCGCACGTGGTGGGCGTCGTCGTGTGCGTGGCCGTCACCATGGGGCTGCGCTACATCTCCGTGCGCTTCAACATCATGTCGCCCACCGCGATTGATATCAGCAAGATGCGTATCAGGCGTCGCCGCGCTCGCCGCGACGCCTCAGACGACGGCGAGCGCGAGCGGGACGCGCAGCCCTAGACGCCCGCGCTCGGGGCGCGCGGCACCGCGCCCCGTCCCGCGCAACGATCTACTTCGACACCGCCCCGGCGCGCACGGCCGCCTTCTTGCGCTCCGTCGCGTTGAGGATGCGCTTGCGCAGACGCACGTTCTTGGGCGTCACCTCAACGAGCTCGTCATCGGTGATGTATTCGAGCGCCTCCTCGAGCGTGAAGGTGCGCGGCGGTGTGAGCTGCACCGCGATGTCAGCCGTCGACGAGCGCTGGTTGCCCAGGTTCTTGGTGCGCGCGATGTTGACCACCATGTCGCCCGGCTTGTTGCGCTCGCCCACGAGCATGCCCTCGTAGCACTCGGTTCCCGGCTCGACGAAGAGCTGGCCGCGCTCCTGAAGAGTGCCCAGGGCGTAGGCCACGGCCTTCTCGGTGGTCATGGAGATCATGGCGCCGTTGCTGCGTCCACCGAGCTCGCCGGCGAACGGACCGTACTCAAGGAACGTGTGGTAGAAGACGCCCTCGCCATGCGTGACGTTGAGGATGCGGTTCTTCAGGCCCATGACGCCGCGCGTGGGGATGCGGAACTCGACATGAGTCACCGTGGTCCCCGCGTGCATGCTGGTCATGGTGCCGCCGGCGTTGCCGAAGACCTCGATGACCTTGCCCGCGTACTCATCGGGGCACTCGACCACGGCCTGCTCGATCGGCTCGAGGCGGTTGCCGGCCTCGTCGCGCTTGATAAGGACGCGCGGACGGCCCACCTGGAACTCGAAGCCCTCGCGGCGCATGGTCTCCATGAGCACCGAGAGATGCAGGATGCCGCGGCCCGAGACCTCGACACCGCTCTTGTCCTCGAGCTCCTCGATACGCATCGTCACGTTGTTCTCGGCCTCTTGGGCCAGGCGCTCCTTGAGCTGGCGCGCGCCCACGATGTCGCCATCGCGTCCCACGAGCGGCGAGGTCGACGCCTCGAAGACGACGGAGAGCGTCGGCGGGTCGATCTCGATGGGGTCGAGATGCACGGGGTTGTCGGGATCGGTGTAGACGTCGCCGATGTCGGTGTGATCGATGCCCACCACCGCGGCGATGTCGCCGGCGTGCACCTCATCGCACTCGGTGCGGCCGAGGTAATCGAAGGTGAAGAGTTGCTTCACGGTCGCGGGCGCGCTCGAGCCGTCGTTCTTCACCACGAGGATCTTGTCGCCCGTGTGCAGGACGCCGGAATAGATGCGGCCGATGCCGATGCGCCCCACGTAGCTCGAATGGTCGATGGTCACGCACTGCATGGCGAGCGGGGCGCTCTCGTCGACCTCGGGAGCGGGCAGGGCCTCGAGGATCATGTCGAGCAGCGGGTACATGTCCTGCGTGTCATCCGCCGGATCGAGGCGGGCGTAGCCGTTCACCGCGCTCGCGTAGATCACGTGCTCCATGGCGAACTCAAGCTGCGCATCGGACGCGCCAAGATCGGCCATGAGGTCGAGGCAGTCGTTGTAGGCGCGCTCGGGCTCGGCGCCGGGGCGGTCGATCTTGTTGATGACGATCATGATCCTGAGGCCGCAATCGATGGCGTGGCGCAGCACGAAACGCGTCTGCGGCATGGGCCCCTCGAACGCGTCCACGAGCAGCAGGGCGCCGTCGGCCATCTTGAGCACGCGCTCGACCTCGCCGCCGAAATCCGCGTGACCGGGGGTGTCGATGACGTTGATCTTCACGCCCTTGTACTCGATCGAGCAGTTCTTGGCGAGGATGGTGATGCCGCGCTCGCGCTCCTGATCGTTGGAATCGAGCACGCGCTCCTCGACCTGCTGGTTCGCGCGGAACGCGTCGGTCGCGCGAAGCAGCTTGTCAACCAGCGTGGTCTTGCCATGGTCGACATGGGCGATGATGGCGATGTTTCTCAGATTCTCAACGAGCATGCGAGCTCCCTCTTCCCTGACGCAGCCCTCCGCGCGACCAGCGCGCGGAGTCACAAACGTCCGTATCGTACCTGATTCAGATGAGCGGGGATTCCTCGCCGGCAGGCTGCGGATCGCTCCATACAAAACCATCGCCTTTGCCCACGCCCTCGAAGGCCACGAACGCCGAGTAGCCCACGGCGAGAGCGCGCTCATAGAAGCTCACGATGAGGGCGTCTTGATAGCCTGCGTCCGTCGATACGCCGCCGACGTACGCGATGGCGTAGCGGTCGATGGCCTGCAGATGGTCGTTCGCGCTGCCGTCTGCGCGCTGGGCAAGGTACTGACGGGCCGCCTCGAGACAAGCCGCCTCGCCGTCGTCGCTGAACGCGGCCTCGATGCGGCCGCCCTGAGCGTCCTCCGCGCAGACGAGCACGCCGGGATCGCGACCGTCGGCAAGCTCATCGAGCATATAGCCGATGAGATCGCACACCATCTCATCGAGAGCGGGCGAGACGGCGGACGTATCGCCTTGACCGTGCGTCATTCCGCCACCCCCTCTCGTGACCTCGCGGAATGCCGGTTCATTGTACTACAGCCGCTCATGCGCCGTCATGATTGCGACAGCGTGCGTGCCTCATGAGCCACGCTGCGAGCGGCGTCACGCTGGCGCAGGAGGTCGCTCGCGCGCGAGCGCAGCGCCTGGATCTGGCTCGAGAGCATCACGAAGTCCACCGCGCCCCAAACCACGAGCATCGACGCGATGGAGAAGGCGAGTCCGCCCAGAAGCCCGCTCGCGCGATACGTGAGCAGGGCCACGATGAGGGCCGCAGCTGCCATACCGCCCATCGATCTGCGTCGCTCGCGCAGCGTGCGGATCTGCGCGATCACCGTAAGGCGCGCCGTCTCTGCCGCGTGCGCCCGCGCCTCAGCCTCAAAGGCGATCTGCTCGGGCGTGAGCTGCTCCGACGTCGTGCTGCGCGCAGCGCGCGAGGCTGATCCGGACGACGCACGGCGGGAGGCGCCCGCGCTCAGCAGCGTGTCGCGCGCCTCGTTGACCGTGCGCATCTGCTGCTCGGCACGAGCCCGCAGCTTGGCGTTCTCGGCAAACTTGTCAGGATGGAGCATTTGCGCGAGCTCGCGATAGGCGACCTGGATCTCCTCGCGCGAGGCTCCTTGCTTGAGACCGAGAATGCGCAGGGCTTCGTCGCGCGTCATCTTCGCCCTTTCCGCCGGTCGCGCCGATGCACGCGGCGCGCGGCCACCACGTCGCGCCATACAAAAGAGCGCCCATGCCGGGCGCTCGGATGATCGGGAGCGGGTGACGGGATTCGAACCCGCGGATACCAGCTTGGGAAGCTGGGGCCTTACCACTTGGCGACACCCGCATGTCTGCGCCTGCTCAG
>CAZLGF010000065.1:0-7402 GCA_964558955.1 uncultured Coriobacteriaceae bacterium
TGAGCCAGAACAACGTGGAGCAGATCATCCGTCCCACGGGCTTGCTTGACCCCAAGATCGACGTGCGGCCCGTGCGCGGGCAGATCGATGACCTTATCGATGAGATCAAGGCGCGCGTCGCCCGTCATGGGCGCGTGCTCGTGACGACGCTCACCAAGCGCATGGCCGAGGATCTGACGGATCACCTGCTCGACGCCGGCGTGAAGGTGAACTACATGCACTCCGACACGGCCACCATGGATCGCGTGGACATCCTGCGCGATCTGCGCCAGGGGAAGATCGACGTGCTTGTGGGCATCAACCTGCTGCGCGAGGGGCTCGATCTGCCCGAGGTCTCGCTCGTGGCGATCCTCGACGCCGACAAGGAGGGGTTCCTGCGCAATCGCCGCTCGCTCATCCAGACGATCGGCCGCGCCGCGCGCAACGCTGATGGCGCGGTCATCATGTACGCTGACGTCATCACCGACTCCATGCGCGAGGCGATCGATGAGACCAACCGTCGCCGGCAGATCCAGATGGCGTTCAACGAGGAGCATGGGATCGAGCCGCGCACGGTGCGCAAGGCCATCAACGACATCTCGAGCTTCATCGCCGAGGCGGCGGAGAGCGTGGGCAAGCGCGATCGCGCGCGCGGCGACACGCTCGGCCACGGTGCCTTCTTCACCCCGGCGGGGGAGGGCGCGACCGAGGCGCCGCGCACGGTGGAGTCGGAGGGGCAGGCGCTTGCCGAGGAGCTCGCGAGCCTGCCGGCGAGCGAGCTCGCGCGCATCATCGCCACGATGGAGGAGGATATGCGCAGCGCCTCCGAGGCCATGGATTTCGAGGAGGCCGCGCGCCTGCGCGACGCCATCGTGCATCTGCGCGCGCTGACCGAGGGCGCGAGCGAGGATGACGTGATCGAGCGCCTGCGCCGCGACGCGCGCAAGGGGTCAGCCTTCGGCGGCGGGCGCAAGCGTCAGGGGACGCGCTCGAAGATGAAGCGCTGACGCGCGACGAGTGCGCGGGCGCAGCGGATGCCGTCAGCTGCCGCGCTCATGATGCCGCCTGCGTAGCCCGCGCCCTCGCCGCACGGGTAGAGCCCGCTCGCGCCGACCGCCTCGAGCGTGGCGCGATCGCGCACGACGGTGACCGGGGCGCTCGAGCGCGTCTCGACGCCCGTGAGGACCGCATCAGGGGCGGTGAAGCCATGGAGCCTGCGCTCCATGAGGGGGATGCCGGCGCGGAGGGTCTCGATGACGTAGCCGGGCAGGGTTTGATCGAGCGTGCCCCAGGTGACGCCGCGCGGGTAGGTGGGCTTGATCGCGCCCGGTCCCGAGCTGGGCGTCCCTGCCAGGAAGTCGCCCAGGAGCTGCGCCGGCGCGCGATACGCCCCTCCGCCCGCCTCGAAGGCGGCGCGCTCGCAGCGTCGCTGCAGCTCCACTCCCTCAAGCACGGAGGCGCCGGGGAGGTCGTCCGGGGTGACGTTCACAAGCAGCGCGGCGTTGGCGTTGCGTCCGGCGCGCGCGTGCGCGCTCGCGCCGTTGGTGACCACGCCGTCCGCCTCGGACGCGGCGGCGACCACCGTGCCGCCGGGGCACATGCAGAACGTGAAGACGCTGCGGCCGCCGGCGGGGTGCGCCACCAGCTTGTAGGAGGCGGGTCCGAGCGCGGGATGACCGGCTTTCTCGCCGTATTGAGCGTAGTCGATCGCGCGCTGCGCGTGCTCGATGCGCACGCCGATCGCGAAGGTCTTGCGCCGCAGGGCGATGCCGCGGCGCTCAAGGAGCTCGAAGACGTCGCGTGCCGAGTGCCCACAGGCAAGCACGAGCGCCGTGCAGGCGATGCGCTCGGTGCGAGCTGTTTCCGCGCCGCGCTCGCGCATCTCGACGGTGATGCCGCGCACCGCGCCCTCCCGGTCGCGTTCGAGGTCGGTGAGGCGGGTGCGGTAGCGCACCTCGCCGCCGAGCGCGCGGATGCGCGCCGCGATGCGCTTGACCACGCGAGGGAGGATATCCGAGCCGATGTGCGGCTTGGCGTCCCACAGGATCTCGCGTGGCGCCCCGGCCTCCACCAGGGTCTCGAGGATGAGGCGGTGCTCGGGGCTTTTGGTGCCGGTGGAGAGCTTGCCGTCCGAGAACGTGCCCGCTCCGCCGAGACCGAACTGGATGTTGCTCTCGAGGTCAAGCGCGCCGGTGCGGTTGAAGCGCTCGATGGTGGCGGCGCGCGCTTCGGCGGCGTCACCGCGCTCGATGACGAGGGGCTCGAGGCCGGCTTCGGCGAGCGCGAGCGCGCAGAACAGCCCGGCACATCCGGCGCCCACCACCACGGGGCGGGTCGCGGGCGGATGGGCGATGGGTTCGGGGAAGCGGGGCTTCTCGGTGGTCACGAGACGCGCGCGGGTTCGGTCGCGCGCGGGTATGCCCTCGAGCGCCGCTGCATCATCCGCCTCGCTTCCCATGCTCACCCGCACGGTGACGACGAGGTGGACGTCGCCTTTGCGGCGCGCGTCGATCGAGCGGCGGCGCAGCTCGATCGAGGCGATGTCGCGCGGTTTGCAGCACAGGAGCCGCGCGGCGGCGGCGCGGGCGGCTCGAAGGGTCGCCCCCTCGTCGATGCCCTGCTCGAGGCTGAGGGCGATATGCGAGATCTCGATCATGGGGCGCTCCTTCTCGGGTGACGCGTCATCAGGGTCGTCGCGGTTGGCTCACGCGCGCCTCCGCAGCCGCGGCCGTGCCGGCGTGGAGACCCGAGAGCCACGCCCAGGCCAGGTTGAACCCACCGCAGTCGGCATCCATGTCGAGCGCCTCACCGCAGGCGTAGAGCCCGTGCGCGATCGTCGGCGCGATGCGCAGCGCGGGGAGCTCGACCGCTGAGAAGGGGATGCCGCCCCGACGAACCTGCGCTGCGCGCTCATCGACAGCCCCTTGTGCGATGAAGCGGACGTGCTTGCACGCACGGGCGCATGCGGCGGGCGTGAGGCGCGCGCCCGCGCGGGGCACGAGGTAGCGCGCGAGCGCGGGGGCGATGAGGCCGTCGAACCACGCGGCGCCGCGCGCGTCAAGGCGGCCCACCCGCTCCTCGCGCGCGGCGAAGCGCGCGGCGAGCGTGGATTCGGTCGCATCGGGGAAGAGGTCGAGCTCGATCACATCGCCCTGCTCGAGACGGCGTGAGAGGTTGAACGCGACGATGCCGGAGAGGCCACCCGTGCGGAAGAGCACCTCGCCCGTCTCGCTCCAGCGCGCGCCCGCGGTCCCGATCAGGGCGAGCGCGCCCCAGGCCCGCAGGCCGTCGAGCGTCTCGAGCCCGGGTGCCTCCTCATCATCCGGGCGGCAGGCGATGGGGCCGAGGACCGGGCGCTCATCGAGGTGCGGCAGATCGAAGCGCGCGGCCATGGAGGCGCTGCGGCCGCCCACCGCGATGATCGCGCGGCGCGCGGACACGATCTCCTCGTGTCGTTCGGCTGCCGCGAGTGCCCGGCGCTGGGCGCGCAGCTCGTCCGCCGGGCCCTTGCCCCCGCGTCGCCGCGCGCGGGACGCGGGGACATCGGCCACGGAGAGCGTGAGGGCCCAGAGGTCGCGGTTCGCGTCCATGCGCGCCTCAGTGAGCTCGGCGCCGCACAGGAGGGTGACGCCCGCGCGCTCGCAGGCGCTCACGAGCGCGTCGCGGACCGACTCGGCGCGGCGGCTGTAGGGGTACAGTCGCCCGTCGATCGCGGTGGTCGCGATGCCCACCGCCGCGAAGAACGCATCGAGCTCGCGCTCGGGCTCCGCGCCCATGACGGCGCGCGCGACGTTTGCATGGAGGTAGCGCGCGGGATCGAGTCGCTCATGGGAGAGGTTGCAGCGGCCGTTGCCCGTCGCGAGGATGGGGAGGCCGCAGGCCGCGTCGCGCTCGATGACGAGCACGCGGGCCCCCGCTCGCGCCGCCGCCCAGGCCGCGGCAAGGCCCGACGCCCCGCCGCCGATGATCGCGACGTCATAGGGCGCTCGTCCCGCGGGCCCGCCTCCGTCTATCGCGCGCGCGTCGCGACCCATGCGCGTTACGCGTTCTGGTCGGCGTCGGCGCCGCGCGCGCCCTCATGGGCGGGCACGGCCGCGCAGGCGGCGAGGGCCTCGGGCACGAGGCCCGCGGGGAGCGCGTCCTCGAGTGCCCCGGCGTCGCAGGCGCGGGCGAGGGCGGGGTCGATCGGCAGGCGGTCGAGCACCTTCACGCCGTAGTCCCGGGCGACCTCGTCGAGCTTGCTCGACCCGAAGAGCTCGATCCGCGCGCCGCAGTCCGGGCAGGTGACGTAGCTCATGTTCTCGACGATCCCGAGGACGGGGACGCTCATCTTGTCCGCCATGTTCACGGCCTTGGCGACGATCATCGAGACGAGGTCCTGCGGGCGCGTGCCCACGACGATGCCGTCAACCGTCAGCGACCGGACGACGGTGAGCGCCACGTCGCCCGTGCCCGGGGGCATGTCGACGAGCAGGTAGTCGAGCGGGCCCCAGGAGGTGTCGCTCCAGAACTGGCGGATCGCCCCGGCGATGACGGGACCGCGCCAGAGCACGGGATCGGTCTCGTGGGCGAGCAGGAGGTTCGACGACATGACCTTGATGCCGGTCGCGGAGATCTCGGGAAGCAGGAGGTTGCCGAGCGCGCTCGCGTGCCGGCCGCTCATGCCGAACATCTTGGGGATGGAGGGACCGGTGATGTCGGCGTCGAGGATGCCGACCGCGTTGCCGGCGCGCGCGAGCTCGATGGCGAGCGCGCCCGTCACGAGCGACTTGCCCACGCCGCCCTTGCCCGAGAGCACCGCGATCACGCGCTTGGCCTCGGACAGGCTGTTCTCCTCGAAGTGCTGCGGCGCGGTCTGGCCGCCGGCCGCGTTCGCGTGCTCGCATGATGCCATGGGGCGATCCCTTCCTCTGAGCCCCGCCGCCGGGTCGGCGATGAGGGGTGCCTGAGTCGTGCAAGGCTATTCTACTCGGCCGTCGCGCCGCGCCGCGCTTGAACATACGGTGTGCGCGAGCGCGTACGAACATGTGTCCGTCCCCTGCGCTACAATCAGAGCTTCGAGAGGGACATCTGATGCGATAAGGCGGGGGCCCATGTCAGAATCATCCATCGTCATCCGCGGCGCGCGCGAGCACAACCTCAAGAACGTCGACGTCGAGATCCCGCGCGACAAGCTCGTCGTGGTCACGGGGCTCTCCGGCTCGGGCAAGTCGAGCCTCGCCTTCGACACCATCTACGCCGAGGGCCAGCGCCGCTACGTCGAGTCGCTCTCGAGCTACGCCCGGCAGTTTCTCGGGCAGATGGACAAGCCCGACCTGGATTCGATCGACGGCCTCTCGCCGGCGGTGTCGATCGACCAGAAGACCACGAGCAAGAACCCGCGCTCCACGGTGGGGACGGTCACCGAGATCTACGACTACCTGCGCTTGCTCTTCGCGCGCATCGGCACGCCGCACTGCCCGGAGTGCGGGCGCCCCATCTCCCGCCAGACCACCGACCAGGTGGCCGACAAGATCCTCGAGGCGGGGGAGGGCCGCCGGGCCTTCGTGCTCGCGCCCGTCGTGACCGACCGCAAGGGCGAGTTCGCCAAGCTTCTCGACGACCTGCGCCGCGAGGGTTTCAGCCGCGTGCGCATCGACGGGGAGGTCCGCTCGCTCGATGATCCCATCGAGCTCGACAAGAAGTTTCGCCACACCATCGAGGTCGTGGTCGATCGCATCGTGATTCGCGCAAGCTCCGCGGGGCGCATCGCCGAGGCCGTCGAGCAGGCGACGAAGCTCGCCCACGGCCGCCTCGCCGTCTACCTCCTGCCCGACCGCGACGCGCCCGTGGGCACGGAGGGCGAGCTCATCAGGTACTCGCTTGCGCTCGCCTGCCCCGAGCACGGTCACTCCATCGATGACCCCCAGCCCCGCGACTTCTCGTTCAACGCCCCGTATGGCGCCTGCCCCGAGTGCGACGGCCTCGGGTTCAAGAAGGTCGTCGACGCCGAGGCGCTCATCGAGGATCCGAGCCTCTCGATCGAGGACGGGGTCTTCGGGAGCTTCTTCGGAAAGTCCAACTACTACCCGCAGATCTTCCGCGCGCTCGCCGTGCACCTCAAGGTCAATCCCGCGACCCCGTGGAAGGACCTGCCGCCGCGCGTGCGCAAGGCCTTTCTCGACGGGCTCGGCGACAAGAAGATCCGGGTCGACTATCACACCCAGGATGGGCGCGACACGCATTGGTTCACCACGTACGCCGGCGTGCGCAACATCCTCTACGAGCGCTACATCGAGACGACGAACGAGACCACAAAGGCGCGCCTCGAGCGCTACATTCGCGAGGAGCCTTGCCGCGCCTGCCATGGCGCGCGCCTGCGGCCCGAGATGCTCGCCATCACCGTGGGCGGCAAGTCGATCTACGAGGTCTGCTGCCTGTCCTGCCGCGAGTCGCTCGCGTTCTTCGAGGGGCTCCAGCTCACCGAGCGCGAGGAGTTCATCGGCGGGCGCATCGTCAAGGAGATCCTCGAGCGCCTGCGCTTCCTCGTGGACGTGGGCCTCGACTACCTCACGCTCGAGCGCGCCTCGGCCACGCTCTCGGGCGGTGAGGCGCAGCGCATCCGTCTCGCGACGCAGATCGGCGCCGGCCTCATGGGGGTGCTCTACATCCTCGACGAGCCCTCGATTGGGCTGCACCAGCGCGACAACGAGCGCCTCATCGGCACGCTCGAGCGCCTGCGCGACATCGGCAACACGGTCATCGTGGTCGAGCATGACGAGGACACCATCCGCGCAGCCGACTACGTGATCGACATGGGGCCCGGCGCGGGCGAGCAGGGCGGCTCCGTGGTCTGCGCGGGCACGCCGGAGGAGATCGCGGCCTGTCCGGACTCGCTCACGGGCGCCTACCTCACGGGGCGCCGGATGATCCGGGTGCCCGAGACGCGCCGGTCGCCCCGGCGCGGCGTTCTCAAGATCACGGGCGCTACGGCCAACAACCTCAAGCGGGTGACGGCCTCCATCGAGCTCGGGACCCTCACCGTGGTCACGGGCGTGTCCGGCTCGGGCAAGTCGAGCCTCGTGACCGACACGATCGCGCCCGCCCTCACGAACGCCATCCATCGCTCGGCGCGGCCTGTGGGGCCCTATCGCTCCCTCACGGGGCTCGACCAGATCGACAAGGTCATCGACATCGACCAGTCGCCGATCGGCCGCACGCCGCGTTCCAACCCAGCCACGTACATCGGGCTCTGGGACGACCTGCGCGCCCTGTTCGCGAGCGTGCCGGAGTCCAAGGCGCGCGGGTACTCGCCCGGGCGCTTCTCCTTCAACGTCTCGGGCGGGCGCTGCGAGGCCTGCAAGGGCGACGGCCAGATCAAGATCGAGATGCATTTTCTGCCCGACATCTACGTGCCGTGCGAGGCCTGCGGCGGCAAGCGCTA
>CAZLGF010000066.1:0-1754 GCA_964558955.1 uncultured Coriobacteriaceae bacterium
TGGTGGGGGCGCCGTAGGAGCGCTGGAGCGCCACGTAGCGGCCCTTGGGGCCCATCGTGACGGTGACCGCGTCGGCGAGCTTGTTCACGCCGTGCGCGAGCTTGGCGCGCGCGTCGGTGTCAAACGTGATTTCCTTAGCCATGGTATATATCCTCCATTGATGAGCGTGACGGGACGGATGCGGTGCTACTCGACGACGGCGTAGATGTCATCCGCGCGCAGCAGCAGGTAATCCTCGCCGTCAACCTTGACCTCATTGCCACCGAACTTGCCGTAGATCACGACGTCGCCAACCTTGACGTCCATGGGAAGGCGCTCGCCGGCGTCGTTGAGCTTGCCGGTGCCCACCGCGACGACCGTGCCGCGCTGCGGCTTCTCCTGGGCGTTGCTCGCGATGTAAAGACCGGACGCGGTCTTCTCCTCCGCGGCGTCGGGCTTGACGAGAACGCGATCTCCAAGCGGCTTGAGACTCATTCTGATTCCTCCTTTGCCGGTTGCGCGGCGCATGCGCACGCGCATCCATGCCTGTACGTACGCACTGATGGTACCCACGATCAAGAAGTTATACAACTCATAGGCAAAAAATCTTATCATTCGACACTTAGATTTTGTGATGTGCCGATACGCAGGAAGGACGTGCGCGGAGACGGATGTTGCCGGCGGACGGGCTTTCAGCTTTAATGGCGTCGGAGGAATCATGCATAGACCACCAACCCCATCATCGACTCTTGATCGGAGAGGCGCGCTCGCCGCCGCGCTCAAGGCCGCCTTTCCGCACACGATACCCATCCTCGCCGGCTTCATCTTCCTCGGCATAACCTGCGGCATCTACGCCCAGTCCCTCGGGCTGCCCTGGTGGATCCCGTCGCTCATGTCCGTCGTCATCTTCGCGGGATCGGCGGAATTCGTCGTCGCATCGATGCTCGTGGGTGCCTTCAACCCGCTGCAAACCTTCATCACTATCTTCGTGATCAACGCCCGCCACCTGTTCTACGGCCTCTCGATGCTCGAGCGCCTGCGCGCCACCGGGCGCAAGCGTGCCTACCTCATCTTCGGGATGTGCGACGAGACCTTCTCCATCGTCCACGCCGTGCGCGCGCCCCGCGGCGTTGACGAGGGCTGGTTCATGTTCTTCGTGACCCTCCTCGACCACCTCTACTGGATCGCGGGCTGCACGCTCGGCGGGATCTGCGGGTCGGTGCTCGCCACCGAGCTCGAGGGGATCTCCTTTGCCATGACGGCGCTCTTCGTCGTGATCTTCGTCGATCAGTGGCTCAAGGATGCGGTGCACGCGGGCGCGTTCGCGGGGCTCGCCTCGTCCGTCGCGGCCCTCGTGCTCTTCGGCCCCGACGGCTTCATCATCCCCGCCATGCTGGGGATCCTCATCATCCTGACGCTTGCGCGTCCGCGCGTCGAGGCCGCCTTGGATGCGAGCGACGAGAACGCGGGGGCCAAACGATGACGACCACCTCGATGATCCTCACGATCGCCATCGCCGGCGCGGCCACCATGCTGACGCGCGCCCTCCCCTACCTCGCCTTCCCCGCCGGGCGCGAGACGCCTGCTTTCGTACGCTACCTGGGACGCGTGCTCCCCGGCGCCGTCTTTGGACTGCTCGTGATCTACTGCGTGCGCGACGTCGACCTGAGCGCCGCCAGCCACGGGATCCCCGAGCTCGTCGGCGTGCTCGTCGCGGGCGGCACCTACCTCTGGCGCCGCAACATGCTGCTCTCAATCCTCTCGAGCACGGCGCT
>CAZLGF010000066.1:1854-5480 GCA_964558955.1 uncultured Coriobacteriaceae bacterium
CGCGCGACCAGCTCGGAGACCACCTCGATGCAGTCGCCCACCACGCGGTAGTGCGCCGCCCCGAAGATCGGGGCGTCCGGATCCTCGTTGATCGCGATGACGGTCTCGGCGCCGCCGATGCCCGCGAGGTGCTGGATCGCGCCGGAGACGCCAACGCTCACAAGCAGGCGCGGGGCGACCGAGACGCCCGTCTGCCCCACCTGATGGGGATACGCGAGCCACCCCGCCTCGACGATCGGGCGGGTGCAGCCAAGCTGCGCGCCCAGGAGGTCGGCGAGTCGGCGCATGAGCGGCAGGTTCTTCTTCGACCCGATGCCACGCCCCACCACCACGAGGACCTCGGCGTCGGCGATGGACGCGGCGGTAACCGGGTCGAAGGCGAGGCGGCGCACGCGGGGGCGCACGGCGGGATCAAGCGAGACCTCCGTAACCACGCCGGTCCGATCGGGCCGCAGGGTCGGCGCCGCGAAGACGCCGGGGCGCACGGTCGCCATCTGCGGGCGGTGCGCCGGGCAGACGATCGTGGCCATGAGGTTGCCGCCGAACGCCGGACGCGTCTGCTGAAGGAGGCTCGTCGCGGGATCGATCGCAAGCGAGGTGCAGTCCGCGGTGAGGCCCGTGCGCAGCTGAATCGCCACCGCCGGCGCGAGCGCGCGCCCCGTCGCCGTGGCGCCGAAGAGCACGATCTCGGGACGCCGCGCGCGAGCGAGGGCGGCCACCCAGGCAGCGGTGACCTGCGCGTCGGGAGCGGCGAAGCGCTCATCGCGCGCGCGGAGCACCTCGTCGGCGCCGCACGCGATGAGCAGGGACGCCGCGCCATCGGAGCCACCGTGAGCGGGCGGCACGCCGGACGGCTCGGCCAGAAGCGCCACCACCCGGCAGCCGCGCGAGTCGGCAAGCTCGCGCGCCTGGCCGATGAGTTCGAGCGTCACCGCGAGCGGATCTCCGGCGGCATCGAGCTGCGCCACCACCCACACGTCCTGCGCGTCCACCGGGCTTGCGACCTCGGTCCGCTCGATCGAAATCGCATCCACCGGACAGGCATCGACGCAGGCGCCACAGAGGATGCAGCCGTCAGTGACCCGAGCCCGTCGGTCCACGACCTCGATGCCCGCGCTGCCGCAGGCGCGCTCGCAGCGCCGACACCCCACGCAGCGCTCCGCATCGATGATGAGTCCGCTCATGAGCGCACCTCCTCGATCAGCTCCACCAGGCGCGCGGCCTGCTCGGCTGCCGTTCCCGTCACGTCCTGCGCCGTCGACGAGCGCTCGGGCACGAAGGAGCGCACCACCTGCGTCGGTGACCCCGCGAGGCCCGTGCGCGCGGTGTCAGCGCCCACCTCGGCAGCAGACCACACCGTGACCGGCGCCGCAGCCGCCGCGAGCACCCCCGCGATGCTCGGCATGCGCAGCGTCGCGGCCTCCTTAGCGATGGTCAGCGCCGCGGGCAGATCCACCTCGACCGTCTCGAGCCCCCCGTCAGTCCCGGCACGCGCGCGCAACGCGCGGCCCGTGCGCTCGGGCAGCTCACGCACATCGGTCACGCACGGGATTCCGAGGGCGCCCGCCAGCTCGGGGCCGATCTGCGCCGTGTCGCCGTCAACCGCCATCTTGCCGCAGAGCACGAGGTCGGGTCGGCCGATGCGCTCGATCCCGCGCGCGAGGGCGTAGGTCGTCGCCAGGGTGTCCGCCCCAGCGAAAGCCCGATCAGACAGCAGAAAGGCGTCGTCCGCGCCGCGCGCGATGCAGTCGCGCAGCAAGCTCGTGGTCGCAGGGATTCCCATCGAGATGACCGTGACGCGACAGGGCTCGCCTGCGGCGCGGCGGGCGTCGCGTATGCACAGGGCGAGCTCGAGCGCCGCGGTGTCAAAGGGGTTCAGCACCGCCTCGCCGCCATCGCGGACGATGGTGTTGGTGACGGGGTCCATCTTGACCTCGGTGCTCCCCGGGACAGCCTTCACGCAGACCACGATGTGCATGCTCACGCGCCTCCTTCCAGAATCCGCTCATCAAAGAGGTTGCCGCGCCCCAGCTGCGCAAACGGGTCGAAGGCGCGCTTCACCCGCGCCATCTCGCGCACGTGATCCTCGCCGTACATCGTCATGAGAAAGTCGCGCTTGAGTTTGCCCACGCCATGCTCGGCCGAGACCGCCCCGCCCATGCGCGTGACCGCGCGCGCCCACGAGGCGAAGAGTTCCTTGCCGCGAACGTACTCCGCTTGGGAGCGCGGCAGCACGTTCACGTGCAGGTGGTTGTCGCCGATGTGCCCCCAGGTCGCGGACTCCAGGCCCGCCTCGGCGAGGGTTGC
Source organism: uncultured Coriobacteriaceae bacterium (assembly GCA_964558955.1). Classification (GTDB taxonomy): domain Bacteria; phylum Actinomycetota; class Coriobacteriia; order Coriobacteriales; family Coriobacteriaceae; genus Coprousia. The sequence continues at coordinate 4,162 of CAZLGF010000066.1, forward strand.
GCGATAGAGGTCGACCACCTCGTGCAAGCGATCATCGGGAACGGACATGTCGCTCCCGAGCTTGGTGATGCCGGGTTCGGTGCGCCGGCGCTCGTCGATGAGCATGTTCACGCTCTCGGGCACGGCGTGGCGGAAGAACTGGAGGGCGTCGCGATCCACGTCCGTGCGCGCAACCCACGTCGCGTGGACGTCACCGCCCGCGTCCTCAACCGCGTGCGCGATGCGCTCGAGGTCCTCCCGGGCCTCATCCTCTCCAGTCGCCTGGAGCTCGACGTACACGCAGCACCCAGCGCCCGCCGGCGGGGCGAGGAGCGCCGAGAACGCCGCGCTCGCTGCGCGCTGACGCGCGAGGATGGCCAGCGCGGCGCCGTCGAAGTACTCGATCGCGGCTGCGGAGCGCAGCGCCGTGCGGAGCGCGCACGTCGCGTCAAGCGCCTGGCTCTCATGTGCGAAAAAGCAGCTCACCCCCCAGACGACGGGCGGGGCGGGCGTGAGCGCGACCTCAAGCTCGGTGATGACGCCCAGGGTGCCGTCCGACCCGATGACGAGATCGATCGCGTCCATGTCCGGCGCGGCGAAGTAGCCGGACGCATTCTTGGCGCGCGGCATCTCGTAGGTGGGGAGATCGAGCTCGATGGCCTGGCCGCCCTCGGTGACCAGCGTGAGCGCGCGCCCGCGGGCACGAACCTCACCGCGCGCGAGCGCGATCACGTCGCCGTCGGCGAGGACGAGACGCAGAGAGCGCACGTGCGGGCGCATGGGGCCGTAGCGGTAGCTGCGCGCACCCGAGGCGTTGCACGCGGCCATGCCGCCCAAGCAAGCCGAGGTCTCGGTGGGGTCGGTCGGGAACATCTGCGTGGGCGCATCCTGGAAGGCCGCGAGCGCCCGGCGCGAAGCCTCGTCCCACCCGACGGCGGGGAGGTCGCGGGCCCGCAGGTGCTTGCGGAGCTCGGAGAGCACCACACCCGGCTGGACGCGCAGGCAGAACACGCCGTCCTCGTCTTGGCGCAAGCCGAGGAAGCGCGTCATGCGGGAGAGGTTGAGCACGTGGCCACCGTGCGGGACCGCCCCTGCCGCGAGGCCCGTGCGGGCTCCCTGGACCGTGATGGGGGTGCGAGACGGGTGCAGCGCGCGCAGGATCTCGCGCACCTCGGACTCGGTTGTGGGGAAGGAGATGCTCTCGGCCTCCCCCGTGCTTCGCGACTCATCGCGCAGGTACTCGGCGTACTCCGCGTCGAGCGGGCGGATCCCTGCGACCGGCTCGTTCTCGGGCATCGGCCTCTCCCCTTTCCGACTCCCTGCGCAGCGTGCCGCGCCGG
>CAZLGF010000066.1:5580-7353 GCA_964558955.1 uncultured Coriobacteriaceae bacterium
GCTGAGCTTGATAACTCAGCTCCCGATGAGACGCGTCGTGATCCCGTTCAGACCGGCCCGCTAGGCTCCGGCACATCAGCCATGCCGCATGGGCCCATGCGGCCGACGCAAGGAGGAGCAATGGCGCTGTACTGGCCTACCTGCAATCTCGCGCTCGAGATCGTCGACGACCCCGTGAGCGCGCCGGTCGATCGAACCGCCTACCCGGCCATCAAGGTCATACAGACCACGCGCGCCGAGATCAACGACCCGCGCGCGCTCGACCGCCTCACCAGACGGCTCGCCCGCGAGATGGACCGGAGCTGGCCTGCCGCCTCATCTTCCTCAGCGTCCGCGCGCCATGAGCTCATGCGCTATCTCGAGAACGTGTTTCGCACGAGCGGCACCATCCGAGCGCGCGAGGTTGGCGACACCATCGAGCTGCTGCCTTCCGACAAGCGCGACGACGACCGCGAGGAAACCGGAGGCGCCGATCCGCGCGCACGTGTCTGATCCCGCAAGCCGTGACGTGATGTGACCGCCCGCCGAAGCGGCGTAGGCTTTCGTTGAAGCCGGCGGGGCCGGGGTATAGTGATGGCAGCGGTTATGGCTGGATGCTCCTACGGGACTCCAGCCCCACCACAGAGGAGCGGCTGCCCATCGGGTAGCCGCTCCTTTTTTGGAGGGATGTGTTGAAGAAGGGGTTCAAAAGTATCGAGGAGCAGATTCGAATCTTGGAGAGCCGCGGGGTATCCACCGACAGCAACACCGCTACCATCCTGCGTCGCGAGGGATACTACTCCGTCATCAACGGATACAAGGATCCGTTCATCAATCCACGGACCTCACGAGCAGCCAGAGATGACCGATACGTATCAGGAACGACGTTCGATGACATATACAAGCTCTTCGTATTCGACCGAAGCCTGCGCGAGCTGACGTTCCGCTATCTGATACGCGTCGAAGCCCTGGTGAAGACCGCATGCGCCTACTGCTTCAGCGAGAGCCACCGTGGGGTCGATGATTACCTGAAGCCCGATTCATATGCAACCGAAAGCGAGTACGCGAAATTCGGTCTCAAAAACTACGACGATAACAAACGAAAGCTGCTGAACACGCTCTCGAGCAGGGTTACTGGAAGCCGCAGAGACTTCATCAGCCACTACAAGAGCGTATACGGAGCGGTGCCCTTATGGGTTCTCGTTAACGACCTCACATTCGGAAACGTCCAGCACCTGTTCAACCTGATGAAACCGTCGGAGCAGACTGATGTGTGCCAGCATATCGCGATCGCGACCGACAAGCTTGGCTCCAAGCGCCACGGATACTTCCCGCCCAGGGAAGCGAGGACGACCATCGACTACCTCGTGAAGTACAGGAACATCTGCGCGCACGACGACAGGCTTTACTGCGCAAAGGTCGGAGCGCACCGAGAATGCGACTACGCGACCATGCTCATGAGAGTGGAACGATTTCTGCCGGTCAATGAATACGAGGAGCTGGTGGGCAGCGTTGTACGCCTTATCAATGAGCCTGCATCGTCAAGCCCGACGATGGAGCACCTTATACGCAACATGGGATTCGATCCAAGGCTAAACCCGTAAATACCTTGTCCCCGGCGGCCAACCGATGAGGCTCGTCCCCTGCAACGCGAGTAGGATAATTACCAGAGGAGTCGCAGGTAGAAGCGTTGCGTTATCATTGCACGATCAGTCGTGATGCGAGGGGGAGGTGCGAGCGCATGGAACGCCAGCCGGTTGACGTGCAGGAACTCGTCGCCCGCCTCAACGCGAG
>CAZLGF010000067.1:0-7343 GCA_964558955.1 uncultured Coriobacteriaceae bacterium
TCTCCCAGTCGTCCTCGACGAAGCGCACGTCGTGCTCGGCCGGGTCGAGGCCGATCGCCTTGAGCGAGTCGAGATAGAGCTCCTGGCTGTTGGCCGGGGACGGCTTGATGAGCACCTGGAACTGGTAGTAGTGCTGCATGCGGTTGGGGTTCTCGCCGTAGCGGCCGTCCGCCGGGCGGCGGCAGGGCTGCGCGTAGCAGGTGCGCCAGGGCGTGGGACCAAGCGAGCGCAGGGTGGTCGCCGTGTGGAAGGTTCCGGCGCCCACCTCCGAGTCATAGGGCTGCATGATGACGCAGCCGAGATCGCCCCAGTAGCGCTGAAGCGCCAGGATGATCTCTTGGAAGGACAGAGCGGAAGACGTCATGTCCGATCCCCTCTCGACGGTGACGTGGGTGAAACGACGTAATGGTAGCGCAAGAGGTGCGCGCGGCGGGACCTATGAGATGAGCCCGAGGCGATTGAGCGGCCAGTAGCGCGCGAAGACGACGGCGATGAGGTCATCGGTCGACACGGCCCCGAAGTAGCGTGAGTCGGCGGAATTCTCGCGATTGTCGCCCATGACCCAGACGCATCCCTCGGGCACGGTGTACGGGTAGCTCACCTCGACGCCGCTCGCCTGCGTGGAGAGCGGGTAGCTGCTCCCCTGCGCATAGGGCTCATCGAGCACCACGCCGTCGACGACGACCTGCCCGTCAACGAGGTCGACGACCTGCCCGGCCGTCGCGATCACGCGTTTGACGAGGATGTCGTGGTCGGAGGTCTCGTCAGGATTCGTGAAGACGACGACCTCGCCCGCCTCGACGTCAAGGCCGAGCGCGAGCGTGACCTTCTGGCCCAGGATCTGGTCGCCCGCAAGGATGGTCGACTCCATGGAGGACGTGGGAACGCGGTACATGTCGACGACGAAGAGCCGCAAAAAGGCCACGGCCACGAGCGCGACCGCGAACACCGAGAGCCACTCGAGGAAGCCCTTGAACCAACCGTGCTGCGCCATCGCCTACTCCCTCCGATCGGGCGCGCCGTGGAAGCGCGCGAGGTACGCGTCGGCCCGTGAGCGCTCCTCGGGCGTGAGGTCCGCGTGTTCGAGGAGATCCGGGCGCCAGCGGCAGGTCCGCTCGAGTGCGCTGTCGCGGCGCCAGGCCGCGATGCGCGCGTGATCGCCCGAGAGCAGCACGGCGGGCACCTCCTCGTCGTCGAACACGGGTGGGCGCGTGTATTGGGCGTATTCCAGAAGCCCGCCGCCGGCGCCGCCCGCGAAGGACTCATCGCGACTGCTCTGCTCATCGCCCAGCGCCCCCGGAAGGAGCCGCACGACGGCGTCGGTCACCACCATCGCGGCGAGCTCGCCCCCCGTGAGCACGTAGTCGCCGATCGAGAGGCGCTCGTCGGCATAGCGGTACGCGCGCTCGTCCATGCCCTCGTAGCGCCCGCAGACGAAGAGGATCCGCTCGCAGGTGGCGAGGCGCTCGGCGACGCGCTGGTCGAAGCGCGCCCCGCACGGCGTGAAGAACACGATGTGCGGGGTGGGTCCCGTGGCGCGAATGTCCTCGATGGCCCGCGCGATCGGCTCGACCTTCATAAGCATGCCCTGACCGCCGCCATAGGGCGCGTCGTCGACGGTTCGATGCCGGTCGTGCGTCCATGCGCGCAGATCGTGGGCGCAGAACTCAAAGATCCCCGCGCGCTGGGCGCGCCCGAGGATCGAGGTCGACAGCACCTCATCGAACATCGCGGGAAAGACGGTCAGCGCCTCTATGCGCATGGGTCGCTCCCCGCCTCGGATGCGCGATACGCCGCATGGCCCGCGTCGGGCGCGGGCGCGTCGATGAGGCCGTCCATCACGGCGACCGCGATGGGGCCGGTCTCCGGGATCTCGGGCACGACCTCGGCGATCACCGGGATGAGGACCTCGCCCCAGCGCTCGCCGTCGACCACCCAGACATCATTCGCGGGCGTCTCCCACACCGACTGGATGCACCCGAGCGCGCCGTAGCGCGCGTCGTTGACCGCGCGGCCGATGAGCTCGTCAACGGATGCCATGAGCGGCCCCAGATCGAGGTCGGCGCGACGGGCGAGCACATGGCATCCCGTGATCCCTTCGGCGGCGTCGATGGAGTCGATGCCGGAGAAGCGCACGCGCGCCGTCGCGCCGTCGTCAGCGACCTCCTCAACCGTGCAGAAGCGATCGCGCGTGAGCGCAGGCGGCGTGAGCGCGACCTCCATGCCGCACGTCAGCAGAAGGGGAAGGCCGCGTGCCGGCTGCACGACGACCTCCCCCCTCTTGGCGTGCGGACGAACCACACGGGCGACGTTCTTATAGATGACAGGCAACGCTTAACCCAGGACCTCGACCTCGACAGCGGTCCCCAGACGCGCTGCGAGCGCACGCGCGAGCGTGCGGATGGCCTTGATGGTCCGGCCATGGCGGCCGATGACCTTGGCGACGTCGCCCTCGGCGACCGAGACCTCAATGGTCGACGCGTCGGTGCGGTCGATCACCTCGAGGCTCACGGCGTCGGGATCGTCAACGATGTTGACGACGAGGTACTCGACCAGGTCTGCGATGCGGTCGGAGAGCAGCTCCTCGCCCTCGAGCTCCTCAGTCAGCTCCTCGGCCACGCGCTACTCCTCAGACGCTTCGGCCTCGGCAGCGGCGGCCTCCTTGGCCAGCTGCTTCTTGGACTTCTTAGCCTCAGCCTGAGCCTTGGGGCCAGCCTCGGCGGCGCGGACGAGCGCGGCCACGGCGTCGGTCAGCTGAGCGCCCTTGCCCTGCCACTCGGCGATCTTCTCGAGATCGAGATCGATGGTCTTCGGGGTGGTGAGCGGGTTGTAGCGGCCCACCTCCTCGATCAGGCGACCGTCACGCGGGGAGCGCGCGTCGGCGACGACCACGCGATAGTACGGGCGCTTCTTAGAACCATGACGGGCGAGGCGAATCTTGACTGCCAATGAAAACTCCTCCAACCATGCAGCATGGGCTGCGACTACAGACACGAATGGGTATGATACGCCTGCGACGGGCTCATGACATGCCAACGCGCATGTGCTTCGGAAATTCCGCAGGCAAATCCATATCTTACGCATGTTTTCGCGATTTGCAAGGCCTGTCATGAGACGCGCTGCCCAGCGTGAGCGCGCCGTCCTCGTCGCTTGCTATACTGGCCCCATGGGTGGAACCGAACAGACATGCGATGCGCAGGCGCTCCTCGGGACCTGGGAGGGCCCCGCGATCGGCCTCATGGATCTCGACGCCTTCTTCGCGAGCGTCGAGCAGCTCGACCATCCCGCATGGCGCGGCAAGCCCGTGATCGTGGGCGGGTCGCCCGAGGAGCGCGGCGTGGTCTCGACCGCCTCATACGAGGCGCGCCGCTACGGCGTCCATTCAGCCATGCCGTCCGCCCAGGCGAAGCGCCTGTGCCCCGACGCCATCTGGACGAGCGGCGACTTCGCCCGGTATCGCGCCATGAGCTCCCGCGTCATGGCCATCATCGCCGACGAGACACCCTTCATCGACCAGGTGTCGATCGACGAGGCCTTCTTCGACATCACCCCCGGGCGCTTCGCGAAGGAGAGCCCCCTCGAGATCGCCCGCCGCATCCAACGGCGCGTGAGCGAGCTCGGCATCACGTGCTCGATCGGCCTCGGCCCGACCAAGACCGTCGCGAAGATCGCCAGCGAGCGCGACAAGCCGAACGGTCTCACCGCGGTGTTCCCCGGAACCGAGGAGGCCTTCCTCGCCCCGCTGCCGGTGCGCGCGCTCTCAGGCGTCGGCGACGCGGCCGAGCGCGCGCTGAGGAAGGCGGGCATCCACACGCTCGCTCAGCTCGCTCACGCCCCGCGCGCTCAGCTCATCTCCGTCTTCGGCGCGCAGGCCGATCTCATGCGCGCCCGGGCCGCCGGGCGCGAGATCAGCGCGGTTGCGCCCCTCGATGCCGTGCGCGCGGTGAAGTCTGTGAGCAACGAGCGCACCTTCGCCCACGACCTCACCGAGCGCGCCGACGTGGACGCCGCCCTCGCGCTCCTGGGTGAGTCGGTGGGGCGGCGCCTGCGCAAGCGCGGGCTCGCAGGGCGCACCGTCACCCTCAAGCTCAAGTTCTCATACGGCCAAGGACGCACCGCTCAGCGCAAGCTCCCCCATCCCACGGACGACGAACACATCTTCGTGGCCGCCGCTCAAGAGCTGCTCGATGGCATCTGGGCGCCTGGCACGCACGTGCGGCTCCTCGGGATCGGCATGAGCGATTTCGAGATGGACGGGGCGGGCGTCCAGACCGACCTGTTCGTCGAGCTTGACGAGCGAGGCGCGGTCTCGAGCGAGCGACGGGAGCTCTCGGTCGCCGTCGATCGGGTGCGCGAGCGCTTCGGCGACGAGGCCGTGTCATTCGGCCGGGCGGCGCGCTTCAAGGACGACGCCCGCGCGCGCCACCGCACGGAATGATGGGTTTCTGAGCCTTAGGCGAGATCAAAATCAAGCGTCGGCGCGTCGCCCCAGAGGCGCTCGAGACGGTAGTACGCGCGCGCCTCCGGCGTGAACAGATGCACGATGACCGATCCGTAGTCCATGAGGATCCACGCGCGCTCGTTGCGACCCTCGATCGAGAAGGGATGCTCGCCCGCGCGCGCGGCGACCCGATCCTCGATCTCATCGACGACGGCGTCGATGAGGCGCGCGTTGGCACCCGTCATGATGACGAAGTAGTCGCACACATCTGAGAGCTCCGTAAGATCGAGCACGCAGATGTCCGTGGCCTTCTTGTCGGCCGCGGCCTCGGCGGCGGCACGGGCCACCTCCTCGGCTGAGACGCCTCGTGAGGACAGCGTTGCCGCGGAGCGCTCGCTCGTCGCGGCGTAGGTGTCACCGCGCTCGAGCGCGGGCTCCTCGGTCGCGGGCACGGATTCGATGTTGGTTTCGGTCATGCGTCACCTTTCCTCATGTTGAGCACATAGCTGTTGTAGATGTCGACGGCGGTGGGATACAGGTAGCGGCTCGTGGCGAGCACGTAGACGATTCCCTGCGTGAAGCATGCGAAGAACAGCTCCTCGAGCGTGGCGTCGCCCGCCATGGCGCGGAGACGGTCGGCATGGTCGCCCTTGCGCCCGGGCTCGATCGCATCGGCCACGAAGACCACCATGTCGAGCGCCGTCATGTCCGTGGCGGCCGTCGTGTGACGCGCGACCGCCTGGAAGACCTCAGCGGGGAGCTCGGGGAAGAGCTCGACGAGCTCGCGAGCGGCGACCGGTCCGTGAAGGAGGGGCGCGGCGAGCGCCGGCGGCCCGGCGATGTCGACGCCGTACTGGATCGCGCGGGCCACGAGCTCGTCATCATCGACGACCTTGTCCCAGTCATGGATGAGTCCGGCCGCGTACGCCTGATAGGGATCGACCCCGTAGGACACGGCGAGCGACGCCGCGCACACGGCGACCCCGTGCGAATGGGCGAGACGCTTGCGGGCGTCGCGCATCCTCACGTCAAGCAGGCCGCGGATGCGCGACAGCGTCCGCTCCTGATCGCTCGAGAACGAGAACGCGTTCTCGCTCATGTTCCATGCCGTGCTCATGCGCCCTCCTGACCGCTGCGCCCCTCACCCGGCACCGCCGCGCGATACAGGCCGTTTTTGCGGATGAATCCGATGACCGACTCACTCGTGAGGTAGCGCACGCTCTTGCCCACGGCAATCCGGTCGCGGATGTTCGTCGAGCTGATCGCGAGCGCGGGGATCTGAATGTAGCGGACGTCGAAGCGGATGCCCGAGGCGTCGATGCGCCGTTGAGCCTGCCTGATGTCGTAGCCGGGTCGCGTCGCCGCGATCAGGGTCGCGAGGCGCGCGATGTCGGCCGCGTCGCGCCAGGACACGATGTCGAGGATCGCGTCCGCCCCGGTGATGAAGTAGATGCGGACGTTCGCGGGATAGTGCTCGCGCAGGGCGCGCAGGGTGTCCACCGTGTAGGTGACGCCCGGGCGGTCGATCTCGAAGCGGCTCGCGTAGAAGGCGGGGTTCGCCGCGGTGGCGAGCACCGTCATCGCGTAGCGGTCCTCCGGACTGCTCACCTGCTGGCTCTGCTTGAAGGCGGGAATGCCCGCCGGCATGAACAGGACCGCGTCGAGCTCAAGCGCCTCGCGCGCCTGTTCGGCCGTCACGAGGTGCCCGTAGTGAATCGGGTCGAAGGTGCCGCCCATGACGCCGAGGCGGTACTCGCGCTCGGAATCTTTCCCCAGCTCGGGCAGGCGCTGCCGAAACATCGCGTTCATGGCGCCGCTCCTCTCATCAGGTTCACCCCGCCACGAGCAGGGCTCGCGCCTAGGATACCACCGGCTCCTCAGGCTCACCCGAAGCCTCTTCCGAGAAGTCGCTCTGCGGGGCGTTCTCGGCGCGCTCATCAGGCCCGCTTGAGAGGACCTCGGGATCGGGCTCCTCCTCGATCAGCTCCTCGGCGCCTTCGTAGCTGAAGGCGCGCCCGGAGATGCGCACCTCGTCGCCCGCGCGGCAGCCCGCCGCCTCGAGCGCGGCGTCCACGCCCATCCGCGCGAAGCGGTGCTGCAGATAGATGAGGGCCTCCTCGTTTTCCCAGTCGGTCTGCACGACGAGCCGCTCGACCTGGCGGCCGACCACGCGAAAGACCCCGGGCTCCTCACGGAGGACCTCGAAGTGCTTGTCGCGCGCCTGGCGGCGACGCTCCCACCGCTCATCGAGCACCGTGACCTCCTCGGGGGCGCTCTCGAGCGCGCGCCGAAGCTCCGCGACCCGCTCGCCGCACGCGAGCATGAGCGTCTGGAGCCCCGCGCCGGTCACCGCCGAGACCGCGAAGAACGCGTGGCCATCAGCGAGCGCGGCGCGCTTGAGCTGCTGCACGCGCTCCTCCATGCCTGAGACGTCGCACTTGTTGGCGACGACGATCTGCGGGCGCTCGGCGAGCGCCGTCGCGTAGCGCGCGAGCTCCTCGTTGATGATGCGGTAGTCCTCGACGGGATCGCGACCCTCGAAGCCGCCCGTGATGTCGACCACGTGCATGATGAGGGCCGTCCGCTCGATATGGCGCAGGAACTGATGACCGAGGCCCCTCCCCTCGCTCGCGCCCTCGATGAGGCCGGGCACGTCGGCGACGACGTAGGAGTACTCGCCGGCGCGCACGACCCCGAGGTTCGGGACGAGGGTGGTGAACGGGTAGTCGGCGACCTTGGGTCGCGCGGCGCTCATGCGGGCGATGAGCGAGGACTTGCCCACACTCGGCATTCCCACGAGCGCGGCATCGGCCATGAGCTTCATCTCGAGCTCGATCCAATGCTCCTCAGCCGGCTCGCCAAGCTGCGCGAAGGCGGGCGCGCGCCGCACGGACGTGACGAA
>CAZLGF010000068.1:0-7137 GCA_964558955.1 uncultured Coriobacteriaceae bacterium
GGCCTCCTCGTGACGCGGCTCCCTCGCGTGTCCGCGCACAGTATAACCCGCGGTAACTGCGGGGAAAGTTTGTGTTCGAAGCAGGGGGCGGCGCCACGTTGACGTCCGCAGATGCGAGCTAGGCCTCTACCAGCCCTCGTCCTCCGCCAGGGCCTTCCCAATCGCGTGCGGAACGCCAACTACCAGCGCGTTGCCCATGCAGAAGGCGCGGTGTCCGTCCGACATGCCCGTGTTGGTCCAGCCCCTCGGGAAACCCTGGAGCTGGTCGAGCTCGTCGGGAACCAAGCGGCGGCATCGGCCGTCTGACGTCTTGATGACGTGCTTGAAGCGCGAGGCTCCCCGTCCGCCCTCACCCGTAAGAATCGTGCGAGACGGGCGGTCGAGCGCGTCGGGAAACGCCATCGAGCCCTCTGAGTACCGGTACTCAAAGCCCGTCCGCTTGTTTACGCGCTTCTCGCTCTTTGCGCCCTTCAGGTACTCCCACTGCGGGAGCTTGTCGGGTTCGATGTAGAACTCCTCGGGCACCTCGTCCTCGGGAACAAGCACGTCGCCAAGCACCTTTCGGGGGCCGGAGTACCGCTCGACCACCTTGCAGGACGCCACCTGCCCGTTCTGCATCGCGCCGGCGTCCAGGAACGGGGAGACCTTGACCCCAACGTTGAAGTCGCGGGTGGCGACGTAGGGGTCGTCGGGAATCTCCGCGTGGCTGATGGTCGCGGGGTCTATCTCCTCGACGGGGAACGCCCGCGCCATGAGACCTTCCGAGAGGCGAGCATCCAGGTCCCACGTCTCGTCCGTCTGTCTCGCAAGGATGTAGGTGCGCTTCCTTCGCTGCGGGAAGCCGTACTCGGCGCTGTTCACGATACGCCACTCGACCGAGTACCCCAGCTTGCTCAGGCAGGAGAGGATGATGGCAAAGTCGCGCCCGCGCTGCGACGCAGGGCTCTTGAGCAGGCGGTCGACGTTTTCGAGAAGGACGTAGCGAGGACGGTTCTTGAGCTGGAGGAACCGGTAGATGTCCCACCAGAGCACGCCCTTCTTGCCCTCGATGCCCCCGGCCTGGGAGAGAGGCTTGGCCACGGAGTAGTCCTGGCAGGGGAAGCCGCCCACCACCATGTCCACGTCGGGAATCTCGATTTCGCCGCTCTCGTAGGTGTCCAGGACGGCGTGGATGTCCTCGTTGACGACCGAGTCCTCGCCAAAGTGGGCGCGGTAGCATCTGGCCGCGAACTGCTTGGTCTCCGTTCCGGGCGGCTCCCACTGGTTGGCCCACACCGTCTTGAAGGGACCGGCCGCGGGTAGCTCCATCTGCGGCTCGCTGGGGTTGTGGTAGCCCTCGAGTCCAAGTCTGAACCCGCCGACGCCCGCAAAGAGCTCGGCCACTCTGATGGTCTTCTGCAACGACACGTTTCTCCATTCGCTAGCTGTGCCGTAAGGTCAGATCATCATAGCCGATCGACCGGACAAGATCAAGATCCCGTGTCTCGGCGAGATGCCGCCCGCGAACGTCGAGAGTTCCTGTTACCGGACGTCTCGTGCTACAGGTACGCCGTCTCCGCAAGACGCTGCGCAACCCACTTCTTCCTGAGCCAGAAGTACTGCAGGTACATCGAGATACCGTTGATGGTGAGCGGCTTGCGGGACGAGTCCGTGCTGTCTCCCCGCACGAAGATGGCAAGGGCGTCCTTTGACTTGGGGAAGTTCGGCGCCGTGCTTGGCAGCCCCGTCTTCTTGTTGATTATCGGGGTCCCGTCTTTCCTGAGCTGCGGGACGTCGCGGAGCTCGCCAGTTAGGATGAGGCGTCGGACCTCGCCCCAGACCTTCTCGGCCTCCGCGAGCTCCTCGTCGCTGAACTCAAGCCACTTGAACCCGTGAAAGATGTTGTCGGCAAGCGGGGCCTCCTCCGATGGCTCCTCGAAGACCGCGCACAGAATTCTGCTGGTGAACGCCTCCTGGGCCGCCGACTCCTCCCACGTGACCTCTGGGTCCATCACCTCGTCGAAGTCGATTTTTGAGAACTTGACGTCCTCAGAGAGCTTCAGTGCGCCTTTGGAGAGCGTCATGGTCTTGCAGATGATGCCCGCCTTGGCAAACGCGTCCACACGGGAGAGCTTCTTCGCGTGTCCGCCGAACATTCTGACGATGATGCCCTCGGTCACACTCTTGCCCGTGAGCTTGCCCTGGTAGCCGAGCTCCCTTGCAAGCTCGCCAATCGTGGTGCCGGCGTACTCCTCACGCCGGGCCGCGCACTCGAGCTCGATGTCCCGATAGCTACTGAGAAGAACCGGCAGGTGCTCGAGCTCCTTGGAGAAGTGCTCCTTCACCATTGCGGAGACGGTCGAGCGCTTGAGGCGCCATCTCGGTTTGTTTGGCCACTTAGGCGAGGTGTCCGTGTACATCAGCTGCCTATTCAGCTCGTGGCTGATTTTTGGGTACTCCTCGTCGGGCTCGAGGCCCTCCTCGTGAACGTGCGCGACAAAGTCCCTGACAATCTGCCAGTCGGAGGCAAGCACCACCTTGTCGTCGTCATCCCAGGTGTGGATGTCGTATTCGATGAAAGGGAAGTCAGCGTACTCCATGGGGTCGCTCACCCGCTCGGTGCTTCCGCCGTTGTAGAGGTAGTACGCGATGAGCAGATGCTCGAGCTTGTGCCAGAACGAGGAGTCGTTGAACTCCTCTTGCCAGATCTTGTCCACCGCAACGGCCGTTACCGACATGGGCTCCTTGGCCTCAAGGTCCTTGAGGTCTCCCTTGGTGAGGGGCTTGTCCTTTGCTGCGCGCTTCTTTCCGCCGAAGACGAGGCCCGTGGTCTTGACCTCGTGGGGTACGCCGTCAATCTCAATGTCGGGCGTTGAGTAGGAGTCAGGGGGATACCCTAGGATTGACTGCTCCACGACGGCGCCCGCGACGCCCTTGTTCTTGGGCTTGCCAGAGAACACGCCCGTCGTGTCTATCTCGCCGAGCGTCTTGCCCTTGCTGGCTTCAAACCGTCCGACGATCTCGTCCATGGTGAAGGAGTGCTTGCCACGCTTCTGTCCGCTCATGTGCTCCGCCCGTATTTAAAGGCTCGAACTGGCCCAGTTGATAGGTCCATTATGAACGTTGAGGTGTTTAGTGCTCAGCGTCTCTCAACTATTTCTGCCGTTTGGTGGACCTGAATGTGTGTGTTTGGATACCAGGACAACTTGACAATCGGTCAGGCCGGCTGATATTCGTCACTGCCATGTGAGCCGGACGGAGGGAATCCGAGCGAGGCGCACTAACCACCCTATGTTCCGCCAGTGGCGAAACAGTGCTTCTTATCGAATCGGGGTTTCTGCAAAATAAGGCGAAGAGAAAGCTCCACTATGCATCAATTTGGTCAGGGCCTTACTGGTGAGGTTTCGCTGGATAGATGGGAGGCGCTCGGTGGCTGGTTACGTAATCTCCCTCTCAACAATGGATGATTTAAGAAAAGTCATGGAGGAGCGTGTGTATTCAACGCTGATGAATGCGAAATGGACCTCTCCTTCAGAAGCGACGCTTGGTGATTACATAACAATGCGTCCAGGTGACAGTATCTACTTTTTCACGAATCGCCAAGTTTATGGGATAGGATCAATTATCGATGTGGAACCGGGACGCTGCATAACAGAAAACTTTGACGGCGCGACGTCTGGTGATGCGGCTGATTTGGAGGAGGCGACAAGTTCAAGTCTAATCCCAGGGCTGAATACTGATGGGAAAGTCGGTCGTTGGATTGTCGCGTTCAAGCCTGCACCGCTGTTCTTCGCGGAGGGCGTTGACATGGACGATCTCTTGAGCTCAAATCCCTCGGCATTTAAGAGTTTGAGAACCTTCTGGAAGCGCTCTTTCATCAAGCTAGACGATGCTGAAGATGGGGCTTTCAAAGCCGCGCTCCTTAGAAGGAATCTTGGGCAGCTGCAATCCGAGAGGGATGTGGTAGATACATACACCTGCCCATATGCACTAGAGTTAGGGCAGGAGCCAGACGTTCCCGCCCTCTTGGCGAAAAATCGGAATAGCGACGGTTCCTTAAAGCGGGAAACGCTGCTTGAGGTCGGCCTTCTTTATCAGCTGTCTCGGTTTGACCCAAAGACAGTAGGCGTGTTTGGCAAATGGGACTATTTGAGTCGTCAGGTTAATGCATCACCATTTAAGCCAATTGATTATATGGACCGTATGGATATCTTTGGCTATAGATGGATAGAGGACTTCAAACCAATAATTGAAAAATATATAATTGCGGAGCTCAAAAAAGACTGTTCTGGGGTTGACGATATACCTCAGATTATGAAATATGTTGACTGGGTGAGAGACGAGTATACGCATAATGATTACTCGCAAATCAAGGCGTTTCTCGTAGCCTTTTCATTCCCCAACGAGACTGATAAAAGTGCTGCAGTGAGGGAGTATGTGGTTGGGCGTAGGCCCGCCCAGTCAAAAGAATGGGATGATTTGACACTTGTTACTTATCAAGTTACACCAAAAGGATATATCGAATTTAACCTTATCTAGGTTTGGCGGGAGTTTAACAAGCTCGCGATGAGCTGTGAAGCTGCGGCTTCAAAGGCTAGGTCAGAAACGCATGCTACACTTCCCTACAATGACGCGTCCCGACAACGCAAGGAGATACCATGCCTGACCTGCTCTTTGTTGAGTATCCCAAGTGCAGCACCTGCCGCCGCGCGAAGGCGTGGCTGGACGAGCACGGCATCTCCTACGTGGACCGCCACATCGTTGAGGACAACCCCACCGCGGACGAGCTCGCCGCGTGGCAGGCGCGCTCGGGCCTCCCCGTGCGCCGCTTCTTCAACACGAGCGGCAAGCTCTACCGAGAGCGCAACGTGAAGGCGCAGCTCGACGCCGGCATGAGCGACGTCGACGCCTTCGCCCTCCTGGCCGAGGACGGCATGCTCGTCAAGCGTCCCCTCCTGGTGGGGGAGGATTTCGTGCTTGTGGGCTTCCGCGAGGCCGAGTGGGAGGCCGCGCTGCTGTAGGCAGCGCCGATTCTGGTACTTGGCCGCGCTCTTGCTGAAGCCTGGGAAGTGGCTAAGATCGGAGCCGATGGGTCCGGGATGACCGTTGCAGCGCACGTCACCGGGCCCGAATCGTGTCTGATGCTCATACGGCTGCGGATCTTGTGCGCTGCCGAGTTGTTTGCCGGACGGCGATTCAAGGCGATGGCGCTCCGCTACGCGAGATGCGCCAGAAATAACATGCACTGGATGGATTCGGGTGAATTGCCAACTGGGCTTTTACCATTTTTCAGGTAACCAGTGCATGTTATTTCCGGAGCAAACCTGGGGCGGTACTCGGAGGGGTATACGCGGGGCGCGGCAAGGCGGGCTTTAGTTGCGCCTGAATCACAAATCCGGGGTCCGGGAGGCCGCACATCGGAAGACGCAACCCGTCTACCTGCAGATTTACTTGGCGGGCGCTCGGGATTCTAGTTGCCTCTTACTTGCCGCTTAGTTATCACCTGGTTAACAAACCCCAGTTGACGGACGTTGCCGGATACTCGGGGGAGCGCCGGAAATAATCCGATTTTCAAGCTGCCTCGCAAAGTGCCAACTGGGGTTTTGTTCGATTCACAAAGCCAAAATCTGATTAAATTCCGAGGCCTTGTGCATACGAGGGCTAGTCGGCCGGTCATCGAGGCCGGTTTCGCGGTACGGCCCGGAAATAACGCTCGCTGAACGAAGGTTGGCAAATCGCCAGCTGGGCAAACGCCAAATTTCAGGAAACCAATGCGCGTTAAAATTGGGCAGGTACGTGTAGAGCAGGCGGCGGCTGTGTCCTAGGCGCATTAACTGAACCTAATCGGTTTGAGCTACCGTTATGAAACGTCACCTCACAGCCCCAACAGGTCGCTGTGGCTTCCCGTTCGCGTGGCAACGAGCACGAGGCCATCCTCCTCGATGCGGTAGATGAGCAGCCAGTCGGGTTCGATGTGGCACTCGCGGTGTCCCTGATACGTCCCGCCGAGCGAGTGATCGTGCATCGCCGCGGGCAGAGTTTCCTCGCGTACGAGCATCTCAAGAGCCTGTTCGAGCTTGGAGAGGTTCTTCCCCTGTTTCTTGATGCGCTTGTAGTCCTTCTTGAACTTGGCCGTGAACCTCAGGCTGAGCACGGCTACTCCTCGTCAAGGGCGGCCATTGCCTCGCTGACGGTTGTATAGGGTCCCGAGAGGTTTCTGCCGTACACTGCGTCATCCATCGCTGCGAGCGTCTCCCGGCTAAACCCATAGGGGTTCGATGGGTCGAACGGGAGGCCGCCTCGGCGGTTGAATGCGGAGACGAACATGCGGATGGCATTGCTCGGCGAGGTGCCGATCTCGTCGCAGATCGCGCAGAAGCGGTCCTTCTCGCTCTTGGGGAGCTTGGCTGAAATGGTTGCGGCTGCTGCGGGCATGGGGCACCTTTCGAGAATGTAGGACATGTATGACAGTGTCTGACATAGTATACCAATCGACGACGCAAAGGACGGGGCTTGGCAAATGTGGTCTCCGTCTAGTGTCCATGCGCGGGTGCCGGTAGGCAAATAACGCGTAGAAGTTGGGTCTATCGGGCTAAACTCCTGCTGCAGGGGGCAACTTCTGCATGTTATTTCTGGTGCGGGCGGAGCCGGGGTCTGGAGATGGAAGGGCGAGGGTCCGCCGCGCCCGGTTTTAGTTGCGCCTGAATCACAAATCTGGGGTTCGGGAGACCGTGGAGCGGAGGGTGCAACCCGTCTACCTGCGGTTATCCTCGCCGGCTTTTCAGGTACCTAGTTGCCTTCTAGTTATCAAACGGCGCCACTCCCAAGGTCGCCGAGGCTTGCAAGCCCCGCCCGTGGCACACTGGACGGCATCAAACGAGGCTGACGGTACCCATCGGGGCCAACAGGCCCGCCCAAGCCGTTAGCCCTGCCAGACGAGAGGAGCCGTCATGCCGGTCCGGGAGTTCTGCGCCGAGAACATGGAGCACGTCCCCGTCGCCGTGCGGGCGGGCGCGGCGCGCGTGGAGCTGTGCGACAACCTCGCCGTGGGCGGGACCACGCCAAGCTACGGCGTCATCCGCGCGGCCGTGGCGCATGCGCGCGAGACGGGGACCAAGGTCATGTGCATGGTGCGCCCGCGCGGCGGAAACTTCGAGT
>CAZLGF010000069.1:0-7055 GCA_964558955.1 uncultured Coriobacteriaceae bacterium
CGCTGGTAGATCCAGAGCACCTCGTCCATCGCGCTCTTGAGCGCCGTACGGCGCAGGGTAAGCGCCGGGAACTCCTCGCGCAGGTCGTAGCGGGCCGTGACCCCGAAGCTCTTGATCGTGTAGGCGGGGGTGCCGTCCTCCCACCGGGGGCGCACCAGCTCCCCTTCCGTCGTGGTGCCGTGCTCAAGGACCTCCGTGCACATCTTCACGAACAGCGTGTCAGCCTTGCTCATGCGCGCTCCTCTCGTCGATCATCGTTGGCCCTCATTGTACGGCAGGGCGCGGACGCCGCGACGAGCAAGGCGCCGCGACGCCCCATGATCGGCGCACGCGGCGCGCAAGGTGGTGCGTGCCCGAGCCCGCGATCCGCGCTAGAAGACGTTAGTGATGCCGCAGAGCGCGATGACCGCGTAGGTGAGCTTCAGGATGAAGGTGCGGTCGAGCTTCCCCAGCACGCGATTGGCGATCATCAACCCGGCGAGAAGGCATACTGCGCCGAGCGACACCATGGGAAGCAGGTCCACCGTCAGGATGCCGCGCGCGATGCGCAGCGTGGAGTTCACCACCAGATTGAAGCAGAAGAACAGCTGCATCGATCCCAGGTACTCCTCATGGGAGTCGGTCACGCTCAAGAAATAGATCACCATGAGCGGCCCGCCGATGCCGAAGAGCCCATCGCAGAGCCCGGAGATGACCACGCAGGCCACGCGAACCGGCACAGACAGGTCATGGGTGCGCGCGCGGCCCATCGTCGCGAAGTTGTAGATGGCGAGCACGATCAGGAACAGCCCGAACACGCGCTTGAGTAGATCTTGCTCAATGAGGACCGAGCAGTAGATCGCCGCGCCGCTGCAGACGAGGAAGGGAATGGCCAGCAGCAGCGTCTTGCGGACGTTAACCGAGCGGCGGTAGCGCCATGCCATGCTGAACGCGAGCAGCAGGGCCGCGAGCGACGAGACCGCAGCGCTCTGCGGGATACTGCCAAGCAGGGTGGGCAGCACCAGCATCATGATGATGCCCGATCCGAATCCCGTCACGCCCTGGATGACGCCGCCGACCAGGGCAGCTGCGCCAAACGCCACGAGCTCCATCGTCGCGCCTCCTTTCGCGCCATGCGCATAGATTGACTGACCCCTCGCCGAACCACGGTCGACGACGGAGCGCGAGCTCGCCGGCTACGAGCGTCCGCCGTTCTTCATCTGCCGCTCCATCGCGCGCAGCATGTCCATGTCGGAGGAGCCGCCCAAGCCCGCCAAGGGGTTCCCGCCGCCCATCATGGGGCCGAGGCCGCCCATGCCGGGGATCGAGCCCGCGCGCCTCTTGCGACCCTTCTTCCCCTTCTTGCCCTTCTTGCCCGAAGCCTGGTCGGCCATCGAGCGCATGCGCCCCATCATCTTGTTCATCTCGCCCCACTGCTTCATGAGGTTGTTGACGTCGGTGGGGGTCGTGCCCGAGCCGCGCGCGATGCGGGCGCGGCGCTGGCCGTTGATCATCTTGGGGTTGAGGCGCTCCGCGGCCGTCATCGACAGGATCATGGCCTCGTTCTTGCTGAGGATCGACTCGTCGAGCGCGCCGCCCATCTGGTTGAGGGCGCGCTCGCCGCCCGGCAGCATGCCGAGGAGCTTCTTCATGCCGCCCATCTTCTGAACCTGGCGCATCTGATCGAGCAGGTCGTTCATCGTGAGGCCCTCGCGCAGCATGCGCTCCGTGGCCTCGAGCTGCTCGGCGTCGGCCATCTCCTGGGCTTTCTCGATGATGCCCACGACATCGCCCATGCCGAGGATCCGCTTGGCCATGCGCTCGGGGCTGAAGACCTCGAGCGCGTCGGGCTTCTCGCCCACCGAGGCGAACTTGATGGGCTTGCCCGTGACCGCGCGCACCGAGAGCGCGCCGCCGCCGCGCGCGTCACCATCGAGCTTGGAGATGATGACGCCGTCGAAGTCCGTGCGCTCCGCGAAGGTGGAGACGACGTTCACGATGTCCTGACCGGTCATCGCGTCGACCACCATGAGCACCTGGTCGGGCTTCACGGCGCGCTTGATGTCGACGGCCTCCTGCATCATCTGCTCGTCGATCTGGAGGCGTCCGGCGGTGTCGACGATCACCACGTCGCGCAGGCGGTCCACGGCCTCACGGACGGCGCCCTGGGCGATCTCGACGGGATGTTCACCGTCACCGCGATAGACCGGCACCCCGATCTCGCCGCCGAGCGTCTCGAGCTGGTCGGCCGCCGCGGGGCGGTAGACGTCGCAGGCGGCGAGGAGCGGGCTTCTGCCCTGCTTCTTGAGGAGGTAGGCGAGCTTTGCCGCCGCGGTCGTCTTACCCGAGCCCTGCAGGCCCACGAGCATGATGACGTTGGGGATGCGATTCGAGAGGACGAGCTTGCTCTCGGTTGAACCCAAGAGCTCGATGAGCTCGTCGAGCACGACCTTGACGACGTTTTGCGCCGGCGTGAGCGAGTCGAGGACCTCAGCCGTCATGCAGCGCTCGCGCGTCTTGGCCACGAAGTCCTTGACGACCTTGAAGTTGACGTCGGCCTCGAGCAGCGCCATGCGGATCTCGCGCATGGCGCTCGTGATGTCGGCCTCAGTGAGGCGGCCCTTGCCGCGCAGGCGATCGAACGTATCGTTGAGGCGATCGGAAAGGCTGTTGAACATGGTGCTCCTAACGTGAAAAGCGTGTGCCGGGCCGCGGGGCGCCTACTCCCCGACGAGCGCGCGGCAGAAGGAGGCGGCGTCGAAGGGTTGTAGGTCCTCGATGCGCTCGCCGACGCCGACGCGCAGGATCGGAAGGTGCAACCGCGATGCGACCGCGAGGGCGATGCCGCCCTTGGCCGTGCCGTCGAGCTTCGTCAAGATGATGCCGTCGAGACCGAGCGCCTCGTTGAACTCCTGCGCCTGGGTGAGGCCGTTTTGCCCCGTCGCCGCGTCGATCACGAGCACCACGCTCACCGGCATGGGGCCCGCGGCCATCTTCTCGGCGCGCCGGCGCGTCACGTTCACGACCTTCGCGAGCTCGCGCATGAGCTCGGCGGAGGTGTGGAGGCGCCCCGCGGTGTCGATGAGCACGAGGTCCGCGCCGCTGCGATCGGCCTCATCGAGCACGTCGTAGCAGACGCTCGCCGGATCGGACCCGCGATCGCGCTTGACGACCGGCACCCCCGCGCGCTCGCCCCAGACATCGAGCTGCTCGATGGCGGCCGCGCGGAACGTGTCGGCCGAGCCGATGACCACGCGCGCGCCGTCCTCGTGAGCGGCGCTCGCGATCTTGCCGACCGTGGTGGTCTTCCCCGCCCCGTTGATGCCGACGAAAAGCACGCACGAGGGGGTCTCGGCGAAGGGGTCGCGCGCGGGCGGGGTGAAGACGTCCGCCAGGCGCTCGGCGAGCGCGCGGCGCAGCTGCGGCGCGGTCTTGAGGTTCTTGCGCGCCGCGACGTCGCGCAGGTCGTCGGTGACCCGCATGGCGATGTCGGCGCCCATGTCGCCCATGACGAGCGTGTCCTCGAGCTCCTCCCAGAAGTCCTCGTCGACCTCGCCGCCGAAGTAGAAGATCTCGTTCAGGGCCTCGCGGCTGCGCTCGAGACCGCGCGAGAGCGCGTCAAACAGTCCCATCTATGCGTTCACAACCTTTCCCGTCGCGCGGTCGAGCCGCTGGCTCACCACGCGGCTCACGCCGTCAGCCTGCATCGACACACCGTAGAGGACGTCCGCCTCCTCCATGGTGCGCCGCTGGTGGGACACCACGAGCAGCTGCGTGCGGTGGCGCAGCACCTCGATGGCGTCGAGAAGCTTGGAGAGGTTCGAGTCGTCCAGCGCCGCCTCGACCTCATCGAGCACGTAGAAGGGCACCGTGCGCGTCCGGTAGACCGCGAACAGGAGCGCGAGTGCCGTGAGCGACTTCTCGCCGCCGCTCATGAGCGTCATCTTGGTGATGCGCTTGCCGCGCGGCTGCGCCACGACCTCGATGCCCGTCTCGTCGGGATGCTCGGCATCGGTCATCTCGAGATGGGCCGACCCGCCCGGGAAGAGCATGGAGAACACCTCGCGGAAGTTGGCGTCGACCTTCTCGAAGGTGGCGAGGAAGGCGCGGCGCATCTTGCGATCGATCGCCGCGGTGATCTTGGTGAGGGCCTTGCGGGCGCTCTCGAGGTCGGCGAGCTGGGCCTCGATGTAGTCGGCCCGCGCGCGCAGGCGCTCATACTCCTCCATGGCGACCTGGTTCACGGGCCCGAGGTTGTTGATCCGCCGGACGAGGTCGGCGAGCTCGCGCTCGGCCGCGGCGCGGTCGGCGGGCGCGGGCAGCGTGAGCGCCTCGTCGAGCACGGTCTCCCCGTCGGCCACGATGGCCTGGACGGCGCTCTGCACCTGCACCTCGAGCTTGCCGCGCTCAACCTTGACCTCGGAGACGGCCTCCTGAGCGCGCGTAAGATCGGCCTGGGCGCGCTCGACCTCGGCCTTGGCGTCGGCGATGGTGCGCTTGAGCGAGGCGCTGTCGGCCTCCTCGAGCGAGGCCCGGTCGCGCAGGCGCGCGGCCCAGTCCATCGCGCGCTCGGAGAGCGCCGTGTAGCGATCGTGGAGCGGATCGACGCGCAGGCGCAGCACCTCGAGCGAGCGCGAGGCCTGCTGCGTGGCCCGGATGCGCCGCTCGATCCCGTCGAGCCTCCGCTCGAGCTCGGGGACGCGCCCCGAGAGGCTTCGCGCGCGCTCCTCAGCCTGGGCGCGACGCACGCGGGCGTCGCCGAGGCGCCCTGCCGCGTCGGCATCGTCGCGGCGGACGCGATCGAGCTCATCGGCCACCTCGGCGATCTGGGTCGCGAGCTCGCCGACACGCGCACGGGCCTCGTCGCGCGCGCGGGTCAGCTCATCGATCTGGGGGCGCGCCTCCTCAACCTGGCGCGCGGCCGCAGCGCGACGCCGCTCGATCTGCTGCCGCTCGGCCTCAGAGCTCGCAAGGCTCTGCTCAAGGCGGCCGATCTCGGCAAGGAGTGATCGCTGCTCGCCCTCAAGCCGCGCGATGGAGCCCGCCGCCGCGCTCTCCTGATCGCGCGCCTCCTCGAGCGCCGCCTGGGCCTCGCCGACGGCCTCCTCGGCGCGCGCCAGCACGGCCGTGAGATCGGGCTCGATCGCGGCGAGCGCGCGGATGCGGCGCTTGCGCTCGAGCGCGCCGGCAGCCGCGTCGGCCGCGCCGCCCACGCGCACCATCCCGCCCGCGCTCACGCGCGCGCCCTCAGGGGTGACGTAGACGACGCCGTCGATCACCGGCGCCGCGAGCGCCTCATCAAGCGAGTCCACGAGGTAGAGATGGCCGAGGAGCGCGCCCACGACCCCGCCCATGCCCTCGCGGACCTGCAGGCGCTCGACGAGCCGGGTGCCCGCGGCGCCCGGCACCGCCTCCCGGGGCGCGAGCGCGCGCGAGAGGAGCAGGGCCTCGCCCGTCGCATCCGGTGCCGCGAGCGCCGCGGCGCCGGCGGCGCGCAACTCGGGGGCGCCAGCCATGACGAGCGCGTCGATATCAGTGGCGAGCAGGAGCTCGACCAAGCCCTCGAGCTCGCGCGGCGCCTCGATCACGTCGCCCAGGCGCGCGGCGACGTCGGCGGCGCGCTCATGGGCGACGCGCGCCGTAAGGGGCGAGGCGTCGGCGGCGCGCTCGTCGAGACGGCGCAGCCCCTCGAGCTCGGAGCGCGCCTCCCCGAGCTTGGTGCGGGCCTCGGACTCGCGATCGCGCCGGGTGCGCAGGGCGTCGCCCGCCACGCTCACGGCCTCACGAGCGCCCTCGAGGGTGGCGCGCGCGTCGGCGAGGGCGGCGGCGACCTCCTCGGCGCGCGCGCGACGGTCCTCGAGCGCGGCGCGCACCTCGTCGGCGGCGTCGGCGATCTGCGTGAGACGTGAGGCGTACATCGAGTCCTCGAGCGCGGCGTTGGAGAGCGACTCGTTGAGCTTCGCGAGCGCGAGCGCGGCGTCGTCCGCGCGGCGCTGCGCCTCGCGCTGCGCGCGCCCGAGGGATGCCTGGCGCTCATCAAGCTCGACGCGGGACGCGTGCAGGGCATCTGCCGCCGGCTCGAGCTCGGCCACATCGCGCGTCGCGACGTCGAGGGCGGCGCGCACCTCGTCGAGCTGCGCGCGGGCGCTCTCCAGCTCCTCGCTCACGCGGCCGCGCTGGTGCTCGGAGCTCGAGAGGGTGCCCCGCATCTCGGAGAGGCGCGCCACCATGTTGTGGCCCTTCTCCTCGAGCAAGCGCATGTCGGAGCCGATGCGGCCCACGACGTCCTGCATGTGGCGGCGCTGCTCGCCGAGATCGCCCACGAACAGGCCCTTCTCCTCCAGCATAACCTGGAGCTTCTCGAGCTCGCGCTCCTTCTCCGAGAGGCGGTAGCGCGCCAGCTCGAGGTTCGCGTCCGCCTCCTTGGAGGCCGTCTCGACGTCTGACCAGCTCGCCTGCAGGCGGCGCAGCTCGTCGACGGCGAGGATCTGTGTGAGCTCGTGGGCGCGCGCCGTGAGCTCCCGGTGGGTGCGGGCGCGGTCGACCTGGCGCTCAAGCGGGCGGAGCTGCCGGGTGATCTCACGCGAGATGTCGCGGGCCCGCGTCAGGTGCTCATCCATCGACTTGATCTTGCGGGCCGCGCGCTCCTTGCGGCGCTTGTGCTTGGAGATGCCGGCGGCCTCCTCGATGAGCGCGCGGCGCTCCTCGGGGCGGCTCTGCAGGATCGCGTCGAGCTTGCCTTGGCTGATGATGGAGTGGGTGTCCTTGCCGAGACCCGAGTCGTGCAGGATGTCCTGGACGTCCATGAGGCGGCAGGGGCTCTGGTTGATCAGGTACTCGCTCTCGCCCGAGCGGTACATGCGGCGCGTGATGGCCACCTCGTCGAAGTCGACCGGAAGCACGTGGTCGGCGTTGTCGAGCACGAGCGTCACCTCGGCGACGCCCACGGGCTTGCGCGCGGACGACCCCGAGAAGATGACGTCCTCCATGGCCTGGCCGCGCAGCTGCTTGGCGCTCTGCTCGCCGAGGACCCACAGGATCGCGTCGGAGATGTTCGACTTGCCCGAGCCGTTGGG
>CAZLGF010000070.1:0-3091 GCA_964558955.1 uncultured Coriobacteriaceae bacterium
ATTTACTAACCCCTCGTTTGCAGTCACATTCCTGCCGTTCGCATAACGATCGATAACCAACCCACCCTCTGTGTTATAAGTTATAAGTATTATGTTGGTGTGAGATGAATAGTTTCTAGCTCGCGAAACGATGCATCACACCGGTCGTTTCAACCGTAAATTGAGCATTCAATCGAGGGGGAGGGCATGGTTGATCCGCGCATCACGGCCTCTTTGAACCAACCCCCTGCCTCTCACCAGGCGACTGATGATGACCTGCGCTCACATCTCGCTGAAAGCATCATCCGCGTACATAACGCCTTGCAAAAGTGGCGCTCCACCGTCGTGCACACGTCTGGCGGCGCCGTGACCGACACGTTTCGCGGTCAGGGCCGCGCGCTCGCCCTTCTCGCCACGCGCGGCACGATGCCGCAGCGCGAAATGAGCGACGCGCTCGGCATCAGGCCCCAGTCGCTCGGCGAGACCCTCGTCAAGCTTGAGCACAGCGGCTACATCACGCGGCACCCCTCTGAGACCGATCATCGCGCGCTCGTCGTGGAGATCACCGATGCCGGCCGCGCGCTCGTGAACGGCAGCACGCTCGCCCTGCCGTTCACAACCTTCACCACTGATGAGCTGAGTCAGCTTATCGCGCTCATCGAGCGCGCTACCAGCGACATCGAGGCGCAAACCCGCCTCATCAAGCAAGCCGGCGCACAGGAGGCGTAGCGCCTCGCGCGCAAGAGCTCGTCTACGATTGCTCCTGCGTATCCTCGCGCGCCTGCAGCGCCTGCTCGAGCGCTGCAAGATCGGCGGCGGTCCGCTTGGCGCGGCGGCCGATCAGGAACACGAACACGAACAGCACGACCCAGATTCCCGCATAGGCCGCGATCACATACGGCGCGGCGGGCAGCACGGTCGAGTACACCTCAGCAAGAATGGGATCCATGACTACTCCTCCCCATCCGATGTAGAATCATCCGACACGGCGTCGCTCGATGCAGCGACGCCCGGGCTCGACGCCCCAGAGCGCTCCGACGGAGCGACCGCGTCCGCGGACCCGCTCGCATCATCATGATCATCGGAGGCGTTCTGAACGAGCTGAGCTCCCGCTGCGCGCAGACGCTCAAGCGCCTCATCGGCCGCCGCGCGCTCGCGCCGCGCATCCTGCTCCTCGAGCTGCTGCTTGAGCGCCTCGACCGCGAGTGCGTCGGTGTTCACCCGACACGCGATCTGATAGAGCGCGAACGCGATCATGAGCATCCCGAAGAGCCCGAGGAGGAACGGGATGAGCATGAGCGGCGGCAGGCCCGAATCGGTGCGGAACACGACGGGATGAATCGATGACGGCACCAGGCGCGTGATCAAAAACGAAATCGGCGCGTCGATGAACGCCACGATGCCGAAGACCGAGGCGAACCGCGCACGGCGCTCGGGATCCTCGAAGGCGTTGCGCAGGATGAAGTAGGCGATCACGAGCAGCGTGAGGATGAAGTAGGTGGTCAGCCGCGGCTCCCAGACCCACCAGACGCCCCACTCGAAGCGCGTCCACATGATGCCGGACACCATGGTGGCCACAACGAACACAAGCGTGACCTCCATGGCCGTCTTGGACTGCAGGTCATAGCGCCGCTCACCCGTCATGAGAAAGCGCAGGGCCCAAAACGCGGCGGGAGCCATCGCGCCAAACGACGCCACCGCCACGGGGACGTGGATGTAGAAGATCTTCTGGCTGAGCAGGAGCTTCGTGGTGACCACGCGCCCGGCGATGACCGTGGACTCCGAGAGCTCGGCGCCCTGCACGAGCGGGGACAGGGTGAACGCCCACACGATATCGATCGTGGTGAGCAGCACGCCCAGCGCGAGCATGAGGGGAACCCAGCGCTCAAAGCGACTGCGCGCGCTCCCGCGCGCTCCGATCTCTTGATGATTCATCAGCATCACGTCCACACTCAGTTAGCCGCGTCTCACATCATCTGCCCATGGTAGCCTATTCGGCCCACCGAAATCATGCACCCGAACAGTTTATCCCTCGACCGCGAACTCGTAGAGGCCCCATGCCGCAGCGATCATGATGACGTCGTACGCCACGGCGAGCGCGAGCGAGGTCCAAAACGTCTGAAGCGTGCCCGCCACACCCTGAAACGCCACGCTCGTCGCCGAGACGCACGCGTAGAGCAGCGGGAAAATCACGGGGATGAGCAGGATCGCCAGCAGCACGTCACGGCCGCGGGTGTCGATCGTCATGGTGGAGAGGAGCGTCCCCACGCCCGCCACGCCCACGGTGCCCACGACCAGCGGCAGCACGATCAGAGGCGTCGTCGAGGCGAGCTCGGCGCCCGAGAGAAAGAACAGGAAGAACAGCGGCACGGTGATGACCTCGACCACCGCCAAAAACACGAGGTTCGACGTGGCTTTGGCGAGGAAGATGAGCGCGCGATCCACCGGGGCGAGCAAGATTCCCTCGAGGCACCCCGACTCCGTCTCATGACTGAAGCTGCGGTTGAGCCCCAATAGGCTCGTGAAGATGATGAGCGCCCAGAGGAGCCCGCCGGCGAACGAGATCACCTGCACGCTATCCCCCACCTGCGAGAGCGCCGCGCCGTACACGGTGAGCACGAGCAGCGCGTACACCACCATCGAGGTGAGCATCTCGCGCGTGCGGGCCTCCTGTCTGAGATCCTTCATGACAAGCGCCCGGTACTGCGCGAACGCCCCTGGCCGACGGGGGCCGTCACCTCTGCTCATCACGCCACCCCCATCCCGACCGTCGCGAGATAGAGGTCGCGAAACGCCGCGCGGTCCATGCCCGTTCGCTCGGCCGCGAGCACCACCTGACCGCGCGCGAGGATGAGCGCGTGCGTGCACATGTCGAAGCCCTTCTCGAGGTCATGGCTCACCATGACGAAGGTCCGCCCCGCGCGCACGCGGTCGATGAGCCCGTCGAAGAGCTCGACCGCATGGGGGTCGAGCCCCGCATAGGGCTCATCGAGCAGGACGAGCTCGGGATCGTTGATGAGGGCGCGCGCGATCGAGAGACGTTGCTGCATGCCGCGCGAGAACGTGCGGACCGCGTCGTTGCGCCGATGATCGAGCTCCACGAGGCGCAGCA
>CAZLGF010000070.1:3191-6967 GCA_964558955.1 uncultured Coriobacteriaceae bacterium
CGCGTCAGCGCGCTCAGCCACGAGAGCCGCCCCGCTTCGCCTGGGCGCGATCGTCAGCCGCGAGGAGCGGCGTCGCGCGACGGGGCGCGAAGGCGAGCACGATGCCGAGCACGCAGATCACGCCGCCCGCCCACGTGAACGAGATGAGCGGATTCACCTTCACGCTCACCGAGAGCGTGCCGTCGGCGTTGGTGCCCTGGAAAGCCACGAAGACGTCCTCGAGCGGGAAGCTCAGCACTGCGGCGTTGAGCGTCTGCTGCTGAGTGCTGGCCGAGATCTCCATCGAGGTCGTCACCGTTCCGATCGACTCCTCGTCGCCCGTGTCGGCATCCTGCTCCCCCACCGCGATGGACAGCTCGATGACGCGGTTGTCGTCCTCGTCGTAGGAGTCGCTCACCCCGGTGAGGGAGAACGTGTAGCCGCCGAGCGCGTCAGACGCGACCACCGCATCGCCATCCTCAAGCTCGGACGCGTCGAAGCTGATGGTGCTCTCCTGCACGTACATGCCCGAGCCCACGAGGCCGATGAGCGCGATCGCGCATCCCAGGTGCGCGAGATAACCGCCCGCCTGAGCGGGAGACCGGCGGAAGAGGTTCACGAGCGCCCGCGGCGCGCTCTCGCCACGGTTGGCCATCCGCCCGCGCACGCCCCGGCCCAGCACATACGCCGAGACCGCGATCAGAAGCGACGCCGCCGCGAACGACACGATCGTGATCGCGAAGTAGTACCAGCGCGGACCCTGCTCAGCCAGGGTCTCGGCCGCCGTTCCGCCGGCGGCGACGATCTCGTCATACGCGGGGACGAGCGTCGTCGCGAAGTACGCCATGAGCACCACGAACAGCGCGCCCCCGATGAGCGCCGGCACGCGCATGGTGCGCGCGAAGGCCGCTCCCTCGGTCTTGCGCCAGCCGAGCAGCGGGCACACGGCCATGAGCAGGCCGAAGATGGCCGTCGCCGGCCGGGCGACCGCGTCGTACACGCCCGAGGAGACCGCCTGCCCGCCGAGCGGCATCCACGAGGGCAGAGCGCTCGCCACGGTGAGGTAGGCGATGAGCGACGCGCCCACGATGCAGATGAGGTCGGCGAGGTAGTACGTACCGCTCTTGGACGCGAGCGACTCGATCTCGTCCACGTCGTCGATCTGACCGTGGCGGTACACGAGCAGGATGAGGAACGCGAGCGCCGAGGCGACCATGATCCCGAGGAAGACATAGGTCGAAACCGGGTCCTCGGTGAACGCGTGGACCGACTGCACGATCCCCGAGCGGGTGATGAACGTGCCAAGCACCACGAAGATGAACGTGATCGTCGCCGCGAACAAGCTCCACCGCTTGAAGCCGCCGCGCTTGCGGTACACGGTGAAGCTGTGGATCAGCGCCACCGCCGTGAGCCAGCTCATGAGGCTCGCGTTCTCCACGGCGTCCCACGCCCAGTAACCGCCCCATCCGAGCACCACGTAGGCCCAAACGGCGCCGAGCCCCATCCCGATCGTGAGGAAGATGAAGGCGAACACGGCGATGCGATCGCAGAGCTCAACCCAGCGCGCCGAGAGGTCGCCCGTGATGAGCGCAGCCATCGCGTAGGCGAACGGGATGGTGCATCCCGCGTAGCCGATGAACGTCGCGGGCGGGTGCAGCACCATCGCCCAGTGCAGCAGCAGCGGGTTCATGCCGGCGCTGAGGCCCGAGACGAGCGTGCCGTCGTCGTTGAGGTACATCGACGGCGTCTCGATGAAGGGGTTGTTGGACTCCGAGAACACGAGCGTCGCCGTGAAGAGCGCGATCACGATCTCGGCCACGCCGAGCGCCGTGCTGGACAGGTCGTCGGTCACGCGCAGACGGCGCCAGGCCACAACCCCCGTGAACAGCGCGATGAGCCAGGTCCAGAGCAGAAGCGAGCCCTGACGGCCGGCCCACACACCCGAGATCTGGTAGAGCAGGCGCAGCGAGCTTGAGTCATTCGGGAAGTTGGAGACCACGTACGTGAGGCTGTAGTTCTCGGCGACGAAGCACGCGAGGATGATGGCGATGCAGGCGGTGAGCGCGACCAGGTTGCCAAAGACGAGCACGTAGCCCGCGTTCACCAAGCCCTCGCGACGAAGCTTCACGCCCGCGATAAGGCAGACGGCGGCCGCGAGCGCGACCACCAGGGCAAGCACCATGAGCACGTTGCCCATCATGGCTATCATCTGCAATGTCCTCCCTTGAGGCTCTGATCCGGATACGGTGCAGCAGGTATGAGGCGACCCCAGACGCCGCCGCTAGACTGAGAGCTCCTCGTCGATGGCGGGCTGGCTGCTGGCGACGAAGGTGCCGTCGGCGTCGAGGTATCCTGATATGACGAGCGCCGTGCCCTCGGCCACGTCCTCGTCGAGACCACCGTCCCAGATCACGTTGATCGAGGATCCCTGCGACTCGATCGTGAATCGATAGTCAGCGTCCACCCCGTTGACCGAGCCGCTCACGTAACCGCAGATCGTCGTCTCCTCGCCGACCATCTCGTCACCTTGGTCGAGCAGGCCCTTCACGGTCAGCGCGCCCTCAGCGCTCTCGTACTTGGACGGGCACTTGGTCACCAGCTCCGTGCACGTGAGCGAGCCGTCGCTCTCCATGACGCCGGTGCAGATGGCCACGACGCCCGTGCCGAAGGTCGCCGGCAGCGCGCCGTCGTACGCCACCTGCAAGGTCGCGGAGGCGTCCTCGGACTCGTCGTCATCTTCGGGCTGGATCTCGAAATACGCGACCGAGCCGTCGCTCGTGACCGAGTCGGCCACGACCTCTCCCGACACCTGCACCTTCTGACCCTCGTACGAGCCGGTGAGCACGTCGGCGATGGTGAGCGATGAGGCAGATCCCCCGGCCCCGGCGATCGCCACGATGACGAGCATCGCGATGACCACGATGCCGCCCACCACGACGAGACGCCGCTTTGCCCTCTTGTTCATGCGCAACCCCATTCGCCTGTTCGATGTCGAGCATTGAGTAAGTATACAATGACCGCTATGCGGCGGCCCGATATACCAGACCGTCCGCACACCGCGACCCTGCGCTCCTGGGAGGTCACATGCTCCTCGCCGTCGACATGGGCAACACGCAGACCGCGCTCGGCCTCTTCGAGGGAGACCGGCTCGTCCACGCGTGGCGCATGCCCACCGACCGCTCCTTCACGGCCGACGAGCTGCACGTGCGGCTGCTCGGCTACTTCCGGATGTGCGCGATGTCGCTCAAGCGGGTCGACGCCATCGCGTTCGCCGGCGTGGTGCCGCAGCTCAGCCGCGAATGGCGCGCCGTGGCCGCGCGCATCGCCACGACGAGCGTGACCATCGGGGCCGAGACCGCGCGCGTCACCAAGGTCCGCGCGCCCCACCCCGCTGAGGTCGGCGCCGATCGCATCGCCAACGCGACCGCTGCCGAGACCTACTACGGCGCGCCGTCGATCGTCGTGGACTTCGGAACCGCGACCAACATCGACGTGGTGGACGCCGAGGGGTACTACATCGGCGGCGCCATCGCGCCAGGTCTCCGCATCTCGATGGAGGCCCTCACCGACCGCGCGGCGCGCCTCGCGAGCGTCCCGCTCGAGGCGCCCGCCCACGCCATCGGCAGCACGACCGTCGAAGCGGTCCAGTCGGGCCTCGTGCTGGGGACGGCGGCCCTGGCCGAGGGCCTCGTGCGCCGCATCAAAGACGAGCTGGGCGCGCCGGATGCCACGGTCATCGCGACCGGCGGGCTCGCCAGCATCGTGGCCGGGGCGACCGACGCCTTCGACGTGGTGGA
>CAZLGF010000071.1:0-6896 GCA_964558955.1 uncultured Coriobacteriaceae bacterium
CCGGACGGGCAGTGGGTGTCGATGCGGGGATCGGCCGGGTCGATCTGGATGTCGCTCTCATCGGCCTCGGGCAGGACGGCGACGGTCGCCGTGGAGGTCTGGATGCGGCCCTGGCTCTCGGTCTTGGGAACGCGCTGGACGCGGTGCACGCCACTCTCATACTTCATGACCGAGTAGACCTTGTCGCCCGAGACCTTGAACTCGATGGACTTGAAGCCGCCGGCCTCGCTGGGGCTGGCGTCGAGCACCTCGACCTTCCAGTGGCGCGACTCGCAGAATCGCTGGTACATCTTGAACAGGTCGCCCGCGAAGATGGCCGCCTCGTCGCCGCCGGCGGCGGAGCGGATCTCCACGATGGTGTTCTTCTCGTCGTTGGGGTCGCCGGGGATGAGCATGAACTTGATGTCTTCCTCGAGCCCGGGGAGCATGGCCTCGTTCGCGGCGATGTCCTCCTGGAGCATGGCCTTCTCATCGGCGTCGGAGGTCTCGTGCAGCATCTCCTTGGCCGCGTCGATATCGTCGAGCGCCGTGATGTAGGTGCGGGCGCGGGCCACGAGCTCGGCCTGCTTGGCGTGCTCCTTGGCGAGGCGCGTGTACTCCTTCTGGTCGGCGACCACCGTGGGGTCGGAGAGCTTCTTCTCGAGCTCCTGATAGGCAGCGATGAGTTTCTCGAGCTTGTCGCGCATGATGATCCTCTTCGTGGAAAACGGGCGGTGGCCCGTGCTTCGACATGACGGTGCCGCGCGCGGCGCGGCCGGTGCGCTGCGGTGCGCAGCGAGCGCTTCGCGCAGCTAGAACATATCGAAGTTGAGATACATGCGCCTTACCCCCTTGTTCGCCCACCTATCATAGCGTCTCGAACAATCAGGGCAAGCCCGGCGGCGCGAGCGCGCCCCGCCTTCGCAAACTTGCCAAACACGCAGGGACGACGTGCGCGCGGTGGCGGCCGGCACGGGCGCACACAGCGGATCGGGCGACGCCCGGCCGGGCCGCGCGGCGGCGCGGTCGAGGGCTAGAGGTAGCGCGCCAGAAACGCGCGGGTGCGCGGCTGCTCGGGCGCCGTGAACATCTTCTCCGGCGGGCCGGCCTCGAGGATGACCCCGCGATCCATGAACACGACCTCGTCCGAGACGTTGCGCGCGAACGACATCTCGTGGGTCACCACGACCATCGTCATGCCATCCGCCGCGAGCCGGCGCATGACCTCGAGCACCTCGCCCACGATCTCGGGATCAAGAGCGCTCGTGGGCTCGTCGAACAGCATGAGGTCGGGATTCATGCAGAGCGCGCGGGCGATGGCCACGCGCTGCTTCTGACCGCCCGAGAGCGTGTTGACGTCCGCGCGGGCAAACCGGGCGAGCCCCACCGACTCCAGGTGCTCCAGCGCGACGCGCTCGGCCTCGGCCTTGGTGAGCTTCTTGAGCGTCACGGGCGCCAGCGTGCAATTGTCGAGCACGTTCATGTTGCTGAAGAGGTTGAATCCCTGGAACACCATGCCGATGTTCTCGCGCAGGCGGTTCACGTTGACATGCTCGGCCGCGAGGTCCTGCCCATGGAACCAGACGTGCCCCGCATCGGGCGTCTCAAGCAGGTTGATGCAGCGCAAAAGCGTCGACTTGCCCGAGCCCGAGGCGCCGATCACGGTCACCACCTGCCCCGGCATGACGTCGAGGTTGACGTCGCGCAGCACCTCGAGCGATCCGAAGGACTTGCGCAGGCCCTCGATGCGAACCATCGGCTCGCGATCGCCGGCTGGCGCCGCACCGGACGCCCCGCGCTTCTCCACCGCCATGGCCTATCTCCCCTCGCTTTGCCGGCGCGCGCGGCCCGATGCCGCGCCCGCGCCGTCGGTCGGGCCCGGGACATCGGCCGTGCCCAGCACCGGCCCCGTCTTCACATCGAAGCGCCGAGCGAAACGGCCCAGCAGCCACGAGGCCACCATGGTGAGCGCGAGATACGCCACGGTGGTGATGAGGCTCGTCTGAAATTGCTGGTAGTAGATGCCGGCGACCGTGGTCGTCGCGAACATGAGGTCGAACGTGCCGATGACCGAGAGCACCGAGGAGTCCTTGATGTTGATGACGAGCTCGTTGGAAAGGCCCGGGATGGCGTGCTTGATGCCTTGGGGAAACACGACCTTGCGCATCGCCTGCCACTGCGTGAGGCCGAGCGAGCGCGCCGCCTCGGCCTGCCCGGGGTCGACCGCCTCGATGCCGCCGCGCAGCACCTCCATCATGTAGGCCGTCGAGTTGAGCGTGATGGTCACCAAGCCCGCGACGAACGTCGACCAGATGCCGTTGATCTGCGTGGTGGTGAGGCCGGTCATGCGAAAGAGGCTGAACACGCCGTAGTAGATGATCATCGCCTGCACCATCATGGGCGTGCCGCGCACCACCGTGCTGTACACCTTGGCGAAGCCCGTGCCCACCACCTTGCAGAACCGCACGAGGTCGTTGTCGGGACGGTCCACGGTCTGGATCCGGCAGAACACGAGCGCGAGCGCGAGAAAGAAGGCGATGACCGTGCCGAACACCGCGAGCTCGACCGTGGTGAGAAGGCCCGTGATGAAGGTCTTCCTCCCGTTCCAGAGGATGTAGAGCATGCTCTGGAGCATGTCGTCCGCAGGGCGGGTGGTCGCCGACACCGCGACGCTCCAGGCGGAGGCCACCCCGAGCACCACGCGATCGATCGCGAGGACCGCCGTGATGGCCGCGATGACGTAGGAGCCGTAGCGCAGCGCCCGCCGGACAGCGGGGCGCGTGAACGGCGCCCGGTCGGCGTACGTGCGCCACCGAGCAAGCTTGTATACCAGGGCGACGGCGCTCAGCGCGAGCCAGGCGACGAGAACACCGTACATCGCCACCTCGACGGCGTAGGCGCGCGCGAGAAAGCTCATCGCCGGACGGGAGGAGCTTGACAGCAGCATGCCGACGAGCGCGATCGCGCTCGTGCCGAGCAGCACGTAGCGATGGTCGTCGAGAACGAACGACGCGATGCGGCCGCGCGGGCGGCCGCCTTCCTCCGCACGATGGGAAGAGCCCATGAGAATCCCTTCAGCTGAGCTGAGCGCGGGTGGCCGCGGCGGCGCCCGAGGGCGCGCCCGCCCCGCCCGTCAGCGCGTCGCCCTTACGACGGCTGGCGCTCCATGCAGGCCGTCCACATCTCCTGGCGCTCGTCATCGGAGATGGCGTCGATGACCTCGTTGATCTGCTCCAGGATGTCCTCCTGGCCCAGGGCGATGGCCGCGTTGTCGGGCATGAGCGAGTCCTCGAAGGAATCGGTCATCTCGAGCTCGACGAACTGGGAGTAGGTCGCGAGCAACGAGGGCACCGACAGCATCGAGTAGGTGATGATGTCGCTCGTGCCGCTCGCGAGGCTCTCGACGACGACCGGGACCGTCTCGCCGGGCGTCATGTGGTTCACGTCGGGAATTTGGTCGATCACCTCGTCGAACATGGTGGACGCCTGCCCCATGATCGACGCGCCGGCCAGCTCCTCGAAGGTCGTGGCGCTCGCGTAGGCGGAGTCGGCCGTCGTGATGAGGACGATGTCGTCGTCGAGGTAGGAGTTGGAGAAGTCGGCGGACTGCGCGCGCTCGTCGGTCACGGACATGCCGGCGCAGATGATGTCGATCTGGCCGTTGTTCAGCGAGTCGATGAGCGCCGAGAAGTCGAGCTTCACCGCGACGGGCTCCATGCCCAGGGCCTCGGCGATGAGCTTGGCCACCTGCACATCGTAGCCGTCGGCATACGCCCCGCTCACGTTCTCGATGGGGATGGTGTACTCGGACTCCTCGGAAACCTGCCAGTTATACGGCGCGTAGGCGGCCTCCATGCCCACCCGCAGGGTCTCGCCGTCGCCCAAGACGCCCGAGCTCGCGCTGGCGGCGTCGGAGGTGGCGGAGCCCGAGTCGCTCGCATCCTGCGAGGCGGGGCCGCAGCCAACCAGGACGGCCATGCTTCCCATGCTCGCCACGATGCCTGAGAGCCTGATGAGATTTCGACGAGAGCACAGCATGAGCGGTGCGTCGGCCGATGCCGGGGCGAACTTGGTCATGGTAGGTCCTTCCTGTGCGTGTACAACCCCTTCCGTGCCCCGCAACCGGAGGGGACCCATTCCCCTCCCCCTTGCAACCGAATGCGAGAAAGTTACGTGCACAGCACGTCAGGATAGCGTTCCCGCGCCGCGGACAGCGCGAACAACCCTCGCTGAAACACGCAGGTAACCTGCGGCGTGATGAGGTTCGGCAAGGCGTGCGGCCACGCGCTTGAAACCCCGGGAGTCGCGACAGGGCGCGGCGCGTGCTCGTCTGAAGAGGCCCTACCCGAGCAGGGTGATCGTGAAGGAGCGCTCGTCCACGCCGCCGGGGGCGAGCACGGTGATGCCGCGCTTGTGCTCGAACGCATCATCCTCGCTCGTCATGGTCGCGTGACCCGTCCAGGGCTCGATCGCCAGGAAGGGCGCGTCGCCGGCGGCCGACCAGATGCCGAGGTACGGGAAGCCCTCGAAGTCCACGCGCACGCCCGCCCCGCTCGCGGCGCCGCGCAGGGTCACCGTGCTCCCCGGGACGTCCTCGAACATCAGGGTGTCGTACTCGAAGAGGTCCCGGGAAAGAGACAGCGTGCGCTCGTTGTCGAGCACGGGCTTCATGGTGTCATACGTGAACAGGCCGCCGTCGGTGATGGCCGGCGACGCGTAGGTCCACGCCTCGGCGAACTCGAGCGCGTAGTCCTCGAAGCGCTCGTCTGACGCACCGGGAACGGGCACGTTGAACGCCGGGTGCCCGCCCACCGAGAACGGCAGGTCGACGTCGCCCGTGTTCTCGACGCGGAAGGTCTGGGTCAGGCTCGACGGGCCCGTGAGCGCGTAGGTCATCATGAGGCGGAAGGCGTACGGATAGATGGCGCGCGTCTCGGGCGTGTCCGTGAGCTCGAACGTCACGGCATCATCCGAGCGCTCCGCGACCGCGTGCTCGCAGCTGCGGGCGAGGCCGTGCCGGCCGAGCGCCACAGGCCCCTGGGCCGAGGTCGCGCGATCGTCGCGAAGGGACCCCACGATGGGGAAGAGCACGGGGGCGCGCCGGCCCCACCAGCGCGGATCAGCCTGCCAGAGGTACTCGCGCCCGTCGAGCGCCAGGCTGGTGAGCTCAGCGCCCATGGTGTCGATCGAGGCGGACAGGTGATCGCGGGAGATGGTGACGGCGGACATGGGACCCCTTTCGGTAATGTGCGGGAGCGAGTGCGACGCGAAGCGCCGTGGCGCGCACCGGCCTCCCGGCCGCGCGCGGACAGGCGCCCTCCCCATCGTAGCGCGCAGGCCGGGCACGGCTCCTCGCGGGGGCGAGCGGTCCGCCGAACGGGGCCGCCGCACCCCTCGACACGGCGGCCTTGAGAGCCGTTGCCGCGGCGCAAATTATCTGGCGCGCAGACTGGCAATGCGCCGCCCGTATGCTACCTTGTTATAGGACCATTTTGGTACCTTGACATATCGAGGCACGGTGATACCGTACTCACGCGCAAATTGGCCCCCTCGTGGGGCTCACGCATGTCGAAGGGAGGGATGTCCACGGTGCATGACGCAGCTGACCAGCAGCCCGACGAGTCTGACGAGCGAGCGCGCCGCATCCTCGCGAGCCTGAGCTTCTGCGGCCGCTACTTGCACTTTCACAGGGGAGGACACAGCGGCAAGGCGCCGATCATCTGCCTGCTCGCCAGGAACGGCGGCACCATGTCGCAACAGGAGCTTGGCAGGAGTCTCGAGCTCAAGCCTGGTTCGCTCTCCGAGATTCTCGCCAAGATCGAGACCGCGGGGCTCATCGAGCGCACGCGCGATGAGCGCGACCGCCGGCAGCTCTTCGTTCACCTCACTGAACGGGGATTTCACCAGGCGGAGCTCGATCAGGCATCGCGCGAGCGATTCCGGCAAGACGCCTTCACCTGCCTCACGGTGCAGGAGCAGGAGGACCTCGTGTCCATGCTTGAGAAGATTCGTCATCGATGGGAGGAACTGAATGATTAAAACCCTTCTCGGCAGCATTCGAGAATACAAGCGGGCTTCGATCGCCACGCCGGTCATCGTGACGGGCGAGGTGGTCATGGAGGTGGCGATCCCCTTCGTCACCGCCCAGCTCATCAACGCCATCCAAGCGGGCGCCGGCCTCGCGGAGCTGCTGCCCTACGCGGGGACCCTCGTCGCCATGGCCCTCGCGTCGCTCGCCTTCGGCGTCACCGCGGGTCTGACCTGCAGCAAAGCGAGCTGCGGCTTTGCCAAGAACCTGCGCCACGACGTCTTCGCCGCGGTCCAGCGGTTCAGCTTCGCCAACATCGACAAGTTCTCGGCGTCGTCCCTCGTGACGCGCCTCACCACGGACATCACCAACGTCCAGCTGGCCTACATGATGGTCATCCGCACCGCCGTGCGCTGCCCGCTGCTGCTCATCTCGGGCATCGCCATGGCCTTCTTCATGGCCGGCCCCATGGCGGCGGTCTTCGTGATCATCGTGCCGATCTTGGGCTTCGGCCTCTACAAGGTCGTCCGCGTGACGCACCCGATCTTCCGCGCCGTCTTCCGCAAGTACGACGCGCTCAACGAGTCGGTTGAGGAGAACATCACCGGCATGCGCGACGTCAAGAGCTACGTGCGCCAGGACTACGAGAAGAAGAAGTTCGGCGCCGCCGCGCAGGACGTCTGCCAGGACTTCACCCGCGCTGAGGAGATCGTCGAGCTCACCACGCCGATGACGGACTTCTCGGACTACACGGTCTTCGTCGTCGTGATCCAGTTCGGCAGCTACCTCATCATCTCGAGCCGCGGCACGCTTCTCAACGTCGGTCAGTTCTCGGCGCTCACCACCTATGGCTTCATGATCCTCATGGCGCTCATGATGGTGTCGATGG
>CAZLGF010000072.1:0-6896 GCA_964558955.1 uncultured Coriobacteriaceae bacterium
TTCGTGCAAACGGCGATATCACCATACGCGCCGCGTCGCGCTGTCGGCGCTGGGCACAACGCGGCGTCGCACGTTGAACGGTGCCCTCGGGTGATGCCACTCGGGTGAAACGGCGAACACGGGACATGTCGACCCGCTTCGATTCGTTCAGGTTCTCGCCGCCCGCCGTGGCAAACCCAGGGATGGAGTCGTTTGGAGCGGTGCCGTAGCATGAGCTCGTCGGAGGGAGGGCGCCATGGAAGCGCGCGATATCGAGCTGATCGCCGAGGTGCAGGGCTGTCCGGGCATCGCGCCGGCTGCGTTGGCTGCGCATCTCGGGATAAGCGCGAGAACGGTGCGCTCGCGCATCCGCGCCTGCAACGATCTGCTCGCGGGCGTCGCTCGCATCGACTTCAAGCGCGATGCGCCGCACGGGCCGGGTTATGTGCTCACGATCGCCGCTCCCGGTGAGTTTGCCCATCTCATGCGTGTCCAGCGCGCTGCCGTGCGCGTGGGCCTGCCTGCCACGCGTTCCGATCGCGTGGCGTATCTGCTGAATGACCTGCTACAGCGCACTGACTGGATCACCCTCGACGAGTTTGCTGAGATGCTCTACGTGTCGCGTGCGAGCATCTCAGGCGATCTCAAGCAGGTCGAGGCGACGCTCGCTCGGTTCGGCCTGGCGCTCGAGAAGCGGCCGCGCTACGGCATCCGTGTGAGCGGTCCCGAGATGACGCGCCGCATCTGCCTGGCCGGGATCGTTGTTGACCGCTTCGAGGGCGGCGGTCTCGTCGGCTCCGGCGCCGATGACCGCGCGAGTTCAGACCTCATGCTCGATGTGGTCTCGCAAAGCGTCGACCGAGGGCTGAGCGAGGCGGGCTTCCACATCAACTCGATGGTCTACCAAAACCTGCTGGTGCATATCGCTATCGCCTTGTTGCGCATCCGGAAGGGCTGCTACGTTCCCATGGAGGCGGAGAGCCTCGCGAAGATGTGCGGTACGCGCGAGTTTGAGGTCGCGCACCGCATCGCCGTCGATATAGAGCGGCGCGCGGGCATCGTTCTGCCCGACGAGGAGGTCGCCTATATGGCGATTCACCTCGCCGGCAAGCAGACGCTCGCGGCGGGGTCGAGCGACGAGGACGGTCTGGTGATCTCGGACGAGGTGTGGGGCGTGGTCTCGCGCATGCTCGATCGCGTGTGGGAGGCGTTTCGCTTTGACTTCCGCGCTGATCTCGAGCTGCGCATGAATCTCGCACGGCACATCGTGCCCCTCTCGGTACGGCTGCGGTTTCACCTTTCGATGGAGAACCCCATCCTCGCGGATATCCGGGCGCGCTTTCCGCTCGCCTTCTCCATGGCGCGCGATGCCTCGGTGGTGCTGGCGGAGGCATATGGCTCGGAGCTGTCTGAAGACGAGACGGGCTACATCGCCCTCGCTTTCGCGCTGGCGCTCGAGCGCAAGAAGGGGCCGGCGCCCAAGAAGCGCGTCCTTATCGTATGCGCCTCGGGTCGGGGCAGCGCGAGGCTCTTGGAGTACCGGTACCGCCAGGAGTTCGGCGACTACCTCGAAAGCGTCGAGACCTGCGACGTCTCCCAGGTGGCGTCGCGCGACTTCTCGCAGATCGATTACGTTTTCACCACGGTGCCCCTGCGCGAGGCGCCTCCCGTTCCCGTGCGCGAGGTCTCGTTCTTCCTCGAGCCGGAGGACGTCATAACCGTGCGCGACCTGCTTAAACGCGGGATGCCTGCGACCGATGGCGCCCGCTACTTTAGCCGGGAGCTGTTCTTTGCTCATGTGGCGTGCGAAACCAAAGAACAGGTCATCACGCTGCTTTGCGAGCGCGCTGCGGCCCTGCGCGAGGTCTCGCCCAACTTCGAGGAGTTGGTGTGGGAGCGCGAGCGCGCCGGTGCGACCGCTTTCGGAGGCGGTGTGGCGTTGCCGCACCCCATGCAGGCTGCCGCCGCGGAGACCTTCGTGACGGTGGCCCTCCTCGACGAGCCCATCTCTTGGGACGGCCAGGAGGTTCAGGCGGTCTTTCTGGTGGCGATCGCGCCCGACGGTCACGATGAGCTGGGGGATTTCTACGAGGGCCTTGCGGCGTTCTTCATAGATACGGCTTCTGTCCGGGACTTGCTCGAGCATCAGGACTTCGAGCGGTTGCTGGCGTTGCTTCAGGTAAAGATTGGGAGGTAACAAACGTGAGGAAGATCATCTTGGCGTGCGCGGCGGGCATGTCTACGAGCATGCTCGTGCTCAACATGCGCACGGCGGCGCAGCGGCAGGGTTATGCGTGCACCGTCAACGCGTGCCCGGTTTCGGACGTTGTCGAGAAGGCTGCCGATGCCGACATCGTGCTGCTGGGCCCGCAGGTGCGCTTTCAGGTGGGCAAGATCGCCTCGATGGTGGCATGCCCCGTCGAGGCGGTTGAGACGGTGGCGTACGGCACCATGAACGGCGAGGCGGTCATCGCCCGCGTGCGGGAGGTGCTCGGTGACTAGCATTCAGGAGCGCGCCGCCGCGCTCACGCCCGTGAGCTTCGAGATCGTCGCCCACGTGGGCGAGGCGCGCAGCTGCTATATCGAGGCGGTGCACGCAGCCCGCACGGGCGATTTCGACCGCGCGCTCGCGCTCAAGGCGGAGGGCGAGGCGGCTTTCCGCAAGGGCCATGCGTCTCACGCGGCGCTTGTGCAGCGTGAGGCCGCGGGCGACCCAACGCTCATGACGCTCATGCTCACGCATGCGGAGGACCAGCTCATGAGCGCCGAGGGATTTGGCATTTTGGCGGACGAATTCATCGACGTGTACCGTGCCATCAAGGAATCGCGGGAGGCGTAGGAGTCCGCTGCGGCGTATCAAAAAAGTGCAGAGGGTGTATCGGAGGCCGTGTCGGACGGACATACGGCCGCTCCTGCCGTGCGCCCCGCGCGAGCTTGGATATCGCCGCGCGACCGTGCAGAAGGGGCGCGCCTGCGCAAAAAGGCGCGCTACAAGAAGGGAGAGGGGTAACCCATGATGGAAAAACTCGAGGCGTTCCTCAACCGGTTTATCGCACCGATTGCGCAGACGCTCCAGCAAAATGACGCCATTCAGGCGGTAGCGGAAGGCTTCATGCGCACCGGACCCATCACGTTCGGAGTCTTCCTCTTTGCCGTCATCGGCAACCTGCCCATCGACGCGCTCAGCACGTTCCTTGCGGAATCGGGGCTCAAG
Organism: uncultured Coriobacteriaceae bacterium; assembly: GCA_964558955.1. Classification (GTDB taxonomy): domain Bacteria; phylum Actinomycetota; class Coriobacteriia; order Coriobacteriales; family Coriobacteriaceae; genus Coprousia. The sequence continues at coordinate 3,194 of CAZLGF010000072.1, forward strand.
GAGAGCATCGACGCGGTGTATAACGCGGGTCTCAACATCCTTGCGCTGTATGCGTCGTTTACCATCGCGTTCTCATATGCCAAGCGCAAGGGTGGCAACACCGTGTCGTGTGGCCTGCTCTCGCTCATGAGCTTCCTCATCATCGTGCCGCAGACGGTGGCGGGTGCCGAAGGGGACGTCACCGCCTTCAGCATCGGCTATCTCGGCGGCAACGGCCTGCTCGCTGCGCTCGTGGTGGCGCTGGCGGTCTCGGCGCTCTTCCACGCGCTCTCCAAGACGGGCCTTACGTTCAAGATGCCCGCCGGTGTGCCGCCCATGGTTTCTGAGTCACTCGAGCCTATGTTCATGGCGATGATCATCGCGCTCGCAGCCTTCGGTGTCCGCGCCGGGTTCGCGCTCACGCCCTTCGGCAACTTCATTGATTTCTTCCAAACCGTGATCGGCAACGTGCTCACCCAGTTCGCCTGCACCGTGCCCTTTATGATCGCCGTGGTGATGCTCGCCAACGTCCTGTGGTTCTTCGGCATCCATCCCAACACGGTCTACAGCCCGCTCACGCCGCTGCTGCTCATCATGGTGACCACCAACATGGCCGACTACCAGGCGGGCAACCCGCTCACCTATCTCATGCCGGCGATGGCCTACTACTACGCCGGTCTTGGTGGCAACGGCAACACGCTGGGGCTCTGCCTCTCGATGTTCACCGCCAAGAGCAAGCGCTACAAGCAGATGCTCAAGATCTCGTTCATCCCCAACATCTTTAACATCAACGAGCCGATCATCTTCGGCCTTCCGGTCATGCTCAACCCCATCTTCTTCATCCCCATGATCCTTTCGTGCGTGGTGATGGGCCTGGTGGGCTTGGCGCTCGTGAGCATCTTCCCCTTCGCATACAACCCATCGGTGGGCCTGCTGCCCTTTGCCGTGCCGTTCTTCGTGCGCAACATCATCGGCGGCGGCGTGACGATGCTGCTCATCAGCCTGGCGTGCATCGTAGTGAACACGATCATCTACTTCCCGTTCTTCCGCATCGCCGACAAGAAGGCGCTTGAGGAGGAGCGAGCCGCTGAGCAGGCAGAACAGGAGGCGCTCGAGGCGTAGTGCCCGGACGTGATGCGGCGCCGGTTTGAGTCGCGTGACCGACCGGCGCCGCCGGGCGACTGTCGAGGCGGCGGATCCTGAGTTGAGAGGAACGTAATGACCAGGCAAAACGATAGCGCGACCGAGCCTCGCATGGCGCGAATCGCGGTTTTCGACGTAGGCGGGACCTACATCAAGCATGCCGTTATGGACGGGCGTCAGCTGACGGAGCCCGGCAGGGTGCCGACCCCGCAAGACACCCAGGAACGTTTTCTTGAGGCTATCGAGGGCATACTCGACCAGATGGGGCAGGTGGAGGGTATTGCGTTCTCGATGCCCGGGGTGATCGACGTCGATCGACGCTATATGTATGCGGGTGGGAGTCTTGCCTACAACCATCGTACCGACGTGGCGGCGTGGGAGGAGCGTTTCGGCCTGCCCGTGGAACTGGAGAACGACGCGCGATCGTCTGCCCTTGCCGAGCTGGAGCTCGGTACCATGCGCGGCGTGCGAACCGGGTTGGTGGTGACCTTCGGCACCGGAACGGGCGGCGGCGTGATCGTGGACGGGCGCGTGCACAAGGGCGGGCACCTCATCGCGGGTGAGATCAGCGTGGTGTACGCCGACGACCCGGCGCGCGGGTCCGCGGCGCTGCTCGGCAACATCGGCGGTGTCAACAACATGGCGCGGGCCATCGGCGAGGCGGCTGGCGTACCCTGCGAGCGAGGCGAGGAGGCCTTTGCGCTGGTGGCTGCTGGAAACGAAGGCGCCTGTGCAGCGTTTGACGCCCGCTGCGACACGATCGTTCGGGCGTTCTACAACTTCCAGTGCCTGCTCGATCCCGAGCGCATCGCCATCGGTGGCGGCGTGAGCGCCAACCCGTTGTTTCTTGAGGGGCTTCAGCGCGCCATGGAGCGGTTCTACCAGCGCTTCCCGCTTGCCTTTCCCCACGCAGAGCTCGTGTGCTGCCGGTTCCGCAACGCGGCAAACCTGCTTGGCGCGTATCTGCATTACGCGCATCGGCATGGCCTGGTGCGCGACATCGACATCGAGGAGGTGGCGTAGCGATGTTGCGTGACGACTTTCTATGGGGCGGCGCGACGGCCGCGAACCAGTACGAGGGCGGCTGGAACGAGGGCGGTCGCGGCATGGCGACGTCTGACACCAAGACCAACGGTTCCATCGACCGGCCGCGCAAGCACAGCTTCCGCACGCCGAACGGGGCAATCGCCTATCTGCGTGGGAGCGAGCCCGTTCCTGGGGACCACGCGTGCGCGATCGATCCCCAGATGTACTATCCGAGCCATCGGGCGGTCGATTTCTACCACCGGTGGCGCGAGGACATCGCGCTTATGGCAGAGATGGGGTTTCGGTGCTTCCGCATGTCCATCTCATGGACGCGTATCTTTCCCAACGGCGATGATCGGGAGCCCAACGAGGAGGGGCTGGCTTTTTACGACCAGGTGTTTGACGAGCTCATCGCCCACGGCATGGAGCCGGTGGTGACCATCGATCACTTTGACATGCCGGTATCGCTTGCCGAGCGCTGGGACGGTTGGCTCGATCGGCGCACGGTCGACGCCTACGTGCGGCTGTGCGCGACGCTCTTCACCCGCTATCGGGGCAAGGTCCGCTGGTGGATGACCTTCAACGAGATCAATCTCTTGCGCGGTTGGGACACCCTCGGCGTGCGCGACATGACCGAGGCGCGTTACCAGCAGGCGCTCTATCACCTGTTTGTGGCGAGTGCGCAGGCGGTCTCGCTGGGGCACGCCGTCGACCCGGCAAACCAGATGGGCATGATGCTCGCCGCCGTGCTCACCTATCCCGAGACCTGCAATCCTGCTGACGTCGCGCTTGAGCTGCGCATCGCGCGACGGGTGAAGCTTCTGTTCTCCGATGTGCAGTGTCGCGGATACTACCCCTCCTACCAGCTGCGTGATCTTGAGCGCAAGGGCATCGAGCTGAAGAGGCGGCCGGGCGATGAGGAGCTGCTGCGCGCTGGAACGGTCGATTACATCGGGTTCTCCTACTACAATTCGGGGGTGGTGACCACGCGCCCCGATGCCGGGCACGCTTTGGGCAACGGAGTGACGCTTGCGCAAAACCCGTATGTGACCTCGAGCGAGTGGGGCTGGCCGATCGATCCGGAGGGGTTGCGCACCACGCTCAACATCCTGTGGGACCGTTACCAGAAGCCGCTGTTCATCGTGGAGAACGGCCTGGGCGCCAACGACATGGTGGAGCCGGATGGCTCGATTCACGATACGTATCGCATCGATTATCTGCGCCGGCACATCGCAGCTATGAAGGCAGCCGTGGAAGAGGACGGTGTCGACCTTATCGGCTACACGCCGTGGGGCTGCATCGATCTGGTGAGCGCCGGCACGGGCGAGATGAAGAAGCGCTACGGTTTTGTGTATGTCGATATGGATGACGAGGGCAACGGTACGCTCGCGCGCAGCCGAAAGGATTCGTTCTACTGGTATCAGCGCGTGATTACGAGCAACGGCGAGGAGCTGGGCTAGCGTTTGGCATCTTGGCGCGGGCGTCGCGTGGCTCGCTGCGGCGCGGCTCCGCGTGCTAGTGCTTGCCGTTTTGCGCGGCGCTGCCGTTGACGTGG
>CAZLGF010000073.1:0-6803 GCA_964558955.1 uncultured Coriobacteriaceae bacterium
CCCTCAGGGGGTCTCACGCGCGTCGTGTTCGCTACAATGAGAGACCGACGGGCAGCTGGCGGCGGACGGCGAGCGCCGGCCGCGCAGTGAGAGGGGATGTGCTTATGGCAGCGTACAAGTCGGATATCGAGATCGCGCACGAGGCTGAGATGTGGCCCATCAGCCAGGTGGCCGCGCAGGTGGGGCTCAGCGAGGGACAGCTCGAGCACTACGGCGCCTACAAGGCCAAGGTCGACATCCACGCGCTTGCCGATGCCCCGATGAAGGGCAAGCTCGTGCTCGTGACCGCCATCAACCCCACGCCGGCGGGCGAGGGCAAGACCACCACGTCGGTGGGCCTTGGCGACGCGCTCAACCGCTTGGGCAAGAAGGCGGTGCTGGCCCTGCGCGAGCCGTCCCTCGGCCCGGTGTTCGGCATCAAGGGCGGCGCCGCGGGCGGCGGATATGCGCAGGTGGTTCCCATGGAGGACATCAACCTGCACTTCACGGGCGATTTCCACGCCATCGGCGCGGCCAACAACCTCCTCGCGGCCCTGCTCGACAATCACATCCAGCAGGGAAACGAGCTGGGGATCGATCCCAAGGCCATCACCTGGAAGCGCGCGGTCGACATGAACGACCGCCAGCTCCGCCATATCGTGGACGGTCTCGGCGGGCGCATGCAGGGCGTGCCGCGCGAGGACGGCTTCGACATCACCGTCGCCTCCGAGGTCATGGCGGCCTTCTGCCTCGCGACCGATCTCATGGACCTCAAGCGTCGTCTCGGGCGCATGGTCGTGGGCTACACCTACGCGGGCGATCCCGTGACCGCGCACGACCTTGGCGCTGAGGGCGCCATGGCCGCGCTGCTCAAGGACGCCATCAAGCCGAACCTCGTGCAGACGCTCGAGCACACGCCGGCCTTCGTGCACGGCGGCCCGTTCGCCAACATCGCGCACGGCTGCAACTCGGTCATGGCCACCACCACGGCGCTCAAGCTGGGCGACTACGTGGTGACCGAGGCGGGTTTCGGGGCCGACCTCGGAGCCGAGAAGTTCCTCGACATCAAGTGTCGCATGACGGGTCTCGAGCCGGACGCGGTGGTCATCGTCGCGACGGTGCGGGCACTCAAGTACAACGGCGGCGTCGCGAAGGCCGACCTCGGGATCGAGGACCTCGAGGCGCTCGAGCGCGGCCTGCCGAACCTTCTGCGTCACGTGAGCAACATGCGCGACGTGTACGGCCTGCCGTGCGTCGTCGCCCTCAACGCGTTCCCCACCGACACCCCGGCCGAGCTCGCGCTCGTCGAGGAGCGGTGCCGCGCGCTTGGCGTCAACGTGGCGCTGTCCGAGGTCTGGGCGAAGGGTGGCGCCGGTGGCGAGGCGCTCGCGCGCGAGGTGGTGCGCCTGTGCGAGGAGCCGCATGCGTTCCGGTTCTCCTACGAGTCGGGTCTCGACATCGTTGACGCGCTCGAGGCGATCGCGACGCGCGTCTACCATGCGGACGGCGTCGACCTCACGCCCGCCGCGCGCAAGCAGCTCACGCAGCTGCGCGCGCACGGCTTTGGCACCTTGCCCGTGTGCGTGGCGAAGACCCAGTACTCCTTCAGCGACGATCAGCACCTGCTCGGGGCGCCCGAGGGCTTCCGCATCACGGTGCGCAATCTCAAGGTGTCGGCCGGCGCGGGGTTCGTGGTGGCGCTCACCGGCGACATCATGACCATGCCGGGCCTGCCCAAGCGGCCCGCCGCCCTCTCGATCGACGTCGACGAGCAGGGGCGCATCTCCGGGTTGTTCTAAGATGCCGCGGCGGCGCGCGCGAGCGCGGGCGGTGCGGTGCGTGAGGGATCGCGCATCCGCGCGCCACGCCGGCGCGCCGCTTCCATGTGATGCGGCGATGACGATGGGCAGGGAGGCAGGATGAGCGTTGCGGCGTGTGAGGATCAGCTCACCGACTGGAGCTGCGAGCGGTTCGTTGACCAGCTCGCGGCTCGGGAGCCGTTTCCAGGGGGCGGCGGCGCGGCGGCGCTCGCGGGGGCGCTCGGCGTCGCGCTCTGCTCGATGGCCGGGAACTTCACGGTGGGAAAGCGGGCGTATCGCGCCGTCGAGGAGGATCTCCAGCGCATCCTTGATGAGGCGCGCGTCATTCAGGAGCGGCTGCTCGCGCTCGTCAACGAGGACGCGCGCTCCTTCGAGCCGCTCGCGGCCGCGTACCGCATCCCGCGTGACGACCCTGGCCGCGCCGCCCGCGTCGCGGAGGCTACGCGCGGGGCGTGCCGGGTGCCCTTCGAGATTATGGAGCAGACGGCCCGCGCGATCGGGCTCCTTGAGGAGATGGCCGAGAAGGGGAGCGCCTTCATGCTCTCCGATGTGGGCTGCGGCGCCTCGCTCTGCGTCTCGGCGCTGCAGGCGGCGCGCTTGACCGTGCTCGTCAACACCGTGGCGCTCTCCGGCGACGAGCTCGCCGAGGAGCTCGATGCGCGCGCCGACGCGATGATCGCCGAGTTCATGCCGCGCGCGGCGACGCTGCTCGAGCGCGTCACCCAGAGGCTTCGGGGAGGTGCGTGAGATGGCACGGCTGCTCAAGGGCGCGCCCCTCGCGCGCGAGCTCACCTCCGAGCTCTCGCTCCGCGCGCAGGCGCTGCGCGCGGAGCACGGCATCACCCCCACGCTCGCCGTCATTCGGTTGGGGGAGCGTCCCGACGACCTCGCGTACGAGCGCGGCATCGCGAAGCGCGCCGCGCAGGCGGGCGTCTCCGTCGAGCACCAGGCGCTCGCGGCCGACGCCACGATGGACGAGGTGCGCGCGGCGGTCGAGCGCGTCAACGGGTGCGCGTCAATTCATGGGTGCGTGGTGCTTCGACCGCTGCCTCCCGCGATCGACGAGGAGGCGGTCGCGGCGGCGCTCGACCCCGCGAAGGACCTGGACGGCATGACGCCCGGCGCGCTCTACGGGGTGTTCGCGGGGCGCGCCGTCGGGTTCGCGCCGTGCACCGCCGAGGCGGTGGTCGAGCTCATCGAGCGAAGCGGCTATGAGCTCGCGGGCGCGCGGGTGTGCGTGGTGGGGCGCTCGCTGGTGATCGGGCGGCCCGTCGCGCTGATGCTCCAAGCGCGCGACGCGACGGTGACCCTGTGCCATTCCCGCACGCGCGACCTGTCGCGAGCTTGCCGGGAGGCGGAGATCCTCATCGTCGCCACCGGGCATCCCGCGACCGTGCGCAGCTCCATGGTGTCGCCGGGCCAGGTGGTGATCGACGTGGGCATGAACGCCGATCCCGAGACGGGCTCGCTCGTGGGCGACGTCGCCTTTGATGAGGTCGAGCCCGTGGTGGAGGCCATCACCCCCGTGCCGGGTGGCGTGGGGCCGCTCACCTCCGCCGTGTTGATGAAGCACGTTGTCGAGGCCGCCGAGCGCGGGCTCGCGAGGAGGTAACCATGGCAGTAGACCAGAAGCGCGCTCGCGCGGCGGTGCGCGAGCTCCTGATCGCGCTCGGCGAGGATCCCGACCGTCCCGGTCTGGTTGAGACGCCCGATCGCGTTGCCCGCGCCGCGGCGGAGATCGTGGGTGGGTACGACGAGGACCCCGCCATCCACCTGCGCAAGCAGTTTCAGGAGGGGACGAACGAGGAGATGGTCATCGTCCGTGACATCCCGTTCTCCTCGATGTGCGAGCATCACGTGCTGCCGTTCGTGGGCACGGCGCACGTCGCCTACATCCCGCGCGCCGGCCGCATCACGGGGCTCTCGAAGATCGGTCGCTGCGTGGCGGGCTACGCCCACCGCCTGCAGCTCCAGGAGCGCCTGACCTCGCAGATCGCCGACGCGATGATGACGGAGCTCGAGCCGCGCGGCGTGCTGGTGGTCCTGCAGGCCGAGCACACGTGCATGACGATGCGCGGCGTGCGCGCCGCCGGCGCCCTCACGGTCACCTCGGCGGTGCGCGGCTGCTTCCGCACGGAGATCAAGACGCGCGAGGAAGCCCTGCGGCTGCTGGGCATTCATGGCTGATCGCGTGGCGAGCGGATCCGTTCGCGCGGCGCGCCCGTCAGGTTTCGCGCGCCGCCCCCTGGCGCGGGCCCGACGCATGCGTCGAGGCGTTTCTTCCTATCGGGTATGAGGTGATGAGATGCGTGGCATCGTGCGACGCGAAGGGGCCTATCGGGTCCCGTTTCCGGTGACGGAGCTCGGCTTCGAGGACGCCGTCACGCTCGCCGCCGATACGGGCATGGTCTCCGGTGACGCGGGACCGCTGCTCGAGACAGTCGTCGACATGCTCGATGAGCTCGAGCGCCCCGATGAGCACTACCGATGCGTCCAGGTGGCCGGCACCAACGGCAAGAGCTCGACCGCGCGCTTCACCGCCGCCATCCTGGCGGGGGAGGGCCTGCGCTGCGCGCTGTACACCTCGCCGCACCTCGTGCGCTATCCGGAGCGCATGGAGATCGGGGGCGCCGTCATATCCGATGAGGCGTTCGCCCATGGGGTCTCCGTCGCGCTCGAGGCGGGCAAGCGCGTCAACGCGCGGCGGATCGCCGCGGGCGACGCCGCGTACGTCATCACGCCCTTCGACCTCCTCACGGTGGCGGCGCTCGTGATCTACGCCGAGGCCGCCGTCGACGTCGCGGTGCTCGAGGTGGGGCTGGGGGGCCGGTGGGACGCCACGAGCGCGACCGACCCGGTGGCCGTGGCCATCACCGGCATCGGGCTCGACCACACGCGCATTCTCGGCGACACGCTCGCCGCCATCGCGGGGGAGAAGGCCGCCATCATCAAGCCAGGGCGCGCCGTGACGCTCGGCGCGGGCACGTGCGAGCCCAGCGTGCGGCAGGTGCTGGACGCGCGCTGCCGGGAGGCGGGCGTCGTGCCCGCGATCGCGAGCACGGTGATCGTCGAGCCGGCGGCCCATCTCGGCGAGGCCCTTCGCCTCTCCTGCGTCACGAGGCGGGCCATCTACACGCCGCGTCTGCGCAAGCCCTCCTATCAGGCTCAGAACGCGGCCTGCGCGATCCAGCTCGCCGAGGACGTGGTGGAGCGCCCGCTCGACCCCGCCGCGCTCGAGGCGAGCCTCATGGCGTGCCCCACGCCGGGGCGGTTTGACGTGGTGCGCCCCGACCCCCTCGTGCTGGTGGACGCCTGTCACAATCCGCAGTCCTGCGCCGCGTTCGTCTCCTCGGTCATCGAGCTCGAGCCCGAGCGCACGCGCCGCCCGGCGCTCCTCATTGCCACGCTCACCGACAAGGACGCCGCGGGGATCGTGCGCGCGCTCGTGCCCGCGTTTCCCCGCATTGCCGTGACCGCCACAGCATCCGCGCGTGCCCTGCCCGCGCCCGATCTCGCGGCGCTTGTCGCCGCGGAGCTCGCGCGCGAGGGGAGGCCCGCCTCCGATCTCATCGCAACCTATGAGGGGGTGCCCGCGGCGCTCGACGCCTTCACACGCGCCGCGCTTCCCGTCGTCGCCGCCGGCACGATCACGTTGGCGGGCGAGGTCGCGGGATATGGAGGGCTTGAGCGGACGCGCGAGTGCCCTCAGGAGGCGGTTGCCTTTAGGCAGGGCGCCTGATCGGTCGACGTCGCGCGGCCGTGCGCGCCGCGCGGTTCAGAAGGAGGCGGCATGCTGCTCCAGGATCTCGTGCGTCGGCGCCGGACGTTCTCGCCCGCCGAGCGTGCGATCGCGGACTACCTGCTCGTGCAGCGCGAGCGCCTGGCGCGTGTCAGCGCGCGGCAGATCGCGCGCGAGGCGTACACCTCGCCCTCGACGGTGGTGCGCTTTTGCCAGAAGTTCGGGTTCTCCGGCTACGATGACTTTCGTGAGGCCCTCCTCGCTGAGTTTCGCTACCTCACCACGCACGTCACCAAGGTCGATTCGAATTACCCGTTCGGGTTCGGCGAGCGGCGGCGGGTGACGGCGAGCAAGATCGGCGCGCTGTACCGCGAGATCGTTGATGACACCCTGGGCCTCATCGACGAGGAGACGCTCGATCGCGCGGTGGAGCTCATCGACGCCGCGGAGGAGGTTGTCGTCTGCTCGATCGGCGTGCAGAGCGACATCGCCGAGGCCTTCAAGGGCGAGATGCTCAAGATCGGTCGCAACGTGGTCGTCGAGTCGCGCACCAACGCCGCGTACTACCGCGCGACGCACGCCCGCGCTGATGAGACCGTGTTTCTGCTCGCCTCCTACTCAGGGGAGACCGAGCAGCTCATCCGCGTCGCGCGCAAGGTTCATGAGCGAGGGCTGCCGCTGATCGCCATCACCTCGTTCGGCGGCAACACCCTCTCGGATCTCGCTGACGTGGTGTTGCCCGTCTCGTCGCGCGAGCGCCTCGAGGGCAACTTGGGGCAGTTCAGCATGAACGTGTCGACGATGCTCGTGCTCGACGTCCTCTACGCGTGCATCTTCAACGAGAACTACTACGTCAACTTCGAGCGCCGTCTGGCCGCGCGCCGGGAGTTCGAGGAGCGTCGCGTGTCCCATAACCCCTTGCTTGTGGATGCGGACGGCGTGCTCGGCGACGCCCCGACTCCTGAGTGACCTCACGCCGCGCACGCTGAGGCGACCAGGGAGGACGCGCAGCGCCCTGCGCGCGATCGAACAGTGTTGCGCCCCGCGGGGCGCGATCTTCGTCCCTCCTGGAACACCGTTGCGAACCAGCCGTCGCGCGCCGCGCGCGACTCCACGCCGCCCTACGATGATCCCCGACAACCGAGCGCCGCCTCAAGCGACGCTCGACACTCATCCCCCCGGTGGAGCCGGGACGGCGGAAGGAACGGTGCATGGATTACGCTCAGCTGGCGCAGACCATCCTCGATCTGGTGGGCGGCGTCGAG
>CAZLGF010000074.1:0-6783 GCA_964558955.1 uncultured Coriobacteriaceae bacterium
TAGCAGCTGAACACGTGCTCCTGCAGGCGCTTGAACGCCTCCTGCACGCGGCTGAGGGGGAGGGCCAGGTTCATGCGGATGTGCGCGGGGCCATGGAAGGGGCGACCATCCTGCCAGCCCACGCCCACGCGCCAGCCCGCCTGCAACAGCTCCTCGACGTTCGTGCCGTGTGCCTCGCACCACTCCGTGCAATCGAGGAAGAGCATGTAGGTGCCCTGCGGTCGCGACACCGAGATCCCGTCGAAGTGCTCGTCGATGAAGTCGCACGCCCAAGTGACGTTCTCCCCGATGACCTCGCGGAGCTCGTCAAGCCACCGATAGCCCTCGGGCTCGTAGGCGCCCATGAGCGCGTGCATCGAGAGCAGGTTCATGCTGTTGTAGTGCGACTTGGACGCGGTCGCGCGCACGCGATCGCGCAGGTAGGGGTTGTAGATGATGTGGTAGCTTCCGACGAGCCCCGCCAGGTTGAAGGTCTTGCTCGGGGCGTAGAGCGCGACAGTGCGGTTGCGCGCGTCTTCAGAGACGGACTGCGTGGGGATATGCTTGTAGCCCGGCAGGATGATGTCCGACCAGATCTCGTCAGACACCACGACGCAGTCGTACTTCCGGTAGAGCTCCATCGCCTGCTCGATCTCCGCGCGCTCCCAGACGCGCCCGCAGGGGTTGTGCGGCGAGCAGAACACGGTCGCGTGGATGTGGCTCTCGGCGAGCTTGCGCTCCATGTCCTCGAAGTCCATCCGCCACACGCCGTCCTCGTCGAGCACGAGCGGGGAGTGGATGATCTTGAAGCCCGCGTTCTCGATGCTGCCCGTGAACCCGATGTAGGTGGGGCTGTGCAGCAGCACCGCGTCGCCCGGCGCCATGAACGACTGCAGCGTGGAGACCACGCCGCCGAGCACGCCGTTCTCATAGCCGATGCAGTCGGCGTCGAGGCTTTGGACGCCGTTTCGGGTCTCGTGCCACGCGATGATCTTCTGGGTGTACTCGTCGCGCGGGGCGAAGTAGCCGAAGTGCGGCTGCTGGACGCGGTCGATGATGGCGCGCTGGATGGTGGGGACCACGGGGAAGTTCATGTCGGCGACCCACAGGGGGATGAAGTCAAAGCCCTCCGCCGGCGCCGCGGGCGCCATGCCAGGAGCTTGACCGGGGGCGTCGACCGCGATGGCGTCCTGGCCATGGCGGTCCATGATCGAGGTGAAGTCGAATTCCATGTCCAACGAGATCCTTTCCACACGAAGACCCACGGGAGGGGCGCGTCGGGCGGCGCGTCCGCCGGGCGGCGCGGGCGCTCGACGCCTGCGCCGCACTCATACCTGAAAACCGTACTACAAACGATATCGCGTCGCCATGGCGCGATCGGTGCCGCAGCCGTGCCGCGGCGTGGCCGGCGCCGCCGAGCCCACTGGGCCGGTGGCTGGGCAGCCGCGGACGCCGCCGGGTTCCGCCGGGCCGCCGGACCTGCGTCGTCGTGCCGCACCCCAGCCGGCCCCGACGCCGCGGCCCGCTACACCCGATCCTCGGCCTGCTCCTGGTAGCTTTGGACCGCGTCGAAGCCGTGCTCGCCGGTGCGGACCTTCACGGCCTCGGCGACGCCGTAGATGAAGATCTTGCCGTCGCCGATGTGGCCCGTGTAGAGCGCGCGGCGCGCCGCCTTGACCACGTCCGCCACCGGGACGCGCGAGACCACGATGTCGATCTTGATCTTGGGGACGAGCCCCACGTCCACCGAGACGCCGCGGTAGGTCTCGCGGGAACCCCGCTGCTCGCCGCAGCCCTCGGCCTGGTAGACGGTCATGCCCGTCACGCCGATCGCCCTGAGCTCCTCGCGCAGGCGCTCCAGGCACGCGGGGCGGCAGAGCACCTCGACCTTCTTGAGGGGGTAGGAGTCCACGTCGCCGGCGAGCTCGAGCGGCACCGCGATGCTCGGCGGGAGGTCGGGCACGGGCGCGGCGCCGGTGCGGTAGGCGTCAGCCGAGAGCGCCGGCAGGTAGGCGGCGTAGGCGTTGTTGAGCGAGGGGCCAGAGAGCCCGAGGCCCGTCTCCTCCTCGGCGTCGAGCACGCGCAGGTCGAAGACGCGCCGCGTGATGGCGAGCACGATCCACGAGAACAGGGCCGACCACGCGCAGATCATGACGGCGCCGAGCAGCTCGATCCCGCAGAAGGCCGCCCCACCGAAGATGAGTCCGTCGTCCGAGGCAAAGAGACCGACGAAGACGAGGCCCGCGACGCTGCAGAGCCCGTGCGAGGCGACGGCGCCCACCGGGTCGTCGATCTTGAGCGCGCGCTCGAGCAGCTCGATCCCCGCCACGACGACGGCGCCCACGACGATGCCCAGCAGCGCCGCGAAGCCGTAGCCGAGCACGTCCGCGCCGCTCGAGACGGCGACGAGCCCGCCGACGAAGGCGTTGAGCACCACGGGGATGTCGATGCAGCCGTAGCGCACCTGCGAGATGGCCATGGCGACGAGCAGCGACACCGACGGCACGAGCAGCATGTTGAGCAGCGCCTGACCCAGGCTCTCGAGGCTCTCGGTTCCAAAGACCGGCAGCGCGACCCCCACGAGTCCGAACCAGCCCACGAAGATCAGCATCATGCCGATGAAGCAGCGCGTCATGCTCTGGCCCGGCAGGGCGCAGGCCACGCCCGCGTCATCGTACTTGCCGGCGCGCGGGCCGGTGAGCGCGGCCGCGACGAGCGCGACGACGCCCGCGGTGAGGTTGAGCGACGCCGTGCCGGCGAAGTCATGGAAGCCGTACGCGGCGAGCCAGCCCGCACCCCAGGTCCAGCGGCTCACGAACGGGAAGACGAAGAGCCCGATCACGAGCGCGATGGCGACCTGCGAGGCGATGTTGGAGCGCTCCGCCACCGCGCCGCACACGATGTTGGCGGCGATGACGCAGACGACGGTCTGGCTCAGGATGAAGAGCGCGAGCGGCACACCCTCGGGCAGGTCGGGGCCGTAGTTTCCGAGCGTGAAAAAGTCGAGCACTCCGAAGAAGCCGCCCTGGCCGCCGAAGTAGAGCCCGAAGCCCATGAACAGGAAGAGCAGCGTCGTGGCGCAGGTGACGAGCAGGTGGCGCACCACGGTGCCCGTCGAGTTCTTGCTGCGCACCGACCCGATGTCAAAGAGCGCATAGCCCAGCACCACGAGCAGGGCGAGCGCCGTGCTGAAGACCATCCAGGCGGTGGAGGCGGTGATGGTTGGCATGGGAACCGCCTCCTAGGACCGCGCCGGGGCGTCGACCGGAGCCGCGTCCGCGGGCTCGGCCGCGTCGACGATCTCCATGGGGTTGGTCACGCGCTTCAGGAACTTCTGCGTGCGCGGCTCGCGCGGGTGCACGAGGATCTCGGAGGGCTTGCCCTCCTCGACCACCACGCCGCCCTCCATGAAGACCACGCGGGTGGCGACCTCGCGCGCGAACGCGATCTCATGCGTCACGATGACCATGGTGATGCCGGTCATCGCGATGGTCTTGATGGTGGCGAGCACCTCGCCGACGAGCTCGGGGTCGAGCGCGCTCGTGGGCTCGTCGAAGAGGATGACGTCCGGGTCGAGGATGAGCGCGCGAGCGATGCCGGCGCGCTGCTGTTGGCCGCCGGAGAGCTGCGAGGGGTAGGAGTCGAGCCGCTCGCCGAGCCCCACCTTCTCGAGGATCTGGCGCGCGCTCTCTTCAGCCTCGGCCTTCGGCACGCGCTTGACCACCACGAGGCCCTCCATGACGTTCTCGAGGATGGTCTTGTTGTTGAACAGGTTGTAGTTCTGGAACACCATCGCGGTCTTGCGGCGCAGCTGGATGACGTCGCGCTTGGCGGGCTTTTTCGCGTCCACCGTGAAGCCGTTGATGGTGATCGTTCCCTCGTCGGCGGGGTCGAGGAAGTTGATGGTGCGCAAGAAGGTCGTCTTGCCGGATCCCGAGGGGCCGAGGATGACGACGATCTCGCCCTTCTTGATCTGCATGTCGACGCCGCGCAGCACGTGGTTGGCGCCGAATGATTTATGGATGCCCTTCAGATCGAGCATGTAGTCCACGTCTGGCATGTCCACTCCTTTGGTCGTGCCCTCACGGGCGGGTGACGGGCGCGAGGGCGCCTAGGCCTGGGAGGCCGCGGTCTCGGCGGCGGCCGTTGAGCCGACCTGGCGATAGCGGCTCGCGCGCGCCTCGATGATGCGGAACACCCGATTGAAGATGAAGCTCAGCACCTCGTAGATGACCGAGGCCATGAGGTAGGCCTCGATGAAAGCGTAGGAGCTGTTCGCGAGCAGGGTCGAGGTGGCCGTGACCTCGTAGACGCCCACGTAGTAGGCGAGCGAGCTGCCCTGCACGAGCCCCACGAACAGGCCGTTGAGGTTGGGCAGCGCGCTCGTGAGCGCCTGGGGCAGGATGATCCGCGCGTAGGCCACGGGCTTGGTCATGCCCACCGACTCAGCCGCCTCGAGCTGCCCGGCGCCGACCGCGAGGATGGACGAGCGGAACACCTCGGAGGAGTAGGCCGCCTGGTCGAGCACGAAGGCGAGGATCGCGTAGGCGACCGCCGGAATGACGTTCACGTTGATCGAGAGCCCGATGGAGGCGCAGTAGCTCTGCACGATGAGCGGCGTCGCGTAGTAGGCGACGAACAGCACGACCACCATGGGCACGGAGCGCATGAACGACACGAACACGATGAGGATCTGGTTGAGCACGGGGATCTTGTTGATGCGCGCGAGCGCGATGAGGATCCCGAGCGCCCATCCGAGCGGGATGGAGGCGAACACGAGCCCGAGCGTCGTGGGGATGGCGGAGAGCACCTCGGGGAACGACTCCGCGATGAAGGTCCAGTCAAGCATGGCGCGCACTCCTTATCTCGCCTGCGCCCGACCGCGTGAGGTCACGCGTTCGAGGAGCGTGGTCGCCAGCTGCAGCACGAGGCAGATGGCCCAGTAGATGATGGCGACGGCCAGGTAGCACTCGAGGCGCGTGGCGCCGTAGCTCGCCTGCGAGAGCGAGGTCGCCTTTCCCATGAGGTCGATGATGCCGATGGTGAAGGCGAGCGAGGTCTCCTTGAAGATCGAGATCACGTTGTTGCCGAAGTTGGGCACCGCGATGGCCACGGCCTGCGGGAGCACGACGCGCCGCAGCGCCTGGACGCCCGTCATGCCCACCGAGAGGGCCGCCTCGGTCTGGCCCTTGTCCACCGCGAGGTAGCTCGAGCGCATCATCTCACCGAGGTTCGCCGACGAGATGAGCGTCATCGCGACCACGATGAAGGTGCTGTTCGGGAGCTTCGACAGGCCGGTGATGAGCTGCGGCACGCCCATGAAGAGCAGAAAGATCAAGACGAGCGGCGGGATGCCGCGGAGCAGCGAGATGTAGCCGTGCGCGATCTTGGCGAGGACCTTGCCCCCCTTGATCTGCATGAGGGCGAGCGCGAAGCCCAGGATGAGGCCGAAGATCAGCGAGTACACCAGGAGGTAGGCCGTCATGGGGAAGGCCGTGAGGATCTTCTGGATGTAGCCGGGGATCAGGTTCGGCTGGAACGAGAAGCTATACGAGGTCTGCATGAGCGCCCCCGTTCTAGGCGACGATCTCGTTGTCGGTGAGGGCGTCGGCGTACTCGGTGAAGACGTCGACACCGAGGTCTGCGACCGAGATCTCGGCGAGCGAGCCGTCGTCCTTCATCTCGGCGAGCGCCTCGTCGACGGCGTCGCGCAGCTCGGTCTGGCTCTGGTTGAACATGAAGTACGTGGACTCGCAGAGGACGACGCCGGTTTTGTACAGCCCGGTCGCGGCCTCCTCGTTGACGGTGTCGAAGGTGCCGTCGTAGCACAGCGTCGAGTCGTACTGGCCCGAGGCGATCATCTTGAACATGTCGGCCATGGTGCTCGACTGGACGGCGACCAGCTCGACCGCCAGGTCGGGATACATCTCGTTGTAGGACTCGAGCATGCCCCACTCATAGCCCGTGGGGCTCATGACCACGGTCTTGCCCGCCATGTCCTCAAGCGTCTGGAGGCTCTCGTCGGCCACGGCGAAGACCATCGGCGAGAGGCAGAACGGCTCCTCGCAGAAGATGAAGTTCGCCTTGCGCTCCTCGTTGGGGACGAGCTGGCACGAGACGAGGTCGGCGCTGCCGGACTGGCAGGCGGTGATCATGGCGTTGAAGTCCATGGAGTCGATGTCGAAGGCGTAGTCGTCGAGGCGCTCGTCCACGGCCTTGAGCACGTCGACGTCGTAGCCCACGAGGTTGCCGTCGTCATCGAGGTAGCAGTAGGGCGGGTTGCCGTTGTAGGTGAGGACGGTCACCTGCGTGCCGGACGCATCGGTTGAGCCGGAGTCGGCGTCGGGGGCGCAGGCGGTGAGGCCGAGCAGGGGGATGAGCGACGAGGCGCCGACCGCCCGGACGAAGCCGCGGCGCGAGATGCCGTGGGAGACGAGTGACGAGAGCGGGGTGCGCGGGGTCGGCGTGGCGTTCTTGGTTGACATGGCAGACGTCCCTTCTCTTCGGGTGCGACCGCGGGGTCGCAGGCGGCTCAGCCGATGGTGCGTGGCTGCGGGCGGCGCGCCCGTCCTCGGTGCCGGCAAAAGCGAACGAGGCGCGTCCGGTGCGTCCGCGGGCGCTTGCGCTCCCGATAGGGGGTCAGGTGCCCGGCGGATGCAAGCATGGTAGGCACCCGCCGGGTCGCGCTCGGCGTGGTTGGGGACGTTTCAAAATGTTCAATGAGGAGAAACTCGCGCGACACCGCTCCGCAACACCGTGCGAACCGTTTGGACACGAGCTGGAAACGAACGGCGCCCGGCGCCG
>CAZLGF010000075.1:0-6588 GCA_964558955.1 uncultured Coriobacteriaceae bacterium
CACCTGCGTGAACTCGGGCTGGCGGTCGGCGCGCAGGTCCTCGTCGCGGAAGCACCTGGCCACCTGGTAGTAGCGCTCGACGCCGCCCACCATGAGGAGCTGCTTGAGCAGCTGCGGCGACTGCGGCAGCGCGTAGAAGCTGCCCGGCTGCAGGCGGCTCGGCACGATGAAGTCGCGCGCGCCCTCCGGCGTGGACTTGAACAGGCAGGGCGTCTCGACCTCCATGAAGGCGCGGTCGTGCAGCGCCTGGCGGATGGCGAAGGTGAAGTCGGAGCGCAGGCGCATGCGGTCCATCATCTCGGGACGACGCAGGTCGAGGTAGCGATAGCGCAGGCGCGTGTCCTCGGAGGTCTCGATGCCGTCGTCGATCTGGAAGGGCGGGGTCTTGGCGTGCCCGAACACCTCGACGGAGCGGGCGAGCACCTCGATTTCACCCGTGGGAAGCTTGCGGTTGACCGTCTCGTCGTCGCGGGCGATGACCGTGCCGCTGACGCGAATCGGCCACTCGGGGCGCATGGTCTCGGCGATATGGAAGGCGTCGCCGGCCGCGTGCTCGGGATCGAAGGTGCATTGGGTCACGCCGGAGCGATCGCGCAGGTCGCAGAAGATGAGGCCGCCATGGTCGCGGCGACGCCAGACCCAACCGGTGAGGACGACCTCCTCGCCGATGTTCTCGGCACGAAGCTCACCGGCGGTGCGGGTGTGCAGGGAATGCTCGCGCATGGCGGCTGCGGCGCGATCGGGCACCGAGGCGACGCGGGTCTCGTTGCTCATGGTAGGGAACCTCCTCCTCTGGGTCGCCCCGTGTCGGTCGGGCGACGTTCCTCGCAGACTGCCGCCGGCCATAAACCGTGGCAGGCGGTCGAGCACCCTATACTAGCGCAAGGCCGCGCGCGCCCGCACTGAACGACCCCGATTCGGATTTGTTAACACGCGTCGGAGGCGCCACAGATCGCGCGCATGCAAAACGCCCGCCGGCGCGAGGCGTCAGCGGGCGCAAGATGAGCACGTGAATGAGGCGTCGAAGACCCTAGCAACGCGAAAGGCCGCCGCGCTCCTCGATGGCATCCCAGAAGCCGTCGGCGAACCGCGGGTCGGCGGCGGCCATGAGGGCGTTCGTCGCGATCCAGCCCGAGGGCGTGCCCGTGTCGTAGCCCGACAGCGGATCCACGACCACCGCGTACATGGTCTCGACGTCGAGCGAGCGAGCCATCGCGTCGGTCAGCTGGATCTCGCCGCCCACGCCGGCCTCCTGATCGGCCAGAAGGTCCATGATGCGCGCGGAGAGCAGGTAGCGCCCCACGATGTAGAGGTTCGAGGGCGACTCATCGACGGCGGGCTTCTCAACCAGGTCGGAGATGCGCCAGACCGCGCCGGGCTCGTCGTCCGCCACGTCCTCGAAGCCGGGCAGCGCCCCGATGCGCGCGCCGCCGATGATGCCGTAGCGCGAGACCTCCTGAGGCGCGCACGGCGCCACCGCGATCACGCTCGCGCCCCCGTGGGCACGCGAGACCTCGAGCATCTTGGTGCAGATGTCGCGGGAGGGAACCACGTAGTCGCCGAGCAGCACGAGGAAGCTCTCGCCCGAGGTGGCATCCGCCGCCGAACGGATGGCATGGCCGAGGCCGCGCGGCTCATACTGGTAGCGGAAGTCGACCGGGAGCGATCCGGCGTTGGCCACGGCGTCAGCGTACGCCGGCTTGTTGCGCTCGCGCAGAAGCGTCTCGAGCGAGCGGTCGGGCTGGAAGTACGAGAGCAGCTCCGGCTTGCCCGGCGAGGTGACGATGATGACGTCATCGACCTCCTCGGGTTCGAGCGCCTCCTCCACCACGTACTGGATGACCGGCTTGTCGAGGACCGGAAGCATCTCCTTGGGCGTGCACTTGGTCGAGGGGAGGAAACGGGTCCCGAGGCCCGCGGCGGGAATGATCGCCTTCATAGTGTGTGTCCTATCCTTTCATGGGCGCTCCCTACGCACCCATTAAATGACCTGTGAGACGTAGACCACGTTGGTCGAAACCTTGCCATCAGAGCTCACGACGGAGATGGCCGGGTCACCCGCGGTCACGATGACGAGGTCGCCGCGCTGAACGACGCCGGTGTCGCGCGCCTCGGCCATGGCGTTGTCGACCACGTAAGCGATGCTACCCACCGTGCGGCCGGAGAGGCGCGGATCCACGCCCCAGTAGACGGTCATCTTGCGCTGGGCCCAGTCATTCGGGGTCGCCGCCTGGATGGGCAGCGCCGGGCGGAAGTTGGACACCAGGCGCGCGGAGCGGCCCGAGTTGGTGGGCGTGAGGATCGCCTTCGCGCCCACGTTGAAGGCCGTGGTCACCGCAGCAAGGCCCACCGCGGCGTTGCAGCGGTTGCGGCCGGGGTCGAGCGCGCTGAAGTCGAACGGCTTATGCTCAGGGATCATTGCCTCGGCGGCGAGCGCGATGTTGGCCATCATCTTCACGGCCTCAAGCGGGTACTTGCCGGCCGCGGTCTCACCCGAGAGCATGGTGGCATCGGTGCCGTCGTTGATGGCGTTGGCGACGTCGGTCACCTCGGCGCGCGTGGGACGCGGGTTGCGGATCATCGAGTCGAGCATCTGCGTGGCGGTGATGACCGGCTTGCACGCGGCGTTGCACTTCTGGATGATCTCCTTCTGGATGGTCGGGCAGACCTCGGGGGCCACCTCGACGCCCAGGTCGCCGCGGGCGACCATGATGCCATCGGAGACCTTGAGGATCTCATCGAAGTGATAGACCGCGAGCGCGCATTCGATCTTGGGGAAGATGTCTACGTGCTCGCCGCCGTTGCGGACGCACAGCTCGCGGATCTCGCGCACGCCAGCCGCGTCGCGGATGAAGGAGGCCGCGATGAAGTCGACGCCCTCCTCGAGACCGAAGAGGATGTCGTTGCGGTCCTGGTCGGTGAGGGCCGGCAGCGACAGCCGCGCGTTGGGCACGTTGACGCCCTTGCGCTCGCCGAGCTCGCCGCCGTTCTCCACGACGCAGTGGATGTCCTGTCCGTCGATCGACTCGATCGTGAGGCCGATGAGGCCGTCGTCTATGAGGATCGTGCCGCCCGCGTGCACCTCGTGCGGCAGCTCGAGGTGATCGAGGTAGAAGTGCGCGGCGGTGCCGAGGTGCTCCTCAGAGGTGGGTGCGGCCGTCACGATGACGTGGTCGCCCGCCGACAGCGTGACCTTGCCGTGTCCCTCGAGCAAACCTGTGCGAATCTCAGGACCCTTCGTGTCGAGCAGAATGCCCACGGGGATGCCGAGCTCGGCGGAGACGCGGCGCACGCGCTCCATCCGCTCGTGATGCTCCTCGTGGCTTCCATGGCTGAAGTTGAAACGAGCGACGTTCATGCCTGCCAGGATCATCTCGCGCAGGGTCTGCTCGTCATCGCAGGCCGGCCCCATCGTGCATACGATCTTGGTACGCTTGTTCATGCGTCCTTCCTCTCAGACGTGAGAACGCCCCGGCCGGCACCATCTCTCGGCACGGGGCTTGCAGCATCCTAGCCAGTGTATACCGTCGTTCCCAAAAACGATATGCGCAGGCGATCGTTTCCGCGCGGTTTTGCGAAAGGCACACGAGCTGCTGACACGGCGCGGAGCGCCGGACACCACGCGAGCTCTCCCTGGTTTGAGCGCATGCGCGCCGCCTTCTGGACGCCAGGGCCGCGTGGCCGTCAGGTTCCGAACGACCACGCGAACAGCGGCGATGCTACTCGTTGACCGATGCGCCGCCGACATACGTGTCGGCGAGCGTCATGTCGGCGTTGAAGATCGTGAGGTCGGCCTGACGCCCGGGCTTGATGAAGCCCGCCACGTCGTCGATCCGCGCCGAGCGCGCGGCGACCTCGGTCGCCATGCGGATGGCCTGGTCCGCCGTCACGATCTGCCAGTCGACCATGTTCTTGACGCCCTGGGCGAGCGTCAGCACCGATCCGGCGAGGTTGCCGATCGAGCCATCCTCAAGGAGCAGGTAGCACAGGCCGTCCCTCATCACCACCGGCAGCCCGCCGGACACATACTCGCCCTCGGGCATGCCGCCGCATACTAGGCAATCGGTGATGAGGACGGTGTGGCGCCATCCCTTGGCGTCCACGAGCGCCTTGACGGCCGCGGGTGCCACGTGACGGCCGTCGCAGATGATCTCGGCGTACGCGTTTGGCGTGGTCATCGCACATCCGGCCACGCCGGGGTCGCGATGATGCAGGCCGCGCTGGCCGTTGTAGGTGTGGACGAAGCAGGTCGCGCCGGCGTTCACCGCGGCAAGCGCCTCGTCGTAGGTGGCGTCGGAGTGGCCGATCGCCGTGACGATGCCCTCCGCGTCGAGCTGGGCGATATAGGCGCATGCGCCGTCCTTCTCGGCCGCGAGGGCGCTCTTAACGATGCGACCGCCCGCCTGCTCCTGCCACGCGGCGAAGACCTCGTACGAGGGGTCGATGAGATAGGCGGGGTTCTGAGCACCCACGTGCTTCATCGTGAAGAACGGCCCCTCAAGGTAGATGCCGCCGATGCGCGCGCCACGGAATGAGGCGTCGCGCCGCTCGTCCGCCGCGGCGATGGCGGCGCACTGCGCGCCGATGCGCTCGGGATCGTCCGTGAAGGTCGTGGGCAGCCAGGTGGTCGTCCCGCGGCGCGCGAGCTCGATGCTCGCCACGTCGATGCCATCAGGGTCGCAGTCGGTCGTGGCGTGGTTGAAGAACCCGTGAATATGGGTATCGACCAGGCCGGGCGCCACCGTGCAGCCCTCATAGGCGCGAATCTCGACGCCCTCGGGCGCCTCGGGCGTCCATGTGCCGAACACCCCATCCTCGACCAGCAGGTATCCATCCTGCATCGTCGCGCCGGGAAGCACGAACCGTGCCGCGGAAATCGCAAAGGCACTCATAGATACTCCTCTCGCATACGTTGACGGGCGGCGCGGTCGCCCGCGGCCCGTCGCTACCCCATCCGGATCGCACACCGCGCGCGCATCACTCGCTCGCCCGATGGAGGTAGACCTTGTATTTGAACTGATCGGCACGAGCAACCGAGAGCGTGTACTCGATGATCTCGTTACCGAGGTTGTAGGTGGTGCGCACGAGGTCGAGAACGGGAGCGTTCTCAGGGATGTCGAGCAGGTGCGCGTCGGCGGAGCGCGCGATGCTCGCGAAGACCTCCTCCTCAGCCACGCGGATCGTTTCGTGATACTCGTTCTCTATGACGTCATAAAGCGCTCGATTCTCGAGCATGTCGCGCTGAAGTGACAGGAACTTGCGCACGGGGAGGTAGGCGCGCTCCACCATGAGCGGCATGCCGTCCGCCGAGCGGAGGCGCTTGAGCTTGTAGACGCGGTCGCCGAGGCGCAGAGCCAGGTGCTCGGCGAGGTTCTTGTCCGCCTCGAGCTCGCAGAACTCGAGGATGGTGGTCTCGGGAACGCGACCCATGGCGCGCATCTGCTCCGTGAAGCTGTACGTCTGCATGAGGTTGGTGGCCTGAGCCGAACGATCGGCCACGAAGGTGCCGCGCCCATGCTGGCGCACGACGAGCCCGAGGCGCTCAAGCTCCTGCAGGGCGAGACGAACGGTGGTGCGGGAGAGACCATAGCGATCAGAGAGCTCGCGTTCCGAGGGCAGGAGGTCCCCGGGGCGATACTCGTGCTCGATCTTCTCCGTCAGGATGTCCACCAGCTGATCATAGAGCGGCTGCTTGCGCGCGCTGACCGCCATGTGACACCTCCTCATCTGCGTTGTTCACGATATCAGGCGCGCCTACGCTTCCCGCGGCGTCGGCAAGGACCGTCCCGTGCGTGATGCCGGCCCGTCCCGCCTCCACCGCTCGCGTGGCCATCTCGCCAATCGACGGCGCGGCGCCTCGCGTTAACAAAAGCTCGATCATCATGGAAAGGTTGGCGCCGGTGACAACCTCGACGTCATCGAGACCGTCCGAGATCGTCATAGCCTGGTTGAAAGGGGTACCGCCCAGAAGGTCGACGAAGACGAGAACGCCGTCGCACGCTGCGCGCATGTCGGCGATCGCCGTGCGCAGGTCATCGCCGTAGGAGGCCGCCCGCGCGTCTTCGAACGGCACGATCGCGAGAGCGGGCTGATCGCCCGCGACCATCTCGATCGCGCTGGCGAGACCGGCCGCGTACTGGCCGTGACCCGTGAGGATGAAGCCGATCATCGTGCCCCCTTCGCCCGGATCACGCGGAGCGCGGCGCGAGCGCGCGCATGCGGCGACCTGCAGCGCGTCGCGCGCGGGTCGCATGCTCAGCCAACTGGTAGTAACCACATTATCGGGGACCATCATATAGCATCTCCCGAACGGAACGCGGGAGGATGATGGCGACGGACGATAGAGGGCGCCGAGCGGTGGCTGCCGACCTCCGCAGCGGCACGGGCACCGGATGAGGCCAGTTGGACACGGTTGAGGGAGATCTTCTTTCCGAATGGCATCTTGCGCCCACGATGGATTCAACGTACTATAATCAATCGTTGGCAGGCATGTGATCTGTCAGCCGGGATCGCCAGCATAGCTCAGTTGGTAGAGCACCGCTCTCGTAAAGCGGGGGTCATCGGTTCGAGTCCGATTGCTGGCTCCAG
>CAZLGF010000076.1:0-6490 GCA_964558955.1 uncultured Coriobacteriaceae bacterium
GGAGGCGGAGCAGAACGCCAAGCGCCTGCTTGAGCGCGTCGGGCTCGCCGACAAGATCGACGCCATGCCGCGCTCGCTCTCCGGCGGTCAGCAGCAGCGCGTGGCCATCGCCCGCGCGCTCGCCATGAACCCCGACATCATGCTGTTCGACGAGCCCACCTCCGCGCTCGATCCCGAGATGGTCGGCGAGGTCCTCGACGTCATGCGCGAGCTCGCCGAACAGGGCATGACGATGGTCATCGTCACGCACGAGATGGGGTTCGCGCGCGAGGTCGCCGACCGCGTGATCTTCATCGACGAGGGCATCATCCAGGAGCAGGGCACCCCGGCCGAGGTCTTCAACAACCCCAAGAACCCGCGCGCGCAAAGCTTCCTCTCCAAGGTGCTCTAAGCGCGGCGAGACGCCACCATGCTGGGCATCATCGGGTACGGCGGGTTCATCGTCTCCGCGTCGGCGCTGTGCCTCACGCCGGGGATCGATACCGTCTACATCCTCACGCGCACGATCGCGGGCGGACGGCGCGAGGGGATCGCGAGCGCGCTCGGCATCAGCTGCGGCCTCATCATACACACCCTGCTCGTCGCGGCGGGGCTGTCGCTCGTGCTCGCGGCCTCGTCGCTGGCCTTCAACGCCATCAAGGTGGCGGGCGCGGCCTACCTCGCGATACTCGGGGTGCGCAGCATCATGAGCGGCGGCTCCTCGTTTTCGGTCGCGGGGAGCGCGGACGCTGCGCACGGCGACGGCGAGCGCGCCCGCGGCGCGATCCTGCGCGTCTTTGCTCAGGGCGTGCTCACGAACGTCCTCAACCCCAAGATCATCCTGTTCTTTCTCGCGCTGTTGCCGCAGTTCGTGGCCACGCCCAATGATTTCGGCGCGCTGCCGTTTCTCGTGCTCGGTCTCACCTACGTGGCGCTCTCGACGTTGTGGACGATGATCATCGTGCTCATCGCGTCCCCGTTCGCGCGCCTGCTGACGAGCAGCCCGCGCGCGGGCCGTATCAGCGCCGTCCTCTCGGGCGTCGTCTACATCGCGCTGGGCGCGACGATCCTGCTCACGGCGTAAGCAAGGCCGCCCACGCTGCCCGTCAGGCGGACCGTCTCTCAGCGGGCGTGCTCGGGCTCGATGATGGTCCGCACGACCTCCGCGAGCGCGCCGTCGTTGGCGCTGGTTTCAAGCACGAGGTCGCAGAAGGGGCGCGCGTCGTCCGTGATGTTCGCTACACCCACGGCCAAGCCGGCGGCGCGGAACATCTCGATATCGTTCGCCGCGTCTCCGAGCGCGATCATCTCGGTGAGATCGATGCCGGTCAGCTCGGCGAGGCGCGCGAGCCCCGTTCCCTTGTTCACCCCTGCGGGCACGAGCTCGAGGTAGCGCCCCGATGAGTACGTGAGCTCCACGCGCGCCGGATCGACGCGCGGCTCCATGAGCGCGCCGAGCGCGTGGGCCCCCGCCAGGTCGCCGCCGCTGAGGATGAGCTTGGCGATCTCCCGATCGCCCACGATCGCGAGCGCGTCGTCATCCGGGTCGAGCGGCACGACCCCCGCGATCCGCCGCATGCGCAAACGATCCTCTTCGGGCAGGAACTGTGTGAGGATGTTGCCGTCGGCGGTGTAGACGTGCAGGGGGATCTTCTGCTCACGCGCGAAGCGATAGATGTTCTCGCCCGCTGAGCGGTCGAGCGTGATCTGCATGAGCGGTTTGGGGTCGCCGTAGCGGTTGATGCAGCAGCCGTTGAACGAGATGACGTACCCGCCCTCGAACAGGCGCTGATCAAGGGCGGCGAAGTTGGCGACGATCGAGGGGTACGGGCGCCCCGAGTTCGGCACGAAGCGCACGCCGAGCTCATGCAGGCGCTCGAGCGCCTTGATATTGGCCTCGGGGAGCAGGTGCCCCGTGCTGAGAAACGTCTCGTCCAGATCAGATGCGATCAGCCGATACATCCTAATACACCATCCCCATCGCCTGGCGGACCTCGTCGAGCGTCTGCGCGGCGATCTCGTTGGCGCGGCGGTTGCCCTCGTGGAGCACGTCCTTCACGTAATCGAGATCCTGCTCGAAGGCGTGTCGCCGCTCGCGGATGGGCGCGAAGTAGGTGTTCACGGCCTCGGTCACGTACGCCTTGAGGGCGCCCGCGCCGCTCGACCCGATCTCTTCGGCGATCTCGACCTCGCTGCGACCCGTGCAGATGGCGGCCGTCGAGAGCAGGCCCGACACGCCGGGGCGGTTCTCGGGATCAAAGGTGATGAGGCGCTCGGAGTCGGTCTGGCTCTTCTTGATGCGCTTCGCCGTCTCCTCGGCCGTCATCGAGAGCGAGATGGCGTTGCCATAGGACTTGGACATCTTGCGCCCGTCGAGCCCCGGCAAAAGCGGCGTGGTGGAGAGCAAGGCGTCGACCTCGGGGAAGACCGTGCCGTAGCGGTTGTTGAACCGGCGGGCGATGAGGCGCGTGAGCTCGATGTGGGGCAGCTGGTCGCGGCCGACGGGGACCACGTTGCCCTTGCAGAACAGGATGTCGCACGCCTGGTGCACGGGGTAGGTGAGTAAAAGCCCCGTGAGCTCGTGGCCCGAGGCCTCCATCTCAGCCTTGACGGTGGGGTTGCGCTGCAGCTCGGCCTCGGAGACGAGCGAGAGGAAGGGCAGCATGAGCTGGTTGGCCGCCGGCACCGCCGAATGCGCGTAGATCATCGTCCGGTCGGGGTCGATGCCGCAGGCGAGGTAATCCATGACCATGTTGTACACATTGTCCTGAATGTGCTCGGTGGTGTCGCGGTCGGTGATGACCTGGTAGTCGGCGATGAGGATGCTCGTGGAGACGCCGAGGCCCTGCAGCTCGACGCGCCCTTTGATCGTGCCGAAGTAGTGGCCCAGGTGCAGCCGCCCGGTGGGTCGGTCGCCCGTGAGCATCGTGTACTTCTCGGGATGGAGCGGCAGGTCGCGCGCGATCTCCTCGCTGCGCTTGAGCGCGTGCTCGTAGCTGCGGTCGTTGGGCATGGGTCCTCCGTGATCGTGTCGGCGTCGCGGGGCTGTGCGACGCATAGCCGATGAGGGGCGCTCCGCGCGCGGGCGCGGCAGAGTTAAGAGCGATGGTAGCAGATGCTAGCGCGCGTCCGAGGGATCGTCCGCGTCGTCGTCCGTCTCGTGGTCGATGACGTCGAGGATGCGGTGCTGCAGGCGGTCGAGCTCATGGACGCGCTCCTCGTGGCGCTCGGCGCGCTCGAGCTCCGAGGCGCGCTCCTCCTCCTTGAAGGCGGGGTCCTCAGGCGAGACGAGCTCATCCCGGTGCGTTTTGGGGTTGTAGTGGTGGCGGAGCACGGGCTCGAAGAGGCGGAGGCGCACGGCGAAGGCGGCGGACCCGATGAACAGGATCACGAAGATCGCGACGCGCATGCCGACCTCAACCTGGTTGATCGCGAGCGCTCCGAGCGCGAGCAGGGCGCACCACGCGTAGATGAGCAGAACCGCCTGGCGCTGGTCGTACCCCTCTTGGATGAGGCGGTGGTGGATGTGGCCCTTATCGGCCTGGCCGATGCTCACGTGCGCGCGCGTGCGGCGGATGATGGCGGAGAGGGTGTCGATGATGGGCACGCCGGAGACGATGAGGGGGATGAGCAGCGACGTGAGGGCCGCGGTGCGGCTGACCGAGAGCAGCGAGATGGTGCCGAGCGCGAAGCCGAGCAGAAGGGACCCCGAGTCGCCGAGGAAGATGCTCGCGGGATGGAAGTTGTAGCGGAGGAACGCGAGGCAGCAGCCAAAGAGCGCGATGGCGAGCGCGGCCGCATCGACGCGACCGGGCAGGATCGCGAAGGTGAACATGCTCAGCGAGGCGATGGCGGTGATGCCCGCCGCGAGTCCGTCGAGCCCGTCGATGAGGTTGATGATGTTGGTGAAGGCCACGAGGTAGATGACGGTGATGGGGTAGGCGGCGATGCCGAGGTCGATGAAGTCGCCGGAGACGACAGGGTTGGCGATGTTGCCGATCACGAGGCCTCCGGCGGCGGCCGCGGCGGCGGCGACCACCTGGCCAAGGAGCTTGATGCGCGGCGGGAGCGAGCAGATGTCGTCGATGGCGCCCGTCGCGGTGATGATGACGAAGGCGGCGCCGAGCAGGGGGTAGTTGATGCTCATGCTGGGGTGCGGCACGAAGACCGACGGCCAGTCCAGCAGCGCGGTGCCGAGCATCTGGACGATGAGCGCGACGACGAGCCCTCCGAAGACGGCGAGGCCGCCCATGCGCGGGATGGGACGCGTGTTGATGCGGCGCTTGGAGGGGTAGTCGACGACGTCGAGACGCAGCGCGAGCCGCTTGAACACGGGGACGAGCAAGAGCGTCGTCAGAAACCCGGCGGCGGCGACGCAGATATACGGGAAGAACCTATCCATGAACGCGGGCACCGCCGGATGATCGGAAACGGGTCGATGACGCGCCGCTCCGTTCGGTGCGGCGCAATCTCCCGGTATCATACTCGACTTTCATGCGACCTTGGCCCGCCAGGGCGCGGCCACATGGTCATATCAGATCTGGGCGGGGCGGTGCGCGCGCAGATGGCGCGCGTGCGACAAAGAAGCGAGCGCACGTGATGCAACACGCAGAAAAGCGCTGGTCAGAAGCTATGTTATGCGTGCATGCACGTGCTCGTTCCATCGTCTGACAGCTCACGCGATAAGTCAAGACTGGTATTCGAAAACGGCGGGCCTATGATAAAGATGTTCCGCCCCCTGCGGAGCAACTGGGTGAACCGTCGCGTTTTTCTAGGGAGCCCACACAGTCGCGCTAGTACAGGTATCCTTCGTTGCTAAGGACGCTGGAAGAGGCGATGAGGGCGCCCACCTTGTTAAGGTGGGTTCATTTACGTGAAGCAGGGGGCGGTTTTCTCATGCCGCTTTCGTATGCCTCCAGCGCTCCCGAGCCGCTCAGCGCGTGGCGCGGGTCGCCGTGTCGTGGAAGCAGAACGCGTCCGGGTGGTGGCGCGACGTGGTGTACTCGAACATGATCCCCTTGCTGTCAAAGGTCTGGCTCGTCATGATGGCCAGGTAGTCGATGCCGTCGATGTCGAGCAGCGTGCGGTCGCGCGCTTGGGTCGGCTCGACGGTGATGGTGCGCTTGCTCGTGGCCACGATGAGCCCGAGCTCCCCTTCGAGATAGTCGTAGATGGAACCCGCGGCGATCTCGGGCGTGAGCCCGGGGACCGCCGAGGCGAGGAAGTAGCTGCGGTCGAGGATGAGGGCCTTGCCGTCCAGGACGCGCACGCGCTCGACGGTGACGAGCTCGGCTCCTTGAGGGTGGCCCGTCAGCTCCGCGAGGCGCTCGTCGGCAACTATGCAGTCGAAGTCGCTCACGATGGTTTGCGCGGACAGGCGGTTGCGCTCCGCGGTCTCGCGAAACGACTCGATGCCACCGACCTCGAAGGTGGCCCGCTCGCGCGGGCGCCAGATGACGCGTACCCCCTTGCCGTGGACCGGCTGGACGTAGCCTTGTTCTTTGAGGAGACCGAGCGCGCGGCGGATGGTGTTGTGCGAGCAGGCGTAGGTCCCGGTCAGGACGCTCTCGGAGGGGAGGAGCGTCTGGTAGGGATACGTCCCGTTCTCGATCTGCTCACGGATGTCGGCATAGATGCCGTCATAGCGTGCCTTCATGGCCGCCTCCTTTCGCGCGGGGCCCCGAGGTGCATGCATCCTCGCGCGTTGTATCGCAACTCATATGAATGAGTGTAACCCATCTCTGATGCCGCTCACCGGCGCAACGAAACCGCTCACCGGCTCCCGCGTACTGAGTCAACTTATTCAAATGAGTTAAGGCATACTGAGGTCAACTTATTCAAATAAGTTCGGGTGCACGGGAAGGGGCCGCGCCAGCGGCCGCGAGCGCCCGGACGGGTTACCAGGGAGGTAGCTGCATGGCAACGTATGCGGAGGACGCGGGGCGCCTGCTCGAGCTCGTCGGCGGTCCGGACAACATCGCGGCCGTCACGCACTGCATGACGCGGATGCGCTTCGTGCTGGTGGACGAGGGCAAGGCCGATGTCGCAGCCATCGAGGAGCTGCCGAGCGCGAAGGGCACCTTCACGCAGGCGGGCCAGTTCCAGGTCATCATCGGCAACGACGTCGCCGACTTCTACCAGGAGTTCGTCAAAGTCTCCGGGATCGAGGGCGTCTCCAAGGAGGCGGCCAAGGCCGCGGCGGGGGCCAACCAGAACCTGCTGCAGCGCGCGATGGGCGTGCTCGGCGAGATCTTCGCCCCGCTCATCCCGGCGCTCATCTGCGGCGGCCTGATCCTGGGCTTCCGCAACATCATCGGCGAGGTGGACTTCTTCGATGACGCGGGGGCGTTCAGCCTGGGGAGCGGCACGCGCTCCATCGCCGACATCTCGACGTTCTGGATGGGGATGTACAACTTTTTGTGGGTGATCGGCGAGGCGGTCTTCCACATGCTGCCCGTGGGCATCTGCTGGTCGGTCACCCGCAAGATGGGCACCACGCCCATCCTCGGCA
>CAZLGF010000077.1:0-6280 GCA_964558955.1 uncultured Coriobacteriaceae bacterium
TCGTCTTCTTCGTGGTCGCCGTGCTCATCAGCCTCACCACCATGACGCGCATGGTCGAGGAGGAGCGCGGGCTCATCGGCGTCTACAAGGCGCTCGGCTACCGCCGCGGGCGCATCCTCTCCAAGTACGCCCTCTACGCGCTCGCCGCCTGCCTCGTCGGCGGGGTGGCGGGCAGCGTCCTGGGCTTCGTGATCCTGCCGGCCGTCATCTTCACCATCTTCCAGACCATGTACGCCCTGCCGTCGCTGAGCTTCGGGTTCGACGCACCGCTCGCCCTCGGAGCGACGGCGCTCTTTGCCGTCGGCATCGTGGGGGCCACCATCCTGTCCTGCCTCCAGACCCTGCGCGCCATGCCGGCCGAGCTCATGCGCCCGAAGGCCCCCCGGGCTGGCTCGCGCATCCTGCTCGAGCACATCGGACCGCTCTGGCGGCGCTTCGGCTTCCTCAACAAGGTCACCGCGCGCAACCTCTTCCGCTACAAGCGGCGCTTCTTCATGACCGTCTTCGGGATCGCGGGCTGCGTGGCGCTGCTGATCACGGGCTTCGGCATCCGCGACACCGTGATCTCGCTCTCATCGCGCCAGTACGGCGACGAGAGCGTGAGCCGCTACGACCTCATGGTCGTGACCTCGACCGATGACCTCCCCGACGTGGCGGACGAGCTTGCCGCGAGCGACGAGGTCAGCGACCTGATCGAGGTCTATGTCGACAGCTTGACCGTGACCTACGACGGTTCCAAGGAGAGCGTGCAGCTCATCGTCGTGCCCGACGGCACCGACCTCACCGCGTACATCAGCCTCACACGCGAGGACGGCTCCGTGATCGAGCTCCCCGACGAGGGCGCCGTCATCACCATCAACGCCGCGCAGATTCTGGGCTTCGACCGTGGCGACACCGTCGAGCTGCAGGATTCGACCCTGGCCGAGGGCTCGGCGAGCGTGGCTGAGATCACGGTCAACTACCTGAGCAACACGGTCTACCTCAGCGCGAGCGCCTACGAGCAGCTCTTCGGCACGGCGTGCGAGGCCAACGGCGTGCTCGCGAACCTGAACGGGTCGTCCGCGGAGCAGATCGCCTTCTCCGAGGAGCTCACGCGAGACGGGCGCATGCTCACCGTGGTGTCGACCGAGGAGCTCGTCGAGGACTTCTCGAGCTCGTTCACCCTCATCAACACCGTGGTCTACGTCGTCATCGTCCTCGCCGCGGCGCTCTCGTTCACGGTCGTGTTCACGCTCTCCAACACCAACATCTCCGAGCGCGAGCGCGAGCTCGCGACCATCAAGGTCCTCGGCTTCCGCGTGCGCGAGGTGCACCGCTACATCAACAAGGAGACGCTCCTGCTCACGGGCATCGGCGTGGTCGCGGGCCTGCCGATCGGCTACGCGCTGGCGCGCAGCCTCACGTGGATCCTCAAGATGCCGTCGATCTACTTCGACGTGGTGGTCGATCCGGCGACCTACGTGATCGCCGCGGCCCTCGCCTTCGCGTTCACGATCGCCGTGAACCAGCTCACCAACCGCGTGCTCGACCGCGTGAACATGGTCGAGGCGCTCAAGAGCGCTGAATAGGGCGCCGCGGCGGTCCCGCGACGCCCTATCTACTTCGAGGCGGCCTCCGACACGGAATGGCCCGACGCGGGACGGCCCAATACGGCCCGCCCGCGATGACGCTCCCGGTCGCTTACGGCAGGTCGTTTCCCGCCGCCAGGTAGAGATCCCACCACTGCTGCCGCGTGAGCGCGATCTCGGCGCCCGCGCAGGCCGCGCTGATGTGCTCGGGCGACATCGATCCGCAGACGACCTGGATCTTCGCCGGATGATGGAGGATCCACGCGGCCGCCACGGCGGTCGGGGTGGTGCCATGCTCCGCCGCCACCGCATCGAGCGCCGCGTTGAGCTCGGGGAACCGCTCGTCACCGATGAAGCAGCCCGCGAAGGTCCCAAACTGGAAGGGGCTCCACGCCTGAACGGTCATGTGGCGCAGGCGCGCGTGCTCGAGCACGCCGAGGCCCGCGTCGGCGGCGCCTTCCATGTTGACGTGCAGCCCGGCGCTCACGGCCTGCGCGTGCGCGAGGCTGAACTGCAGCTGGTTGACCTCGAGGCGCGCGTCGAGCGCGCTCTGAAGCAGATCGACCTGCCAGGGGCTCATGTTGCTCACGCCCACGTGGCGCACCATGCCCGCCGAGACCATCTCGGCGATGGCGCCCGCGAACTCATCGAGGTCGACCAGGGGATCGGGCCGGTGCAGCAGCGCGATGTCGACGTAGTCCACGCCAAGCGCCTCGAGCTCGCTCTCGAGGGCACCCATCAGGTGGTCGCGTGAGAAGTCATAGCGCTTGCCCGGCACGATGCCGAACTTGGTCTGGATGATCACCTGGTCGCGCGCCACGTCGTTGTCGCGCAGCGCTTGCCCGAGCGCGCGCGACGACGCACCCATGCCGTAGATGTCCGCCGTGTCGAAAAAGGTGACGCCGCAATCAAGCGCCGCGCGCACCGCCTCGGCCGCCTCCTCGCGGGTCGCGCGCATCATGCGCATAACGCCGAGGGCGACGCGCGACGCCGTGATTCCCGTCTGCCCGATCTGCTGATACTCCATGCCGGCTCCTCTCGTCTGCGGTGCGATCACGGCCCCATCGTACCGCGAAGCGGCAAAGGGCACCTACCGGCCGTTCAAACGGCAGGACGGGAGCCTCTTTGTGGCAGCAGGAGCCGGTCGGCAGCAGAGGCCGACTGACGACAGCAGAGCTCAGGCGATGGCAGGCCGGGACCGCAGGCCAGCGGGTCGGCCCCTACGCGACCAGCAGCTTGGCGATCTGCACGGCGTTCGTGGCCGCACCCTTGCGGATCTGGTCACCGCAGCACCAGAACGTGATGCCGCGTGCCGCCTCGGGGTTGGAGATGTCGCGCCGCAGGCGTCCCACCCACACGAGATCCTGATCCGAGGTGTCGATCGGCATGGGGAAGCGATCGTGCGCGCTCGCGGCCGCGCGATCGTCCACGAGCTTCACGCCGGGCGCGGACGCAAGCGCCGCGCGAGCCTCATCGAGCGTGATGTCGCGCTCGAACTCAAGCGTCACGCTCTCGGAATGCGAGCGGAGCACCGGCACGCGCACGCACGTGCAGCACACGCGCAACTCAGGCAGGTGCATGATCTTGCGGCCCTCGTTTTGGAGTTTCATCTCCTCCGAGGTGTAGCCCTCATCGTCAAAGCCGCCGATCTGCGGGATGAGGTTGCTCACGAGCGGAGCGGCGAAGGCGCGCGGCTCAGGAATCTCCTCGCCCCGGCCGAGCGCCGCGATCTGCGCCTCGAGCTCGGCGATGCCCGGCGCGCCCGCGCCGGAAGCGGCTTGGTAGGTGGACACGACCATGCGCGTCACGCCGGCGAGCTGATGCAGCGGCCACGTGGGCACGAGCGCGATGATGGTCGCGCAGTTGGGGTTCGCGATGATGCCGCGGTGCCAGGAGACGTCCTCCGCGTTGATCTCGGGAACCACGAGCGGGACCGTGGGATCCATGCGGAAGGCGTGGGAGTTGTCGACCACGACGGCACCGGCCTTGACGGCGGCCGGCAGAAGCTCTCGGGCGATGGCGTCATCCGCAGCCCCGAGCACGATGTCGCATCCGGCGAACGCCTCGGGCGTCGCCTCCTCGATCACCACGTCCTCGCCGCGGAACGCCACGGTCTTGCCGGCGCTGCGCGCGCTCGCCAGCAGCTTGATGGTGCCGATCGGAAAATCCTGCTCATCGAGGCACTGGAGCATCTGCGTGCCCACCGCACCCGTCGCGCCCAGAATGGCTACCGTGTAGTCCTTCATATGCCGTGCCCCCTCGCGGCCGTGGTGGTTGCCGCGCGGCCCTGCGAGCGGCAAAGTTTTCCGCACTGTAGCAGGGACATGTTACCAATTGAAGAACGGCTCCTCATGAAAGCGCGGGATGGCGCCGCTCGATGGCACCATCCCGCGTCGCATGCGCGTCTTCAGCGCGACCGCTTGAAGCGCGGATACCTACTGCCCAAGCTGCACGGGGCGCGCAGACTCCTCGGCACGCTTGAGGTCCTTAAGCTCGAGCAGGTGATCGCCGTCGGAGAAGGCGCGGTAGATGGCCCGGATCGCGCGCTCGAAGTCGCTGTCATGCACGCCCACGATAATGTTGATCTCGTCTGAGCCCTGGGCGATCATGCGGATCGAGATCCCCTCGCGGCCCAGCGCCGCGAAGAGGCTGCCCGACACGCCCGGGCGGCCGATCATGTTGCGTCCCACCGTCGAGATGAGGGCGAGGTCCTCCACGACCTTGATCGAGTCGACGTCGACCTCGTTTTTGATGTCGGCGACGATCGACCAGATCTTGTCCTCGACGTCCGCCCCCTGCACGACCACGGCAAACGAGTCGATGCCCGACGGGATGTGCTCGATCGAAACCTGATAGCGCTCGAAGACCGACAGCACGCGGCGCACGATCCCCACCTCGTTGGACATGTGGTCCTTCAGGATGTGCACGGCCACGAAGTGGCGCTTGCCCGTGACGCCCGTGATGATGGGCTCGTCCGAGATGTAGTCCTCGCGGTCCGAGATGATCGTGCCCTGGTCCTGAGGGCGGTTGGTGTTCTTCACCGCGATGGGGATGCCCGCCTCCATGACCGGGAAGACGGCCTCCTCGTGCAGGACCGACGCACCCATGTAGGAGAGCTCGCGCAGCTCGGCATAGGTGACGCGCGAGATGGGCTGCGGCCGCTCGACGATGCGCGGGTCGGCCGACAAAAAGCCCGAAACGTCCGTCCAGTTCTCGTAGAGATCGGCGTGGAGGCACTTGGCGAGGATAGAGCCGGAGATGTCGCCACCGCCGCGATCGAGCAGCTTGATCTGCCCCTCGCGCGTGGCGCCGTAGAAGCCCGGCATGACGAAGCCGCCGGGGATGCCGCGCTCCTGCACGAGCGCCTCGGTGCGGCGCATCGACAGCGTGCCGTCGTGATGGAAAGCCACCACGTCGGCGGCGTCAAGGAAGGGCAGACCGAGCCACTCGGCCATGAGCTGCGCGGTAAAGTACTCGCCGCGGCTCACGAGCTCCTCGGTGGTCAGCTCGCCCGCACGGGCGCGGTCGGCAAAGGCCGCGAACTCCTCCCGGATGGGATAGGTGAGCCCGAGCTCGTCGGCGATGTCGAAGTAGCGCTGGCCGATGTCGGCGAGCAGGTCGTCGCAGGAGACGTGGTAGCGCACGTGGGCGGAGACGAGATAGAGCAGGTCCGTGACCTTGGAATCGCTCTTGTACCGGCGTCCGCACGCCGACACCACGATGAAGCGGCGCGCCGGGTCTGCCTCGACGATGGCGCGGATCTTGCGGAACTGCTCGGCGTCGGCGACCGACGACCCCCCGAACTTGGCGATCTTAATCATGACGAAGCGATTACCTTTCTGGTCCCGGGCGAAGAGGAATCCGTGCGCTCTGATAGTATGTGCCTACCTTGCACGCTGCAGCATTTGAGGAGCTACCCATATGAATCTGTATCATAGTACACGTTCACGCGCCGATGCGCGCACGAGCAAGGACGCCATCCGCACGGGCCTCGCGCCCGACGGCGGCCTGTTCGTCTCGGATGCCCTGGGCTCGGAGAAACTCGACGTCAGCGCGCTCGCGTCGATGGACTACCGCTCGATCGCCCGCACGGTGCTGGGAATGTTACTACCTGATTACACGGCCGACGAGATCGCCGCCTGCGTGGATGAGGCCTACGGCGACACCTTCGCAGTCGACGAGGTGACGCCGCTCGTGCAGCTCGCGTCCGCCGAGGGCGCGCCCACCTTCGTGCTCGAGCTCTTCCATGGCCCCACGAGCGCCTTCAAAGACGTGGCGCTCCAGATGCTGCCGCGCCTCATGGCGCGCGCCCAGGGCGAGGCCGCCGACAAGGTGCTCATCGTGACCGCCACCTCGGGCGACACGGGCAAGGCGGCGCTCGCCGGCTTCGCTGACGCCCCCGGCTGCGGGATCGCCGTCTTCTATCCCGAGGGCAAGGTCAGCCGCGTGCAGGAGCTGCAGATGACCACGCAGACGGGCGCGAACGTCGCCGTCTGCGCGGTCCGCGGCAACTTCGACGACGCGCAGAGCGCCGTCAAGCGCATCTTCGGCGACCGCGCACTGGCCGAGCGCCTGGCCGAAGAGGGCGTGACGCTCTCAAGCGCCAACTCCATCAACGTCGGGCGCCTCGTGCCGCAGGTGGTCTACTACTTCGCCGCATATGCGCAGCTCATGCGCGCGGGCGTGGTGAGCGCGGGCGACGAGGTCGAGTT
>CAZLGF010000078.1:0-6264 GCA_964558955.1 uncultured Coriobacteriaceae bacterium
TCTCCGCCCGGAAGGTGGGGCCGAAGGTGTACACATTGCCGAAGGCCATGGCGAAGTTCTCGGCGTTGAGCTGGCCCGATACGGTGAGCGATGCGGGCACGCCGAAGAAGTCCTGGCTCCAGTCGACATCGCCCGCGGTAAGCGCGCCGCCCGAGGCGGCGGCCTGCTCCTCCGTCACGAGCGGCGCATGAGCCGGGTCGATCGTGGTCACGCGGAACATCTCGCCCGCGCCCTCGCAGTCGCTCGCCGTGATGATGGGCGTGTTGACGTACACGAAGCCGCGATCCTGAAAGAAGCGATGGATTGCTGCCGCCGCGACGCTTCGCACCCGAAAGACCGCGCGGAAGAGGTTCGTGCGCGGGCGCAGATGCTGCTGGGTGCGCAGGAACTCGACGGTCGCGCGCTTTTTCTGCAGCGGGTAGTCGGGGGCGGAGGGTCCTTCGACCGTGATGGACGTCGCCGTGAGCTCGAAGGGCTGCTGCGCCTCGGGCGTGAGTTTGAGCGTGCCGGTGCAGATGAGGGCGGCCGAGACGTTCTGATGCGCGATCTCATCGTAGGTGGCGAGCGTCTCGCGGTTCATGACGACCTGCAGGTCACGGAAGCAGCTGCCGTCGTTCAAGGTCACGAAGCCGAAGTTCTTCATGTCGCGGATGGACTTGACCCATCCCGCCACAGTGACGGTTTGGCCGCCGAGCGCATCGGCGTCGGCGTACAGCTGAGCTATCTTCGTGCGATCCACCGGTTCTCCTTCGCGCGTCTTAGCGCGGGCGCGCCCGCGCCGCCTCCGAGGCCGTGTCGCCTGCAGAGGGTTTGTCTGCGGTTCCGCGGTAATGATAGCAGCTGGCACAGGCTCTCGCCACGCGGCCGCGTGGCCGGCGCGCTCCGGGCGCGTTTGGCGTCATGCGGGCTGACGTGCGGCACCTCTGCCCGCTTGACTGAGAGCTACTCCAAGCGGGTAGGGTTACCAGGAATGAGGAAGCAGGCCGCTCGCCATGGCGCGGCTGGCGCGCACGGTGTTGAGGAGTCGCGATGGGAAAGACGCTCTACCTGGATTGCACCAATGGCATCAGCGGCGACATGTGCGTCGCCGCGCTGCTCGATCTGGGCGCGAACGAGGCGCGCCTGCGCGACGCCCTCGCGAGCCTTCCGGTCGATGGATACGAGATCCGCGTGAGCCGCGTGAAGAAGGCGGGCATCGATTGCTGCGACTTCGATGTGGTGCTCGACGCCGCGCATGAGAACCATGACCACGACATGGCGTACCTCCATGGTGCGGGGCATGACCATGGGCCGGCCCCGGTGTGTGACCACCACCATCACGACCATCATCACGGCCACGCCTGCGATCATCACCATCACGACCACGGACATCACGACCACCATGATCACGCCTGCGGCCATCACCACCACGACCATGCGCATGCCCATGCGCACGGCCCTGCCGGTCATCACGAGCATCGCGGCCCGGCGGACATCGACCGCATCATCGACGCCGGCCAGCTCGCGCCACGCGCGCGCGAGCTCGCGCATCGGATGGTCGCCGTGCTGGCGGCCGCCGAGGCCAAGGCGCACGCCGTCCCCCTTGATGAGGTGCACTTCCACGAGGTGGGGGCGATCGATTCGATCGTCGACATCGTGTCGGTGGCCGTCGCGCTCGACGATCTCGACGTGGACCGCGTGATCGTGCCGGGCCTCGTTGACGGGCGCGGCACCGTCCGCTGCCAGCACGGCGTCGTTCCGATTCCCGTGCCGGCGACGCTCAACATCGTTCAGGAGCACGGCATCCCCCTGTCGATCTGCGATGTCGAGGGCGAACTCGTGACCCCGACGGGCGCGGCGATCGTGGCGGCGACCCAGGCCGAGCATGAGCTCCCGGAGCGCTTCCGCGTGGTCGCCGTGGGCATCGGCGCCGGAAAGCGAGCGTATCGCCGTCCGAGCATGCTGCGCGCGATGGTCATCGAGGAGATGCCGGCGCCACGACCTGCGTCTATCGCTCAGGATGCCGGCGCGCAGGCTCAGGCGCCCACCATCGACGCCGCCCATTTCGGCGCGATCATGCGTCTCGAGTGCGACATCGACGACGCGTCGGGCGAGATGCTCGCCTACGCTGCCGAGCGCCTGCGGGAGGCCGGCGCGCGCGAGGTTCATTGGGTGCCCGTGTTCGCGAAGAAAGGGCGGCCTGCCTGGCAGCTGCAGGTCGTCGCGACTCCCGAGGACGTGGAGCGGCTTGAGAGCATCATCTTCGCCGAAACCACGACCATCGGCATCCGGCGCTGGGCATGCGATCGGACCCCGCTCCCGCGTGCCATGGAGGTGGCGGATACCCCGTGGGGGCCGGTCCGCATGAAGACCGTGACCCTTCCCGACGGCGCGCGTCGCTCCGCGCCGGAGTATGAGGACGCCGCGGCGATCGCGCGGCGCACGGGCCTGCCGCTCGGCCACGTCATGCAGGCGGCGCTTGAGGCGCACGGAGCGCGCGAGGCATAATCGGCGCGCATGGTGCGTGACCAGCACATATGGTACGCGACTGGCGTGCCTGGCACCGGAGCTCGCCACCACGGCGCCTGACCGCCCCCCGCGGCGTCTGGTGCGCATGGCGCATGACTGTCCCCGCGGCGCGTGGCGCCGCGGGGCGATGGCGTGTACCCGCCCCTGCGCGACCCGACGCAGCCCACTTCAGCCTGACGAACGTCTTGCCATGACCTAACGGCATGCGTCATTCAGGGGCTGTGAGGCGTGTAGCATATCGGCCCGGACCAAGGGTCGGCAAATCTCTAGATGGCGGCATATCGCCGTGAGATCGGCGTGGGGTCACTTTGCTTGGACGAGCGCCTGAGCTCATGGCATAATGGCGCGAATTGTTGTGCGTAGATGAGCTGCACAGATGTCTCCCGGTGGTACGGCGCGAGCGTCTGACGTGTTTCGTGCAGAAATCTCATTGAGATCTGACAGCGGGACCGATGGGTCGAATGTGAGCGGTTGCCACCATCCTGCCCCTTCGTAGTGTGTGTGAAGGGACGGATGGAATGGGGGAGGCATGATGATGAAGATTGCAGGCGATGGCCCGCGTGGGACGGCACGACGTCAACGGGGTGAGGCGGCGCTCGGCGAAGCGACGGAGGAGCGGCAGGACCCTGACGGTGTGATGGCACCGCG
The DNA here is from genome assembly GCA_964558955.1 of uncultured Coriobacteriaceae bacterium. Classification (GTDB taxonomy): domain Bacteria; phylum Actinomycetota; class Coriobacteriia; order Coriobacteriales; family Coriobacteriaceae; genus Coprousia. The sequence continues at coordinate 3,157 of CAZLGF010000078.1, forward strand.
CATGCCCATGGGTCCGAGCTTCACCGTGCGGCGGACCGAGCTCATGCGCACCATCATCCGGCAGGCGCGCACGGCGAACGCCACGATCGTGGTCGCGCCCGAGGGCTTCGGCAAGACCGCGCTGCTGATGCAATACGTCGAGGAGATCGCGGGCGACCCGGGTCGCGGGTTCGCGCATCTGGTGGATGCGACAGGCTGCACGTGCGACGAGCTGATCGAGGTCTTCGAGACCTGCATGGGGCGCATGCCCGTGTCGGCGCGGCCGGTCATCGCGGTCGACAACCTTCCGCGCTGGGAGCGCAGCGAGCTCGAGCGTTGCGTCGAGCGCATGCGCGAGCTGCGGGACCTGGGGTTCGAGTTCATCGTGTCGACCGTCCCATCCCATGCCGACGCGCGAGCTCTTCTGCGCGACGCGACGAAGATCGGCGCGCAGGCGCTCGCCGTTCATCCGCGCGAGTACGCGGCATGGGCGCGCACCTTCTCGATCGCGGGCTCGCTCGATGTCTACGGTCTCACGCAGGGCGTGCCGGTGCTGGTGACGGCGCTTTCGGCCGCGGTGCAGCGGGCCGACGGCGTGAGGTCACTGCTCGACACCTATGTCGATAGTCTCTACCGGGCGGTTCTCGAGGACATGAGGCATGAGAGCCGCGCGCTCGGGCGCATGGTGCAGATGATGCTTCTGATGGGGAGTGGCACGGTGCACGAAATCGAGCGCGCGGGCGTGCGCCTTGCGCCTCATGAGCTCGGTCAGCTCGTCCATGATTACCCTGTGTTCGGCATCGATGTGGCGGAGCAGCGCTTCTCGTGCCTGGGCGCAGCGACGGACGCGCTCGCGGACGTGCGGCGCGCCATCGCGTCCGAGCAGCCCTCCTTGGTGCTCAAGGCGGTGCGGGCGCTGTTGCGCTCCGAACGGGTTGATGAGGCGATGAGCCTCGCATCGTCGCTGCTCGACGCGCAGGGCTTCGCCGACGTGGTGTCGCAGCATCCGCTCGCGTTCGTGCTGGCGGGGTACGGGCGCGCCCTGCTCGACGCGCTCGCACCCGCTGGGGACGCGCGCGGTGTGGACGGCGTCGCGCGTGCTCGCGAGCGGGTGGGGGTCACCCTTGCGCGCTACGCCGCGTCGCTCACGGTGGGCGACTTCAAGCAGGCTCGCGCCCTGGCGGCGGAGCTGCGCCTGCGTACGGATCAGATCGTCGAGGACGTGAGCGCGGCCGACTGGGAGTGCGCCTGCGCGCTCGCGCGCACCTGGATATCGTGCCCGGGCATCGCGCTGCCATCGGTCTCATTCGGCGCGCAGGCGCGCACGAGCTCGCCCGCCGCCGCGCGTGTGCGGAGCTATTGCGAGGTGCTGACGCGCTTCCTGGGCGTCGATCCGGATGCCGCGCCCGCGTCGCAGCCTGCAGTCGACTCGGTCCGTCCCGCGGTGGCGCTCGATCTCGGCGTGGTGCTCGCGCTATGCGGCGACCTCATCGACGACCTGGCGGGCGGTGCGGCGATGGAGCTTGATGGGCGCGACGCCGAGCTCGCGGCAGCCGAGGACGTGCTGCGCCAGCGAGGCCTGGTTCCGGTGCTCGTGATGGTGCGGACGGTCATCTCGATGCGTCGGCTGTTCCTCGGCGCCCCGGTGATCGATGAGCGCGCGTTCGCCGACGCGGGAACGATGGCCGTGCGCCTGTCTGATCAGCCACTGCAGCTCGCCTGCATGGTGCTTGAGGGATGGCTCAACCTGTCGCTCGGACAGGCACTCAATGCCCAGTTTCGCGGTCAGCAGGTGCTCAAGCTCACCGCTGAGCGGCCCCTCGGCATCCATGCGTGGGCCGTCTTGCTCGAATGCGTGGCGAGCCTGCGCAACAGCTCGCGCACGGCGGTTCGCGCGCGAGCGGAGCTCCTCGATCTGGCGAGCGGCCCGTGCGCGCCCGTCGAGGCGTGGACGGTGGCCCTCACCCTGTCGGCGGCCGGATTCGAAGCCGAGCTCGCCGCCTGGTTCTCACTTCATCGCTCTGAGCTCCTCGAGACCGCGGTGCGGACGCCGGTGCGCCTCGCCCTTTCGGTTCTGAGGGAGCGCGCCGACGCCGTGCGCCGCCTGATACCCGCTGCGCTCATGCCGGGGTACGCGTTTGGCGGGGAGGACGTCGCTCCCGAGGCGCCCGGGTTCTCGGTGGTGGGTGATGAGGGTGACTATGCCGTCGGCCAACTCTGCATCAACTTGCTGGGAGGCTTCCAGGTGACCCGCAACGGTCACACGCTCACGGATGATCGGTGGCGGCAGCGCAAGACGAGCGCGCTGGCCGCGCGCCTCGTTCTCGCGATGGGCACGTTCGTGAGCAGGCGCGTGCTCATCGATGAGTTCTGGCCGGATGCCGACTACCGCCATGCGCGCAACAGCCTCTATTCGGCCCTGACGGCGCTGAGGCGCGCCTTCGGCCAGGTGCAGGGCGGCCCTCAGTACCTCATCACGCAGGGCGGCGGCGTCGCGATCAACCTGGAGTACGTCAGGTCGGATGTGATGCAGTTCGAGGCGCTCGCGCGCGAGATTCTCATCAAGAAACGAGGGGTATCGGGTCCGCAGGTTGTCACCGCGTGTCTGAAGATGGAGCAGACCTATACGGGCAGGCTCTTCGTGCCCGAGAGCTCGCCGCCCCCGTTCTTTCTGCGCATGCGCAACGTGCTGCAGAACCGCTACGCCGACTGCATGCTGCGCGGCATCACCGTCGCGCTCGAGGAGGATGACGTCGCGTCGGCCTCGTGGCTGGTCGATGCCGTGCTCAAACTCGCTCCCGTGCGCGAGGACCTGGTGCGCGCGTCGATGCGCGTGCTTGATCTCGCGGGGCGCCGCCGCGAGGCGCTCGATCTGTATGGCGAGCATGCGAGCGAGCTGGAGCACCGCGTCAAGGGATCACCTGAGCCCGAGACGCGGAGGCTCTACGATGAGATCCGGGGGACGTCTCGCGCCCGTCGCGCCTAAGGGCGCGGCCTGTCGTGAACGCAAAACGGACCGGAGGATGTTCCTCCGGTCCGCGCTGTGTGCGTGGAGCTGGCAATAAGGGCTGGACCTATGTCCTCGCTTCACGAAGGTGCGTCCGATCTACCGCTCCGGCCGGCCTTGGG
>CAZLGF010000079.1:0-1771 GCA_964558955.1 uncultured Coriobacteriaceae bacterium
GCGGGGTCGAGTGAGGCGATGAGGCGCGCCATCTCGGTGAGGTCGGCCTCGCCCAGATCGACGCCCTCCGCGCGTCCCACGGCGACGACCTCGCGCATCGCCGCGATGAAGCACCGCTGCTGCTCGCCGGGCTCGCTCGCGCTTCCGTAGGTCCCGCCGAAGACCATGCAGGTCTGGTTGATGCCGACGTTGAGCATGAGCTTCACCCACATGCGACGCAGGGCGTCCGGCTCGACCACGTGCGCGATGCCCGCGCGGGCGTAGAAGTCGGAGACGGCCTCGACCACGCCGGGGAGCGTGGACGGCGCCGCGCCGAAGCGGATCTCGCCCGTGTGCGTGTAGGTGAGCGCGCCGTCGAGGAAGACGGCGTCCATCCCTTGGCAGATGCCGAGCACGAGGCGCTCCCAGCCGTAGCGCCGCGCGATGCGCTCCTCGCTGGTGATGCCGTTGACGAGCGAGGCGATGCAGGTGTCAGGCCCGATGAGCGGGGCCATGCTCTCGATCGCGTCGTCGAGGCCGGTCGCCTTGACCGCGACGATGACGAGGTCGACGGGTTCGGCCGCGCTCATGGGGATGGTCGTGATGGCGCACGGCGCGCCGTTGATGGTGATGCGGTCGCCGCGGTGGCGCTCAAAGCGCGCGTCATCCATCGCGAACTCAACCGCCTCAGGGCCGAGGGCGCGTGCGATGAGGTCGCCGTAGAGCAGCCCGACCGCTCCCTTGCCCACGATCGCCGCGCGCGTGATCTGCATGGTGCCTCCTCAGCCGTGGTTTCGTGCTGGCATCATAGCATGGGTCCGGCCGGCTGCTGCCGCTTCGCGCCTCGCGTGCGGGTGCTATGGTGAGGGGGAGGGCTTGCGGGCTGCGGGACGAGCGCGCGGGGTCGCGGGCGTTGCGCGCCGGCGCGAGCTCGGTTCACAGGTGCCTGCCAGGCCCGTGGGCCGCGGTGCGAGACGAGAGAGGTGCGATATGGCAAACATCGAACTCGACGCCCTCTCCGGCGACGCGCAGCATGAGCCGACGCGGTTTATGGGCGGGTTCGTCCACTCGATCGAGACCATGGGGACGGTCGACGGACCGGGCATCCGCTTCGTGCTCTTCATGCAGGGGTGTCCCATGCGTTGCGCGTACTGTCACAATCCCGATACCTGGGCGATTGGTACCGGCACGTTCGTCACGGTCGAGCGCATCGTCGATGCGTTCGAGCGCAATCGCGCCTTTTACCGCACGGGCGGCATTACCGTCTCGGGCGGGGAACCCTTGCTGCAGCCGGGGTTTTTGGCCGACCTCTTCGGTGAGATGCACGCCCGTCCGCGCGGCCGGGTTCACACCTGCCTCGACACCTGCGGATATGCGTACACGCCCGAGCATCCCGAGCGCTTTGAGCGCGTGCTCGCCGAGACCGACCTGGTGCTGCTCGACATCAAGCACGCCGACCCCGTTGCGCACCGCGCGCTGACCGGGCGCGACCCGGAGCCCATCCTCGCCTTTGGCGAGGAGCTGGCGCGCCGGGACATCCCGGTGGTGATCCGGCACGTGGTGGTGCCTGGATGGACCGACACGGTCGAGGAGTGCGAGCGCCTCGGGCGCCTCATCGCCCCGTGGCGCAACGTCACCGGGCTCGAGATGCTGCCCTATCACACGATGGGCGTGGCGAAGTACGAGCAGCTGGGGATCGCGTATCGGCTGGAGGGCGTGCCGCAGATGGACAAGGAGCGCATCCCCGCGCTGCGCGCGGCGGTGCTCCGGGGCATCCAGCAGGGCCGCGCGG
>CAZLGF010000079.1:1871-6049 GCA_964558955.1 uncultured Coriobacteriaceae bacterium
GTCTTCTCGAGCGCGCGTCGCGCGAGCTCGAAGCAGCCCATGATGCCCTGCTTGCCCTCGAGGCTGTTGCCCACGATGTAGTGGTCGAGGTCGGCGATCTCAGGTGTGACGAGGTAGCCGTTGAGCAGCTCGGCCACCTTGGGGCGCGCGAGCTCGACGAGGGGCGTGTGGTCGGCCACGCCGCCGCCGATGATGATGCGCTGTGGGGCGTAGCAGAGGATGTAGGTGCTCAGCGCCTGCGCGAGGTAGCCGGCGAGCAGGTCCATCGCCGCGGGGTCGGCGGCGATGTCGCCCGCGCGCTTGCCGTCCCAGCGCTTGGCCACGGCGGGGCCGGCGATGAGCCCCTCAAGGCATGAGGCGTGGTACGGGCACGCGCTCGAGTCGGTCAGGGGGTCGCGCGGGTCGCGCGTGACGAGAATGTGCCCCGCCTCCGGGTGCAGCATGCCGTGGAGAAGCGCCCCGCCCGCGAGCACGCCCGCGCCCACCCCGGTGCCGATCGTGAGATAGACCACGGTGTCGAGACCCTGGGCGCAGCCGAAGGTGACCTCGCCGAGGCACGCGACGTTGACGTCGGTGTCATAGCCGCAGGGCACGTCGAGCGCGCGCGTGATCGAGCCGAGCAGGTCGAAGTGGCGCCATGCCGTCTTGGGCGTCTCGAGGATCTGGCCGAAGCGCGGCGAGGCCGGATCGACGGCCGTGGGCCCGAAGGCGCCGATGCCGAGCGCCGCGACGCCCGTGTCGGCGAACCAGGCGTTGACCGCCTCCATGGTCTCGTCGGGCGTGGTGGTGGGCAGCTCGCATGAGGCGACCACCGTCCCGTCGGCATAGCCGGTCGCGCACACCATCTTGGTGCCGCCGGCCTCGAGCGCACCGAGCAATACGCGTTCCATACCACGGCTCCTCTCAGGGTGGAGGGATCATGCTTCTTCGATACTACCGCACCGCTCGGGTATGATGGTGCGCATGAATCCGCGCATGAGACGAGGTAGGAGGGCGCCATGACACCGACGATCGCTATCATCGGCGCGTTGGACAAGGAGGTGCGCCAGATCTACCACGCAGTGGATCGGGGCACCGTGGCCGAGGAGGCGGGCCTCACGATCGTGGGCGGCTCGTACCGGGGCTTCACCCTCGTCGCCACCACGGCGGGCATGGGCACGGTCAACGCGGCGGCGGCGGCGCAGCACCTCATCAGCGCATACGGCGCCAACGCCCTCATCTTTTCGGGGATCGCCGGCGCGCTCAATCCCGCGCTGCGCGTGAACGACGTGGTGATCGGCGAGCGCCTGCGCTACGTCGACACCGACACGGCCCTCATCGCCGAGTCGGCGCCCGGGCTCGAGGAGTTCACGTCGTCGGACTTTCTCGTCGATCTCGCCGAGGAGACGCTCGTGGCCTTCGGCTACGTTGACGCCGCGCTGCCTGCTGAGGAGGTCGCGGAGGGTTCGGCCGCGCGCGCTGCGGCCGACGCCTCGCCGTTCCGGCGCTTCGGGTCCGGCGAGCCCCATCGCTATCTGCGCGGCACGATCGCGACGGGCGACCGCTTCGTCACCGGCGACGCGATGCGCGCCGCCGTGACCAGCGCGACCCAGGCTGACTGCGCCGAGATGGAGGGCGCGGCGATCGCGCACGTCGCGGCCAAGAACGGGGTGGACTGCCTCGTGCTCCGCGCGATCTCAGACACCTGCGACGAGAGCTATGACGAGCTCAGCAGCCAGCAGTTCGAGCTCGAGGGGTACGCGCACACGGCGAGCTCGATCACGCTGGCCATCGTGCGGCGTCTCGCGGCCAAGATGGGGCTCGCGTAGGCGCGCTCCGAGGAGGATCCATGGCAGAGGGCATCAACTACCAGCGGGCGCGGTTTGTGGCGAGCTACGGCGCCGCGTCGCAGATTCCGCCGTCGACCTGCCCGGAGGTGTCGTTCGTCGGCCGCTCCAACGTGGGCAAGTCGTCGCTCATGAACAAGATCTTCGGGCGCAAGGGCCTCGTCAAGGTGTCGAGCACCCCGGGCAAGACCGCGAACGTCAACTTCTTCGAGGCCGATGGCGTGCACTTCATCGACCTGCCCGGATACGGATTCGCGCAGCGCTCCAAGGCCGAGCGCAGCCGCTGGGCCAAGCTCATCGGCGACTTCTTCGCGCTCGAGCGCAGCTTCAACCTCGTGGTGTCGCTCGTCGACATTCGCCATGACCCGAGCGCCCTCGACCACCAGATGATCGAGTTTCTGCAGGAGGGGGAGTACCCCTTCGTGGTGGCGCTCACCAAGGCGGACAAGCTCAGCCGCAGTAAGCAGGCGCAGCAGGCGGCCGCCATCAAGCGGCAGCTCTCGGTTCCGCCGGAGGACGTCATCATCACGTCATCCGAGACGGGCGTGGGAATCGACGCGCTCAAGCGCCGCATCGAGGAGGCGTGCCTGTCCGAGGCGTAAGGGAGACGGCGCCGCCTGTGCGCGCTGTCACCCCTCTGCGCGGCGCCGCCGCTGCGCGCGGCTGCCCCTCGGCACTGGCGTCCTCTGCGCGCTGGCGCCGCTCCTACAGGTACTCGATCTGAGCGCCCTCGGTGTCGCAGGTGAGGATGTGCGTCTCGCACGCAGGGAACTCCGCGCGGAGCTTCACCTGCAGGAATTTCGCCACGATGGTGTCGTCGGTCACGGCCATGAGGGTTGAGCCCGAGCCGCTGATCCAGAGCGTTTTGGCCCCGCCGGCAAGGCAGGCCTCGCGGATGGCGTCGTAGTCGGGGATGAGCGCGCGGCGGTAGGGTTCCTGCAGGCGGTCGTCGTTGGCGGCGGCGATCAGATCGAGGTCGCCCGTCTCAAGCCCGCGGGTGAGCCCGGCGATGCGCCCCATCTGCCAGATGGCGGTCGAGAGCGGCACCTCCTGCGGGACGACCTTGCGCGCCTCGCTCGTCTGCACCTCGTAGGGCGGGATCACCGTGATGAAGCGCAGGCGCGGGCTCACCTCGTAGCGCAGGCAGCGCGGCAGCGCTCCCTCGGGCGTGAACGAGCACACGGCCGCGCCGAGGATCGCGGGCGCCACGTTGTCGGGGTGCCCCTCGGCGGCGGTCGCCATGGCGACGAGCTCCTCGCGCGTCACGGTGTGGCCGGTCAGCGCCGCCGCGCCCATGATGCCCGCGACCACGCAGGTCGAGCTCGACCCCAGTCCGCGCGCCACGGGGATTTCGGTCTCGATGTGGACCGAGATGGGGAAGGGCTTCTCGCCCCAGTGCTCAAGTGCCTGCTCAAAGGACTGGTACACTAGGTTGTCGGTGGTGCGGAACTCCTCGGGGCAGCCGGTGATGACGGGCTCGGGCGCGCGGTCGAACGTCACATGGGCGTAGAGCGACACCGCCATGCCGAGGGTGTCGTAGCCGATGCCGAGGTTCGCGCTCGTGGCGGGGACGGTGACGCGGATCATGCAAGCCTCCCGGCTGCCTGTGCGACGAAGGTTGCCATGCCGTCGATGTCGACCACGTCATCGTGCAGGACGGCGGCCTTCTCGAGGCTTGCAAGCTGCGTGGGCGCGCAGGTCGCGGTCGCGGTCTCGAGCGCGCGCATGCAGGCGAAGTCATCCTCAGGGCAGGGCTCGCCCAGCGCGGTGAGGACGGCGCGGGGGAACTTGTAGGGACTCGCAGTCGAGAGGATCACGCGCGCCGCGGCCGCGGGCTCGCCCGCGCGGTTCGTCTCGACGTGATAGGCGCAGGCGGTGTGCGGGTCGATGAGGTAGCCGTGGTCGCGCCAGCACGCGGCGATGGCGTCCGCCACCTGATCCTCGTCCGCCCAGCCGCAGGCAAAGACCCCCTGAATCGTGGCGAGCAGCGCAGGCGGCACCTCAAAGCGGCCGGTCTCGGCTAGGTCATCCATGAGGCGCGCGATGAGCTCGCAGTCGCCACCCGAGAGGTAGTAGAGCATGCGCTCGAGGTTCGAGGAGATGAGGATGTCCATCGAGGGCGAGGTGGTGGTGAAGAACGGCCGGTTGCGGTCGTAGACGCCCGTGGTGAGGAAGTCGAAGAGCACGTTGTTCTTGTCGCTCGCGACGACGAGGCGCGCGACGGGGAGTCCCAGCAGCTTGGCGTAGTAGCCGGCGAGCACGTCGCCGAAGTTGCCGGTGGGCACGCAGAACTCGACCTCGTCGCCCGCGCTCACCACGCCCGCGCGCATGAGCTGCGCATACGCGGCGAAG
>CAZLGF010000080.1:0-5862 GCA_964558955.1 uncultured Coriobacteriaceae bacterium
GGTGATGCCACGTGGCGGGCACGCGTGGGGCGCCCAGGGGCGGCGCGCGGCTCCCGCAAATCGCGCGTCTCGTTTGGCCCAAGCGGACGATCGGGCCATCGCGCCGGCCAAAAATGCGGTTTGTTATAGTCAGGAGCGGGATTTCGCATGTATCCGCGCACAGTCATCAAAGGAATCGCAGGTCAGAGGCTTGCCGAAAGAGGGCCTACCTGACCGATCGCCGTTCGACTATAACAAACCGCAATTCTTACAGCCGAGGTTCCTCGTAGGCGAGTGAACGCCGCTCTCGCCTGGAGATCTCATTGACCCCCGCCTGGAGGAGCGTGCTACAATACGTGCGTTTTTGAGAACTCGATGCGCCTGTTAGGGTTCGGCGGTGCGTGGTACCGTGCGCAGGGAGGAGCAGCCATGGCTCGGCGCACGGACGCGCGCGGCACCATCCAGTCCCAGTTCATTCGCGACATGCCGTTCATCGCGGCAGGGTGCGCCATCGCCGCCGTGGGCATCGACGCGTTCATGGTTCCCAACGGCCTCGCTGCCGGCGGGGTCACGGGTCTGGCGACCATCATCGCTGCGATCGCGTCAACGTGGGGCATCACGCTGCCCGTGGGCATTCAGACCATCGTCTTCAACGCGATCCTCATGCTCGTCGCGTTTCGCGCGGGCGGCGCGCGCTATGCCCTGCGCACGGTGGTGGGCTTCGTGCTCCTTGGCGTCTTCACCGACTTGCTAGCCCCGGCGGTTACCCCGTTTGCGCCGGATGACCTCATGCTCGCGGCGCTCTGGGGCGCGATCATCTCGGGGTTGGGATATGGACTTGTCTTCCGCAGCGGCGCCAACACCGGTGGGTCCGACACGGTGGCGCAGATCATCTCGCGCAAGACGGCGCTTTCCGTCGGCACGACGGTCATGGTGATCGACGTTGCCATCTGTGCGGCGAGCGCGCCGGTCTTCTCGGTGGAGAACGCCCTGTATGCGGCTCTCTCGATGGTGCTTTCGGGATACGTGGTCGATCTCGTGGTCGACGGCGGCAACGCCCAGCGCGCGGCGTTCATCATCTCGTCCCAGCCCGATGCCATCGCGCATGACATTTTGCACGGCATGGAGCGCGGCGTTACGCGCATCCAGGCGCGCGGCGAGTGGACGGGCGAGGAGCGCCCCATGCTCTTCGTGATCCTTGGCAAGCGCGAGGTCCCGCTGCTCAAGGTCGTGGTCGCCGAGCACGATCGCGATGCCATCATGATCATCACCGACGTGAGCGAGGCTCTCGGCGAGGGGTTCAAGGAGCTCGGCAGCGAGCTGTAGCTGAGCATGCGCTCGATCAGCGCTACTCAATAGCACGCCTCGGCGCCATGCTTTAGCACCATCGATGTCGCAACCCGGCACCGGTGCGGTGCGGCCGGGCACCGCATGTGGCGCTGGCCCTTCTGGTCCAATGGGCAAACCGGAATCATCGCGTTTTGCTCAGTTGTGTTCTGTAAGGTATGTGCCTTCTGGGAGCTTGGATAGGTGCTGCAAGCCCATGGTGCTCATGCGTCGCCATGCAAGGGCAGACACCTGCTGATCCGTATCGATATGAGCTTCTATCACGACATGTCCCTATAGCACGAGGAGGTCGAGTGGCGTGAAGTCCATCACCAGGCGCGCGGCAGTTCTATCAGCATTGGGCTTGTGCGGGATGACGTTCTCCGGATGTGCGGAATCGGCATCATCTGATGGATCGGGAGACGTTCAGGGCTCGAATGCTGAGCGGCTGCAATCTGGGGAGGCGTCGATCCGTACCGTCGACCTTGCATGGCAGGCGCTCTTGCTGTCATCCTCCGATGCCTCCTCTGATGACGAGCCGCTTTCTCAGATGACGCTCAACATGTTGCTTACAACAAGCAGCGTGGCCGTCTGGGACGCCCTTGTGCTCGTCGGCGCTGGTGGATCATCGCTATCGTTTGATCGCGAGTCGGGGGAGCTCGTTCGCTCGATCGCGATGCCGGCGGAAACCGAGGACGGGCCGGTGGGGGATGTGGTGGGCGTCGCCGTCGATGAGGGCATCGCGTATCTGGCGACCTCAGGCGGATGCATCGCAGCGTTCGACATGGCGGATGGCTCTCAACGATGGCTGACGACCGCTTGTCCCGTGCGTCCAACCGGTGGGGTTGCCCAACTTGCAGACGGTAGCTATGAGGATCTGCTTGGTGCTTGGGACTGCACCGAGATCGCGGTGCGCGATGATGCTGTTGCGGTGGGGTTTTCGAGCTTCCAGATGGAGGACAGTTCCACCTTCGTCTGCGTTGAGGCGGATACGGGTGAGGTCCGGTGGTCGCAGCGGCTTGACGGTCGGTTTGATGCGGCGGGCGGAATCGGGTACCCCGTAGCCATTGAGACGGGGCTTCTCACGCCGATGCCCGATGGATCCGGTATCGGGCTGTTTGACATCCGTACGGGCGAGCTCCTTGATCGGGTGGAGACCGACAGCGAGGTGTACATGGGGCTTACCTGCTCTGCTGATGGCGGATTGCCCTGTTACGCCCAGTCTCGTCTCGGCACGCTCTACAAGATCTGGATCGAAGATGGCAAGCTGGTTGCCGAACGTACGGATGAGGCCTGTCGAGGCGCCGACCTGCGGGTTCCCTCCGGTGCCCGGCCCGTGCTCGTGGATGATCTGGTCGTGGTGAACGCGGCGACGCAGGCGGAGGATGCCGAGCGGTTCGAGGGAGACTATGACCCCTCGCAGGGTGCATGGGTCGTGTGCGACGCCGAGACGCTCGAGCCGGTGCGCACCGTGAGGCATTCCGAGCTCGAGTCGACTCCCGTGGTAGTAGGTGAGAGCTTGTACTATCTCGGACGTGCGGGCGTATACGGCAGCGTGGTTATCGGCGACAAGCCAGAGGCTCCCGAGCTCGTCTTTGATGGCGAGGGCCGTGACAGAGACGTGTGGGAGCAGCAACTTCTCTACGACGATGGCAGGCTGTTCTTCGTCGGCGGGGAATATGGGAAGCGCCGCCTGTTCGCCCTCTCGCTGTAGTGCGGGGCTACGTGTTGCAGCGTTTCGCCGCACTCGCGAGCGTGCCCCTTGGAGTTGCACCGCACGGTATTGGTCTAGTTGAAAAAGCCTTCTGCTCACGTCGTGCCACCGGCAAAGAATCGACCGTTTGGACCATTTCCGAAGGTGAGCAAACGGTACCAATGGTCCAAACGGTCGATTCTTTCAGCGCCGGCGTCGCGAGGGGAGCGTGGGCGGCGAGCATGTACGGGCTCGAATGCGCACGGGCCCGAATACGCGCGCGCCGGGTACGCACGGATCCGAACACGTATGGGTCGAGCACGCGCGCCCGCGCACGGCGAGCACGCGCACACGGCCGAACGCGCGCCGGGCACGCACGGGCCGCGCCCGCGCACGGCCCAGGCCCGCGCTGGTCCGCCGCCGCGCCGTCCGCCTGAGCGGGGCCTGTATGTCCGTCTTGTTTCGTGCCCTGCTCAAACGCCCTCACCAGCGTGGGGGGTCCGTATACTGACCCCACATTGCAACGCCCCCCGCAACGACCTGGCTGAAGGGAGCGCTCCATGGCACGGCTCAAGACCGGTTTCGACCCCGATTTCCTCTGGGGCGGCGCGATCTCGTGCTCGCAGGCTGACGGAGGCTGGAAGGAGGGCGGCAAGGGCGCTTCGACGCAGGATATGCGCTATCTCGATCCCACGTGGGATCATGAGGAGGTCGAGCGCAAGCACCACGGCTCGCCCTTCTCGCGCGCGGAGCTCGAGGCGGCGCTCGCCGACGATGCCACCACCTACTACCCCAATCGTCGTGGCATCGACTTCTACCATCGCTACCGCGACGACATCGAGCTCTTCGCCGAGATGGGTCTCAAGCTCTTCCGCACCTCGATCTCGTGGAGCCGCATCTTCCCCAACGGCGACGACGTCGAGCCCAACCGGGAGGGCATCGCGTACTACCGCGACATGTTCGAGCGCTGCCAGGCTCGCGGCATCAAGGTGTTCGCGACGATCCTGCACTACGACATCCCCGTGCACCTCGTGCTCGCTTACGGCGGTTGGCGAAGCCGCATCACAATCGACCTCTTCGTGCGCTATGCGCGAACGCTCTTCGAGGAGCTTGGCGACGTGGTGGACTTCTGGCTGCCGTTCAACGAGTTCAACGCCGGGCGCTTCGCCCCGTGGGATGGCGTCTGCCTCATCCCGGGCGACCCCGAGTGCACGAACCAGGCGGTCTTCCAGTGCCTCCATCATCAGTTCGTCGCGAATGCCCGTGTGGTGAAGCTCTGCCATGAGATGCTGCCGGGCACGCCCATCGGCGGCATGATCGCGCGCTTCTGCACCTATCCCGCGACCTGTCGGCCCGAGGACAACCTCCAGGCCCTCCAGGACGACCAGTACGCCAACTGGTTCTACACCGACATTCTGGCGCGCGGGGCCTACCCGGCCTACATGGACCGCTACTTCGACCGCTGTGACGTCGAGATCCAGATGGAGCCGGGCGACGAGGAGCTCCTGGCCGAGAACACCGTCGACTTCCTTGCCTTCTCCTACTACTTCAGCCAGGTCTCCACGACCGATCAGGGTTGGGAGAAGACGGCCGGCAACCTGGTCCTGGCCAACAAGAACCCGTACCTGCCCACATCCGAGTGGGGTTGGCAGATGGACCCGATCGGGTTGCGCATCACGCTCAACCAGATGTACGACCGCTACGGTCTGCCGCTCTACATCGCTGAGAACGGCTTGGGCACCTCGGACGTGCTTGAGAGCGACGGCACGGTCCATGACGACTACCGCATCGACTACCTGCGAAACCACATCGCGTGCCTGAAGGAGGCCGTGATCGACGGCGTGGACGTGCGCGGCTACATGATCTGGGGCTTCATCGACGTCGTGTCATGCGGCCCGCTCACCATGGACAAGCGCTACGGCCTCATCTACGTCGATCTGGACAACGGCGGGGCGGGCACGGGCGACCGCTTCCGCAAGGACTCGTTCTACTGGTATCAGAAGTGCATCGCCAGCAACGGCGAGGACTTGGCGTAGGGGTGCGACGGACGCGCGAAGGGAGCACGCGATGTTGACGAACAAGCAGCTTGCCGCCGACATCTTGGAGAAGTTGGGCGGCGCGGAGAACGTGACGCACGCGACGCATTGCATCACGCGCCTGCGGGTGAATCTCAAGGATGACGCGAAGGCGGACCTTGAGGCGCTCAAGGCCATGGACGGCGCCATGGGCGCGCAGATCAAGGACGGTCAGTGGCAGATCATCATCGGCCCCAAGGTCAGCGACGTCTTCATGGAGTTCGAGCCCCTGCTCGGCGGGGGCGCGGCGACGGGTGACGCCGCGCCGGGCGCGCGGTTCAACCTGCTCGACGCCATCACGGGCATCTTCTCACCCATCATCCCCGCGCTTGTGGCGGGCGGCATCATCAAGGGCGTCCTGGCGATCGTGTCGGGCTTTGGGATCGATACGAGCGCCGGCACCTGGGCGATTTTCACCATGATGTCGGACATCCCCTTCTACTTCCTGCCATTCCTGCTCGCGGTGTCGTCGGCGCGCAGGTTCCGCGTGAACGAGTTCCTGGCGCTCTGCGTCGCGGGGTCGCTGCTGTATCCCGATTTCGTCGCGGCAGTCGAGAGCGGGGACGTGGCCTACACGCTCTTCGGCCTCGACATCCCCTCGTTCGACTACTCGAGCTCGGTCTTCCCCGTCATCTTTGGCGTGGGCGGGCTCGCGCTCGTCTATCACGCGATCGATCGCTTCATTCCGGACCTGTTCAAGCTCGTGGTGGTGCCGGCCCTGTCGCTCATGATCGTGATTCCGCTGAACCTCATGCTTCTGGCTCCCATCGGCGCATGGTGCGGCATCGG
>CAZLGF010000081.1:0-1934 GCA_964558955.1 uncultured Coriobacteriaceae bacterium
GCCACCGGGGGCAGCGCGCCCCGCCTTGTGCGCGCTCGCGCCCCTTTGCTATACTTTTCGGTCAACCTATCTTGGAGGACTACGTTTCATGTCCGCTTCTGGCGACAGTTCCTCATCACGAAGTACCACGGGCGCCGCAGAGGTGCCCGACCCCGCCCCGCAGACGGGGGCGTCTCGCATGCCGGGTGTGCCCGATGTGTGCGCGACATGCCGCAAGCGACGCCGCTCCTGCCCCCTGGTTCCCCGCACCGCGCCCACGGCTGATCGTGAGCTTCCGCTCTATACGCTGGGCGAGGAGATCGCTAACTCCATCACGCACGGCATCGGCGTGCTGCTCGCCATCGCCGGCCTCGTTCTGCTCATCGTCAAGGCGGCGCTTGGTGGTGCCGAGCCCACGCACCTCGCCTCGGCGATCGTCTTCGGATCGGCGCTCATTCTGGAGTACCTCGCCTCCACGCTCTATCACGCCATTCAGGTGCCCTCTGCCAAGCGTGTGTTCCGCACGATCGACCACAGCAGCATCTACCTGCTCATCGCCGGCAGCTATACGCCGTTTTGCCTCATCACGCTCATCGATGCGGGCGGCATCGTGCTCTTCGTCATCGTGTGGGTGCTCGCGTTTGCGGGCATCTCGTTCGAGATCATCGGTCGCCAGCGCCAGCCGCGCTGGGTCAGTCTCGTCATCTACCTCATCATGGGTTGGCTTGTGGTGTTTCGCCTGCCGCAGCTCGTGGGCGCCCTCGACCCGGTGGCCCTCGCCCTGCTGGTGGTCGGCGGGCTGAGCTACACCATCGGCACGGCGTTCTACGCCATGAAGCGCATCCGCTACATGCACAGCGTCTGGCATCTGTGGGTGCTCGCCGGTAGCGTGTTTCAGTACCTGGCGGTGATCCTCTACGTGATCTGATGCGTCGTCCGCGGGTTGGGCGCCGCCCGCAGTCATCGCGCCTCGCGCGCTCGGCGCCCGCGGCTCCGCCGGAGCCGTCAGCCCATCCGTTGATCTGGGAGGTTCGAACTAGTTGCCATGGGCATAGCAGTCTCCATCGTTGCCACCTTGCTTCTCACGCTGTTAAACGGCTACTTCTCCATGTCGGAGATGGCCCTCACCACCGCCAAGCGCGCCACGCTTGAGCACGACGCCGAGGAGGGCGACAAGCGCGCCGCCCGCGCGCTCGAGCTCGCCACCAACTCAACCGACTTCCTGGCGACCATTCAGGTGGCCATCACGCTCGTGGGCTTCTTCTCGGCCACGGTCTCGTCAAACACCCTGTCCGACCCGCTGTCCACGTGGCTCTCGTCCTTCGGCATCGCGCCGCTCACGGCCGCCGCGCCGGTCGTGTCGCCCATCGCGATCACGCTCGTCGTGTCCTACCTCTCGATCGTGATCGGCGAGCTCATCCCCAAGCGCATCGGGCTCTCGAACGCCGAGGGCATGGCCAAGTCCGTGGCCGGCCCCATCAGCGCGTTTCGCAAGGTGGCCAAGCCGCTCGTGTGGCTCACGCAGGCGAGCGCCAACGGTCTTGCGACGCTCTTCGGGATCAAGAGCGCCGATGACCGCCAGAACGTCTCAGAGGAGGAGATCAAGTACATGGTCTCCGAGCAGGACACCCTGCTCGACGAGGAGAAGCGCATGATCCACGAGATCTTCGACCTCGGCGACGCCGTGGCGCGCGAGGTCATGGTGCCGCGCGTCGACGTGACCATGGTCGAGGACGTCGACACCGTGAACAGCGTGCTCGACACCATGCGCAAGACGGGCTTCTCGCGCGTGCCGGTCTACCACGAGGATCCCGACAATGTGGTGGGCATCGCGCACATCAAGGACCTGGTGGGCCGCACGCTCTCGGGCGAGGGCGAGGTCGCGATCGGCGGGCACCTGCGCGACGTGACCTTCGTGCCCGACACCAAGGACATCCTGCCGCTGCTCTCCGAGA